>JBDNCL010000040.1:0-16586 GCA_046719655.1 Fimbriimonadaceae bacterium
GGTCGATTCGCCGTACACTCCATGCAGGCGGGAAGGCCAACACCATGAACGTCGTCGTCGTCGGATCGCAGGGAATGCTCGGCTCGGATGTGGTGGCGGAGTTCCAATCCTCCGGCCACCGCGTCCTCCCCCTGGATATCGGCGACATCGACATCACCAGGGCCGAGTCGGTCGCCTCGTTTCTCGGGCACGTCGCCGGGCACCGGTTCGACTGGTGCATCAACTGCGCCGCCTACACCGCCGTCGACAAGGCGGAAACCGAACCGGACCTGGCGACCGCGGTCAACGGCCTCGGTCCCGGATACCTCGCGCGGGCGTGCCTCATCGCGGGCATGAGGTTCCTGCAGATCGGTACCGACTTCGTCTTCGACGGGAACAAGCGCACGCCGTACGTGGAATCGGACCCCGCGCTGCCCCTCGGGGTCTACGGCCGCTCGAAGCTCGCCGGCGAGCGATCCGCGATGGAGGCCAACCCCGGCACCATCGTCGCCCGAACCGCCTGGCTGTTCGGTCCGAACGGTTCGTCGTTCCCGAAAACGATGATCCGGGCGTGGCGGGCGGGCAAGAAGCTCCGGGTGGTCGCGGACCAGATCGGGTCTCCGACCTACACGGGGGACCTGGCGCGGACCCTCCGGGAGATGGCGGAGCGGGACTTGCCTCCCGGCGTGTACCACACCGCCGGTCCCGACTCGATGAGCTGGCACGCTCTGGCCCACTACTCCATCCGCGCCTACCGGGACCAGTTCCACCCCGGCGAACCCGAACCCATCATCGACCCGATCGCGACCGAAGACTGGCCCACCCCGGCCGTGCGACCGGCCTACAGCGTCCTCAGCGGCGAGAAGCTCCGGGCGGCGGGGATCGAACCGATGCGACACCTGCCGGAAGCCATGCGGGAATTTGTCCGGCGCCTCGGTTCGGTCGATCGGCCGACTTCCTGATCGCGCGAAAGCGTGCTCGCGAACGTGCTACTCTAGCAGAACCCGTAGGCCGCGAGGGCGCTTCCGGCGGGGGCCGCCGAGGGCCAACCCAGGGAGCGTCGGGAGCATGGGTCCCGACGCCGGCAAGACGCGATGACCATCGGAGTCCCTCGTGAGACCTTTCCCGGCGAAAGCCGGGTCGCCCTCGTACCCAACGCCGTTCCGGGCCTGGTCAAGGCCGGACTTCAGGTTCGTATCGAAACCGGGGCCGGCGTGGCGGCCGGATATTCGGACGACGCCTACCGCGCGGCCGGCGCCCAGATCGACGACCGGGTCGTCCTCTTCGAGAAGAGCGACATCGTCGCCTGCGTCCGCGCCCTCGGCGCGAACCTGCCCGGCCTCGGTCGCGACCTCGCGGAGTACCGGTTCGGCACGACCCTCGTCGGGATGCTCGACCCGTTGTCCGACCCGGAGCCGGTTTCGGCCGCCGCCAGCGAGGGCATCCGGGCGTTCGCCCTCGAACTGCTGCCCCGCATCACCCGGGCCCAGTCGATGGACGTTCTGAGCAGTCAGTCGAACCTGGCGGGATACAAGGCGGTTCTCCTGGCCGCCGCCGAGGTGCCCAAAGTGATGCCCATGATGACGACGGCGGCGGGGACGATCACGCCCGCCCGCGTCCTCATCGTCGGAGCGGGAGTCGCCGGACTCCAGGCGATCGCGACCGCCCGCCGGCTCGGAGCCGTGGTGAGCGCCTACGACATCCGCCCCGATACCCGCCAACAGGTCGAGAGCCTGGGCGCCCGATTCGTCGATCTCGGTCTGGAAGCCGAAGGAGCGCAGGACAAGAGCGGCTACGCCAAGGCGATGGACGAGGATTTCTACCGGCTTCAGCGCAAGGCCCTGGCCAAAGTCTGCGCCGAAAACGACATCGTCATCACCACCGCCCTGGTGCCGGGACGCAAGTCGCCGCTCCTCGTCACAAAGGAAGCGGTGGCCGGGATGAAGCCGGGAAGCATCGTCGTCGACCTGGCCGCCGAGCGGGGCGGGAACTGCGAGGTGACGGCCGCCGACCAGGTGGTCGAGGTGGGGGGAGTCCGCGTCTTCGGACCGACCAACCTCCCCGCCACCGTGCCGTTCCACGCCAGCGCCCTCTACTCCAAGAACATGACGACGTTCCTGAACCTGCTCGTCCGGAACGGCGAGATCCAGCTCGACCTCGAGGACGAGATCATCCGCGAGACCCTGCTGACCGACGGAGGCAAGGTGGTCCACCCGCGCCTGCGCGAGATGCTCGACCTGGGGGAGCGGGCATGACCCAGAGTCTCGTCTCCAATCTCTTCGTCTTCGTGCTGGCGACGTTCGTCGGCCTCGAAGTCATCCGGCGCGTTTCGCCTCTTCTGCACACCCCCCTCATGTCGCTGACGAACGCGATCTCCGCGATCAGCCTCGTCGCCGCCATGATGATCCTCGGCGAGCAGCACGACACCCTCAGTTCCGTTTTGGGCGCTCTCGCCGTCGTCGCCTCGACCATCAACGTCGTCTCCGGCTTCGTGATCACGGATCGGATGCTGAGGATGTTCAAAACCCGGGAGGCGCCGAAGGCGCACGCGTTCGCCTTCCCGGCCTTGGTCGGCGCCGCCGCCGTGCAGACCGAGTACCTGACCGCGGCCCACAGCGTCACCCAGATCAGCTACCTGGTCGGTTCCGGTCTCTTTATCCTCTCGCTCAAGTGGATGAACCACCCGAAAACCGCCCGACGGGGCGTGGTAGCGGGCGAGATCGGAATGGTCTTGGCCGTTCTCGGGACGTTCCTGCTGCCGCAGATCGCCCACTACCACTGGATTCTGGTCTGCATGGCGATCGGAACCGTCATCGGTCTTCCGATCGCTCTCCTCATGCCGATGACCGCCGTCCCCCAACGGACCGCGCTTTCCCACAGCTTCGGCGGTCTGTCGGTGGGCCTGGTCGGCACCGCCAAATACTTCTTGTGGAACACCACCGACCCCGAGCGCCTCAACGCCTTCAACATGAGCGTGATCTCGTTCGAGGTCCTGCTCGGGCTGATCACCTTCACCGGATCGCTGATGGCGTTCGGCAAACTGCAGGAGATTCTCCCGACGAGGCCCCTCACGTACCGGGGCCAAAACGTGATCAACTTCGCCCTGTTTGGGATCGCGGTCGTCGCCGCCGTCCTGGTCGTCCTCGACCCCTCCCGCACGCCCGCGTACCTCACCCTGCTGGTCCTGTCGCTCGTGTTCGGCGTCCTGCTGATCTTGCCGATCGGAGGGGCCGACATGCCGACCGTCATCTCGCTTCTCAACTCCTACGCCGGCCTTTCCGCTTCGGCGATGGGCTTCGTGCTGGACAACAAGCTCCTGATCCTGGCCGGAGCGCTCGACGGTTCGTCGGGCCTCATTCTGTCCATCATCATGTGCAAGGCGATGAACCGGTCGTTCTCCAACGTCCTTTTCGGGGCGTTCGGCCAGCCGGCGGCCAAGGGCGCGGTCGCGGAGAAGAAACCGGTCCGGTCGGCCGGTCCCGAAGAGGCGGCCGCTCTTCTCGAATCGGCCAACTCGGTCGTGATCGTTCCTGGATACGGGATGGCGGTCGCCCAGGCCCAGCACCGGGTTCGGGAACTCTTCGACATCCTTACGGCCCGCGGAGTCGACGTCCGCTTCGCGATCCACCCGGTTGCCGGCCGAATGCCGGGACACATGAACGTCCTGCTCGCCGAGGCGGAGATCCCCTACGACCGACTGGTCGAGATGGAGGACATCAACTCCGAGTTCTCGCAGACCGACGTGGCGCTCGTCATCGGCGCCAACGACGTCACGAATCCGGCCGCCCGGACCGACAAGTCGAGCCCGATCTACGGCATGCCGATCTTGGACGTCGACAAGGCCCGCACCGTCATGGTGATCAAGAGATCGATGTCCTCGGGGTTTGCCGGAATCGAGAACGAGCTCTACCACATGGACAAGACCCTGATGCTCTTCGGCGATGCCAAGGCCTTCCTCGGCGAAATCGTCAAGGAGCTGGAGACGGCGGACTAGCGGCCGCGGTCGCCTGGGACCGCATCCACCCGAACGCGGTGGGCCGCATGGCCCTCGCCCAAGCCTTCTTCGGCGTCCTCGTCGAGCAGCCCGCCCTCTCGCGACGTTTGCCGGTGGACCAAGGGACATCCGACCGCCGCCCGGCGGGTGATGACAAAGAGTGTTAAGAAGCCGTGAACGGCTGGTACTGTGCGAATCGATGAAAGCAAAGTCGATCGGCGCCGGCGTCGCGGTTGCGGCCGCCGTTGTTTTGGGAGGGTGGGTCTCGGCCCAACAGGGCCAGTCCCCGGTCGGAAACGTCATCTTCATCCATCCTGACGGGCAGGGACCGAACGGGTGGGCCGTCGCACGCCTTGCCATCGTCGGGCCGGACGGCGAGCTGAACTGGGACAAGCTCCCCCACATCGCCGCCTACAAGGGCCACATGCTCGACTCGGTGACCGCCTCGAGCAACGGCGGCGCCATCACCCATGCCTACGGCGTGAAGGTGCCGCGGAACAACGCCGGAATGCTGGACGGAAAGCCGGTCGTCGCCGCCAATGGTCAACCGCGAAGCCTCTTGCTCGAAGCCAAGCGCCGCGGGCTGTCGGCCGGAATCGTCAACAGCGCCAGCATCACCGACGCCGGGACGGGCCTGTTCGTCGCCC
Source organism: Fimbriimonadaceae bacterium (assembly GCA_046719655.1). Classification (GTDB taxonomy): domain Bacteria; phylum Armatimonadota; class Fimbriimonadia; order Fimbriimonadales; family Fimbriimonadaceae; genus JBDNCL01. The sequence goes on from JBDNCL010000040.1 coordinate 4,621, forward strand.
AGGTTCCGAACCGACGCGACCATACCGAGATCGCCCGCCAGATCTTCGATGCCCGCCCCGAAGTGGTGTTGGGCGGCGGCGAGCAATGGTTCCTGCCGCGGGGCGTCCGGGGTCGGCACGGCGAGGGACAGCGACCGGACGGGCGCAACCTGATCGACGAATTTCGCCGGGCCGGCTACACCGTCGTCTACACCCGCGACGAACTGCTCCGCCTTCCCCGCAACACGATCCGGTTGCTCGGCCTCTTCGCCGCCGACGACACGTTCAACGACCTCGGCGAGGAGGAGTTGAAGGAGCGGGGTCTGGAACCCTATCCGGCTCAGGCGCCCACCACGGCCGAGATGACCGAAGCCGCCCTGCGCGTCCTCGAGAACACCGGACGGAGGTTCCTGCTGGTCGCCGAGGAAGAGGGCAGCGACAACTTCGCCGGCGAAAACAACGCCAGCGGAACGATCGAGGCGCTGCGGCGGGCGGACGGGATGATCGGTCACGCCCTGGCCTTCTTGCGCCGCAACCCCAACACCCTGATCCTCACCACGGCCGACAGCGACTGCGGCGGCATGCAGGCCAAGGGCCTTCCGATCGCGGACGCCGAAAAGCCTCTCGGTCCCCGATCCGAAAACGGAGCCCCGATGGACGGTCGTGCGGGCACCGGTTCGCCGCCCTTCCTCGCCGAGGCGGATCGAAACGGGCGGCGCTGGCCGTTCGCCGTCGTCTGGGCGGACAGCAGCGACCTCAGCGGCGGCAACCTCATCCGGGCCAGCGGCCTGAATGCCTCCCTGGTGCGGGGCACCGCCGACAACACCTTCGTGTACGAGATCATGTACCGGACCCTCTTTGGGCGTTCGCCGCGCTGAGCGGACCGGGCCCGTCGGGCGTCGCCCACCGACGAACCGGCCGGGCCCGAACCTGCCAACCGGAGAACCATCCGACTCGTAGGTCACGACAACGCGGCCGCAGCGGCGCTCCGCCCGCAGCGCGAACCGCGCCGGTACACTGCAAGACCATGGACTTTGCCCTGACGCAAGAGCACGAACTCATCCGCGAGATGGCCTACAAGTTCGGCCAAAACGAGGTTCTTCCCGGTCTCCGCGAACGAGACCGCGAGCATCGTTCGGACCGGACCATGCTGGAAAAGATGGCCGAAGCCGGTATCCTCGGCCTGTCGATTCCCGCCAAATACGGCGGATCCGATACGGACTACATCTCGCTCGGCATCGCCTGCGAGGAGCTGGAGCGCGCCGACAGCTCGGCGCGGGTCGTCATGAGCGTGCACTGCGGTCTGCACAGCCTGACGATCCTGCAGTGGGGGTCCGAGGAACAGAGGCGGCGCTGGCTGCCCAAGCTGGCTTCGGGTGAGAGGATCGCCGGCTTCGGGCTCACCGAGCCGAACGCCGGTTCCGACGCCGTCAACATCAAGACCCGGGCGGTCAAGGATGGCGACAGCTACGTCCTCAACGGCGAGAAGACGTGGATCAGTCTCGCCGACTACGCCGACCAGTTCTTGGTCGTGGCCGTCACCGACCCCGAATCGGAGTCCAAGGCGCACGGCATGAGCGCGTTCATCGTGGATCGAACGACTCCCGGGTTCCATTCGCGGACGCTCGAGGGGAAGCTCGGCGTTCGGGCCGGCAACACGGGCCAGATCTTCTTCGAAGACTGCCGCGTTCCGGCCGAAAACCGCCTCGGCGACGAAGGGGACGGTTTCCGCATCGCCATGTCGGCCCTCGACCACGGGCGCTACACGGTCGCGGCCGGAGCGGTCGGAATCATCCAGGCGTGCCTGGACGCCTGCGTCAAGTACGCCAACGAACGCAAGGTCGGCGGCGAGGAGATCGGCCGGAAGCAGCTGATCCAACAGATGATCGCGTCCATGGTTCAGGGCCGGGAGATCGGCCGACTCCTCTATCAAAAGGTGGGATGGATGAAGAACACGGGCCAGCGACACACGCGCGAGGTCTCCCTGGCGAAGTGGACGAACTGCGCCGCTGCGTTCGATGCGGCCAACAAGGCGATCGAGATCCACGGCGCCTACGGGTACACGGACGAGTTTCCGGTCGAGAGGTACTTCCGCAACTCGCGCGGCGCCGTCATCTACGAAGGCACCCACGAGATCCACACCCTCATGCAGGCCGAGTACGAGTTGGGCTATCGGTCCGACCGGCCGCTGAAGCGCGAACTTCCCCCCTGGCCGGTGAAGTAGAAGACGGTGGGATGATCAGCGAGCGGAACTCCTCCGCCTATCACGGCGGGGCCTTTTGGGAAGCGATCGGGGACGGATTCGACGATCTGTCTCGAGCGGAGCGGGTCGTCAACGCCGACGTCCTCGACGCCTGGTTCCCGCCCGCCCCGCGAATCGTCGATCAGATCCGCGAGCACCTTCCCTGGCTGATCCGGACGTCGCCGCCCACCCATGTCGAGGGCTTCCGCCGAACGGTCGCCGAGACGCGCCGCGTGCCGGTCGAGTGCGTGTTGCCGGGAGCCGGGTCGTCGGCCCTCATGTTCCTGGCGATTCCCCGCTGGGTGCCGCGCGGCGGCCGCGCCCTCGTCCTTGACCCGAGCTACGGCGAGTACCCGCACCTCCTCGAGCGCGTCCTGGGGGTCGAGGTGATCCGGCACCGACTCTCGCGCGGGGAGGGCTTCCGGCCCGACCTCGATCAAATCGCCCGCCAAGTTTCGGAAGGTATCGATTTCGTCGCCATCGTCAACCCGAACAGTCCGACCGGGGTTCCCGTCTCGGGATCGGATCTGAGGAACCTGATCGACCGTTGCCCGGAAACGACCCGATTCTGGATCGACGAGACCTACACCGACTACGCCGGCGACGGCCTCACCCTCGAGACGTTGGCCGCCGAACGTTCGAACGTCGTCGTCTCGAAGTCCATGTCGAAGGCGTACGCCCTCAGCGGGCTCCGGGTCGCCTACCTGGTCGCTCCGCCGACCCTCGTCTCGGAATGGACCCGACACGCCCCGCCCTGGTCGGTCGATCTGCCGGCTCAGATCGCGGGCACCCTCGCTCTGACCGACCGGGACTACTACCCCGCCCGCTGGGCCGAAACGGCGCGGCTCCGGAACGAGCTTTCGGCCGCATTGAAGGGTCTCGGCTTCGAAGTCGTCGACAGCGCGACGAACTTCGTCTTCGCTCTGGGAGATCGCCTGCCGCTGAAGCCGGAGACCATCGCCGACCGTTGCCGAGACCGGGGCGTTTACATTCGGACGTTCCCCGAAGCCCGAACCGACATCCGCGATTCGGCGATCCGGGTCGCCGTGAAAAGCCCCGAGGAGCAGGATCGCGTTCTCGAGGCTCTGCGGTCGTCTCTCTCGCCGTGACTCGGCCGAGGAATCGCGGAACGGGGCCCATCCGCCCAGAATCCCTCGGCCGAGCGGTCGGACTACCGAGCCTGGCTTCCGGTCGCCGAGACCAGCGGGTCGGTGAGGGCGCTTCGCCCGCGCTCGCGCCAAGACCGAATGCGCAGACTGAGCATCATCTTGTCGCCCGGCATGGACGGCGGCATGTTCGGAACGAGCGAAGGCACCTGGTAGATGCTGGGAACGTTGGTTCCCATGTCAAAGTGGTTGGCGACGAACGTCCCCGCGATCTGATTCTGTTTCGCGCTCTTGACGGTTCCCTGAGCGTAGAAGGCGCCGGCCATGCAGAGTTGGGCATCTCCGTTGCCGGTGGCGAGGTTCCTGTTCCTTCTCGCGATGAGCCCCACGCGCGCCGTGGTGGGGAACGTGTTTCCGGACTTCGGAAGGAAGTTCGAACTGATGCCGATATCGCCGGTCGCGTACAACGTGCCGTTGCCCGTGTAGTTGATCGTCTCTTGGGAGTTGCCGATCTGCAGGTTTCCGACGAACCTGACGACGCCGGTGACGTGCCCGTTGCCCGGCGCCACCACCTTGTTGCCGTTCATCACCGGCGGCGTGTAGGTGATGCGGTTCCCCTGTCCGTCGCTGTAGCTGAATGCCGGACTCGAACCCGTGATCGAGGTTACGGGAACCTTGACCGACCGCGTGTCGAGGAACGTCTCGTGGTCCGGCCACGTCGTTCCGTCTTCCGCAAAGTACGGTTGGGCGCCGATGCCCCCCCCAATGGGGAACGCGATTCCCAAGCCTTCGAGGTCGTAGGCGTTGTTCGTGCCGTTGTCGCTGAAGACGGCGCTCGAGCCCTTGTTGCCGACGAATCCGTCGTTGACGAAGACCCCGTCCAGCGCGTTCTTGCTGAAGCCCCCGTCGATCAGGCTGCCGCTTCCGATCGTGGCCGAACCGTTGATCGAGACCTGGCCGCGCTTGACCCGGAACTCGGCGTTCAGAGTCTCGATCCCCGAGATTTTCGGCGCCGTCGGGACGAGAGCGCGGAGATCCAACGGAATCCCGCCGTAGTTGTTGCCGCCGTAGGCCGTACCTCCGAGGGTCGACGCCAGGTCGCTGGTCGTGATCGGCGGGTCGTCGATGCCGTTTCCGTTCGTGTCGTTGTACGGTTCGGCGCTGTTCCAGACGCCGTCCCCGTTGGCGTCCACGAAGGGTTCGCCCGGATCCCAAACGCCGTTGCGGGTCGTGTCGGTGAACGTCTCGGCCGGGTCCCACCGGCCGTTGCCGTCGAGGTCGGATTAAGCCTCGCCCTCGCCGAGAAGGTGCACCGAACCTCGGATGTCGACGTTGCCGTTGGTGGACCGGCCCGATGCCCCGGTCCCCCCGAAGATGGCGTTGTTCCAAATCGAGACGTCTCGGGCCAGAACGAGGACCCGAAGACTTCGCACCCGGCCGCCTACCGACGCGGTCGCCGTGATCCACGCGCGGCCCGCATCGTTGAGCGGCTGGACCGTTGCCGTCGCCGTCACGCCGGGCGCCATGGGCGCGATTTCCGGCGAGTGGTCGGCGAAGAAGTGGGTGAACTTCCCCTTGGCCGGCCCGAGGCGGTCGTACGCCGCCGCCGTCTCCAGCTCGAGCGCGGCCTGGGCGGCCTGGAACGCGACGACGGCCCGAAGCTCGTTTCGGGCGCGCCGCATGGCCGTCATCGCCGACCCGGCGAGCGACAGCATCAGGACCAGAATCAGAGCGAAGCCCGCCAGCACGATCACACCGGCCGCCGACTCCTCCTGGGCCGACCCCTGCGCCTTGCGGACGAGGTGAAACGCGGAGAAGAACGCAGTCGCGGCCGAGGCGAGCAGGAACAACGCCGCGAGCGAATCGAGCAACAGCGCTCCCCGCCCATGACGACCGACACGACGCCGTCGCTTCCAGTGAAGAATTGCCGGTCAGGTTTGCCACCCGTCTTGCGTTCAGTTTCTATGGTCATGGGAAAGTTACAGGCATTCCATCTTGGACCTTGGGCGGCAAGCCCGCCGCTCTTCGCCGACCATCCTCGGTCGCTCATAATCTTCATCATCGCATCTGCGCCGACGCCGCGACCAACAGGGTATCGAGATAGCTGTCGATCGGACGACACCGAATCTTCGAGGAGATGAGGGGGTGGAGACACTCAAGAGACCGAAATATCGTTCCGAGAAACACGTATCCAGACTCTGATTTTCCGGTAGGGGACGGTACCGCCGACCGCTCGACTTGCAACCCTACTGTGCGTCTTGCCGCTCGTTTTGGCGTACGAGGCGACGCATGCGGTCCAAGCGGCTTCACGTCATGGCCAGCCCCGGGATCCGCGTTTCCGGACCCGGGCGCAAGTACTGCTTTCCCGCCCGATTTCCCGGCGCTCCCGGTTTGTCCTCGGCCTGCTCCGGTCCGCCCGCCTCGCACGCCGGGGGTCTTTGGGCGCCAGTCGTCGCATTTGGATCCGGCCTTCCGATGAACCCCGGCTTCCAGCGGTATCCTCGTCGTGTTCTCTTCCGACCGGAGTCCGTTCTCTTGAGCCTCACCGGCGCATCTTCCGTCGTCAGACCCGACCAACGACGCATCCTGCGGTTCTACTCGCCGCTGGCCGCGTCTTGGATCTTCATGGCCTTGGAAAGCCCCATCTGCGTCGGTTTGATCTCGCGGATGCCGGACGCCAAGGTCAACACAGCCGCCTTCTTCGTCGTGATGGCGATCGCCATCTTCATCGAGAGCCCGGTCATCGACCTCCTGACGACCTCGACCGCCCTCACGCGCAACCGCCGCGACTACCGCGTCCTGATGCGGTTCGTTTGGCTGCTGATGGGGGCCGTGACCCTGGCCCACGGAATCCTCGTCTTCACGCCGCTCTACGGTTGGGTGACGTCGGGTCTTCTCGGGCTGCCGGCCGAAGTCGCCGAGGCGAGCCGCACTCCGTTGCAGATTCTGCTCCTGTGGAGCGCGTTCATCGGGTGGCGCCGCACCCTCCAAGGCCTCATGATCCGTCACGGCCAGACTCGGCTTGTCGGCGTCGGGACGGCCGTGCGGGTGACGACGCTCCTGACGACCGCGCTGGCGTTGGCGTGGCTCGCCCCGATTCCCAGTCTCGAGATCACGGCCTGGGCGCTCCTCGCGTCGGTCGCGGCCGAAGCCGCGTTCATCCACTGGGCGAGCCGGCCGACGATCCGGGCCCACTTCGCGTTCGCTCCGGCCGAACCGGGACCGGATCCCGGCGTCACGTGGGGAAAGCTTCTCGCCTTTCACATGCCGTTGACCGGTACCACGTTGGTGATGATGTGCGCCGCCCCCCTCGTGGCCGGCGCCCTCGCCCGCGCTCCCGACGCCATTCTGGCCACGGCCGGTTGGCAGGTTGCGATGAGTCTGGTTTGGCTCACCCGCACCGTCGTCTTCGCCATCCCCGAGGTGGTCATCGCCCTTCACCGCGACGGTATGCCGCGCCGTTCGCTCCGCGTCTTTTCGCTTCGGGTCGGCATGGCCATGACTCTCCTGGCGGGGGCTCTGTGGCTGACCGGCGGCAGCTACGCGTTCTTCACCGGCGTTCTGTCCGCCCGCCCCGACGTCGCCCGCGAGGCCGACCTGGCCGTTCTCGTGTGCCTGCTTCTGCCCTTCCTGGGTGCCCTTCAAAACTACTTCAAGGGGATGCTCGCCGTGTTCCACGTAACGGGGGCCCGACTGGTCGCGATCGGCATTTCGGTCGCGACCCTGTTCGTTCTTCTCCAGCTCGGCCTGTGGCTGGGACTGCCCGGCGTCGTCGTCGCGGGCGGGGCGCTGACGATCGGGCAGATCGTCGAGGCTCTCGTTTTGGGTTTGGCGTGGCTGAGGATCCGGCACCGCGACGCCGAACCCGTTCCCCAGGCGGCCTAGATCCAGGCGGAAATCGCCTTCTCGAGCGCCTCGGCGAACGCATCGGGAGCCAACTTCGCCGCGGTGGAAACGGCTGGGCGTTCGTAGACGGCGGCCGGATCGACGAGCGGCGGCCCCGCGGGAATGCTCGCCTGAACCAGGACGGCGGCGTCGGTGATGCGCAGGGCGCACCCGCAAACCTTGACCCCGGTCCTCTCGTCGACGATGTCGTTGGCCGACACGTGCGCGAAGCAGTCGGCCGTTCTCGGTCCGCGCCCGGCAAACCGAGTCGCCTCGCCCAGCGCGGCCGGTATGCCGCACGCTCGGAGGCTGGCCAGAATCGGTCCGGCCGCGATCCGATAGACCGAACGCACCGATCGCGACAGAGACGGAGGAACCGGCTCTCGTCGGGCGAGAAGACGGTCCCGCACCCAAGTCAGAGGCCATGCCGCTCCGAGCGTGACGTCGTGCCCGTGCAAAACGGCCTTGCCCCCGGTTGGACGCACGACCCAAGGCACGGGGCACCCTGGCCGAAGGTCTTTCTGAGGACTCTGGAACATCCCGAGACTGACCCAAGGACCGTCCCAGGTGTAGACGCGGGCAGACGCCCAACCGACCTCGGCCTCGCGAAGCAGCGCCGCGTCTCGCGCCATGTTCTCGCGACCGTCGACGCCGAGTTCCAGAGCGATCTTCATCGCCGGACCGGCAGCAAGATCAGGCGGAAGCTCCGGCCGGAGTCTTCGGCCGCCAACGGACGTCAAGGTTCTTCACCGCGCCCGTCTCGTCCAACCGGCCGACGATCTGGCTCGTCGGAGCGGAATGGAGCCGATCGGGATCGGTTTCCGCCTCTCGGCAGATGGCGATGAGCGCATCGCAGAAGGCGTCGAGCGTCTCCTTGCACTCGGTCTCGGTCGGCTCGATCATGAGGCACTCGGGCACGATCAGGGGAAAGTAGTTGGTCGGCGGGTGGAAGCCGTAGTCGATCAGCCGCTTGGAGATGTCGAGCGCGCGGATGCCGAACTGGCGCTTGTACCGCTCCGCCGTCAAGACGCATTCGTGCATGCACGGGCGGTCGTGGGCGGCGGGCAAAACCTCGGCCAGCCGCGCCTTGACGTAGTTCGCGTTCAGCACGGCGTGGCGGGAGATCTCGGGCAGGCCTTCCCGGCCGAACGCCATGAGGTACGAGAACGCCCGAACCTCCATCAGGAACTGCCCGAAGAACGGAGACACGCGCCCGATCGAATGGGGCCGCGCCCAGTCCAGCTCGAACGCGCCCTCCTGGCGGTCGACACGGCACACCACCGGGACGGGCAGAAACGGTTCCAGATGAGCCTGAAGGCCGATGGCGCCGCATCCGGGACCGCCGCCGCCGTGGGGTGTGCTGAACGTCTTGTGGAGGTTCAGGTGCATGCAGTCGAACCCGTGGTCGCCCGGGCGCGTCGTGCCGACCATCGCGTTCATGTTGGCCCCGTCGCAGAAGACGAGGCCCCCAGCCTGGTGCACCTTTTCGCAGATCAGGCTGATGTTCGGCTCGAACAGGCCCAGAGTCGACGGGTTCGTCAGCATCAAGGCGGCGACGCGGGCTCCGTTCTCGCCGGCCAGTTCCTTGTCGAGGGCGGCGAGGTCGGTGTTGCCGTTCGGGTCGGTGGGAATCGAGCGCACGGTGTAGCCGCAACGCGCCGCCGACGCCGGGTTCGTGCCGTGCGCCGAGTCCGGCACCAGCACGACGGTTCGCTGTCGGCCTTCCCCGCGCGACTCGTGGTAGGCCCGAATCAGCATTAGACAGGTCATCTCGCCGTGGGCGCCCGCAACCGGCTGGAGCGTCACCGCGTCGAAGCCGGTCACCTCTTTGAGAATCTCCTGAACGTTCCAGAGAATCTCCAGCGCTCCCTGGGCCGTTTCCACCGGCTGCATCGGGTGGATGTGGGTGAACCCGGGCAGACTCGCCGCCCTCTCGTTGATCTTCGGGTTGTACTTCATCGTGCACGAACCCAACGGATAGAACCCGGTCTCGATCCCGTAGTTGATCTGGGAAAGGTTCGTGAAGTGCCGGACGACGTCCAGCTCGCCGATCTCCGGCAAGTTCAGGTCGCGGCGCGTCGGGCCGAGAACGGCCTCGAGATCGACTTCGGGCGTGTCGCAGCGCGGGACATTGCATCCGATGCGTCCGGGGGACGACTTTTCGAAGATCAGCTGGGGTTCGGGAACACGCTTGGTGGGCATGGCGGTGGCGGTCGAATTCTACCTTTGACCACCTGATTCTACGGCCCCGAGTCGGGCGCATCGTCCAGCCCCGGTCTGCCCAAAACAGACCGGCCCTTTCGGACCATAGGTTCGGGTCCTCGCGGCACCGTTTGAATCCAGTCCAGCTACAGAACCGTCTCTGTCCTGGAGTCTGGCAATGAGCAAGAAGAGGGTTTCCCAGGGTCAGGACCGTTCGACAAGGATTTTGATGCGCGCCGCCGCTCTGCAGGCCGAGTCGCAGCATCGGGGTGAGCCCGAACAGACGAGCTTGGCTGAGCTGAAGCGGATCGCCGCCGAAGCGGGCATCGACCCGTCGTACGTCGATCGAGCACTGGCCGAAGAGGAGAGCCTCAGCGCCAAGACCGGCGACCGGTTCTTGCTGGGTGCCCCCTCCCGATCCGAGATTGTACGAAGCTTCGCCGGACCGTTGACCGACACGGTTTGGGAAGACATCGTCGCGGAATGCCGTAGTTCCCTCGGGCTCGTCGGCACCCTCCATCAGTCCGGAAGCATCCGGGAGTGGAAAACGATCGGCGCTCAGACCCTCAACGTGTCGGCAAGGTCGCGTGGGGACACGACGATCGTTTGCATCCAGACCGACAATACGGCCGGCCTCGTACTCCCCTACTTCATGACTTTCATGTTCGCCTTGGTCCTTACTGGTGGTGTTGGCGACACCTTAAGTCGCCAAGGTGTGGCGACCTGGGCGATTCTTGCCGGAGCGTTGTCCGTCCTGGCCGTGATCATGCTCGTTCTGCGAACCATCATCCAAGGCTGGCACGCGCGCAACTCGGCCAAACTCGAGCGGCTGGCCGACCGGCTCGAGGAGATCGGAAGCACCCAGGCACCGACGGTCGTGTCCCAACAGGCGGTTTCTGACGACCTGCGCACCGCCCTTCAGGGCTCCGGAACGGCTCCCGAAAACGAGATCCGGAACCCTCAGATCGACTGGCAAGGTCGAGGCTGAGCCCGCGGCGAGAACCGCAACCCGTAACTCGGCCGCCCACAGGCATGGCCGGCCCATTGGGATGCAATAGGCCCGAATTCGGCGGTGCCGAGACTCTGCGCCTAAGTCAGCCCGATCCAGTCGGGCCGGGACACCTCGGCCCAGCGCGCCCGAATCTCGGCGAACAGCCCGGCATCCAGAGGCCCGAGCTCAACCGTCTTGGCGTTCTGTTCCCAGCGCCCCGGCTTGGTCGTCCCGACGATCATCGTGCTGACGACCGGGCAGGTCAAGGTGAAACGTAGGGCTATCTGGACGCTGGCCGCGTCCCGGGACGCCAGAAAAGGATAGGCGAGAGCCTCCAATCGGTCCTGGTAGGGCCGGGCGTACGCGCCCTCTTCGAGCTTGTCGCGGTGCATCCACGCCGCGTTCGCGATCGGGCGCTTGGCGATGACGCCGATGCCGGACTTCTCGGCCGCCGGCAGGACGGTATCGAGGCACGACTGGTCGGCCAGACTCACCGAAATCTGCAGCGAGTCGAAAGCGCCGGACTCGACCGCGAACCGCGCGGCCTCGTTGTCGCCGCTGTAACCGATGTAGCGGGTCTTTCCCGCCTCCCGCGCCCTTTGGAGGACCTCGACGACCTCGCCGCTTCGCAGATGCTCCAGCGAACAGGAATGGAGCTGAACGAGATCGACGCAGTCGGTCTGGAGGCGGCTCAGGCTCCGGTCGATGCTCCGACGAAGCAGGTCGGGTTCCCAGTCGTCGCCGGCGAGCCCGCTGGCATGCCCGCACTTCGTGAACAGAAAGAACTCCTGACGTCGATGGGAGACCGCCTTTCCGATCTTCTCCTCGCCGTCGCCGTAGCACTCGGCCGTATCGATCACGTTCAAGCCGGCGTCGAGAGCGGAACCGAGAATTCGACCGAGCTCCTCGGCCGAGGTGGGGCCGAAGCCGGTTTCGGCGCCGCCGAATCCCAACGCCGAGACGTTCATGTCCGTCTTGCCGAATGCCCGGTAGATCATGTCGATTCCCGATCTGCCCGTACCGCTTCGCCGACGACCGACGCCGGCGGGACGGTCAAGACAGAACCGCCTTCATTTCGTCGGCGAAACGGTCGATCTGGTCGCGGCTCCGGGTTTCGGTGACGGCGACCAACAGACAGTCCCCCAGTTCGGCATCGTACGGACCGAGAGGCAGACCGGCCAAGATCCCCCGATCGAGCAGGGCGTCCCGCACGCCCGCCGCTTCTCTCGGAAGTTCCAAAACGAACTCGCCGAACACCCGTCCCCCGAACTTGAGTCTGCCGCCCGCTTCGGTCAGGCGTTGGATGGCGTACTGCGTGTTCCGAACCGTGGCTTCGGCGATCTGGCGCATCCCGTTCTTGCCCAGAGCGGACAGGTACACGGTCGCCGCCAGAGCCATCAACGCTTCGTTCGTGCAGATGTTGGAGGTCGCCTTTTCGCGGCGGATATCCTGCTCCCGCGTACGCAGGGTCATCACGTAGCCGATTCGGCCTTCGGCGTCGGGCTGCTCTTGCTCGCGCAGTTGCCGCACGATGCGCTTGCCCAATCCGCCCGTTGCCCCG
>JBDNCL010000041.1:0-16410 GCA_046719655.1 Fimbriimonadaceae bacterium
AGGCTCGACCCCGGCCAGGATGTCCCGGTACCAGCGGCCCTGCAGCGTGCAGCCCCACTCGAGGGGGGTGATGGCATTTCTCCGTCGGTCGTCGATTTCCAATCTAGGGTCGTGTCGGATATCGGGTGCGTTCGGACTACGGTAAGGGAATTCAAAGCCTTCATGGCGGTTACCGTCATACCTGTCGATCGCCCGGTACATCACCGTCGTTCCGGTCGCGTCCAGCCGTTCCGTGCGTAGGTAAAATTCGTCGCCAACAGCAACCCACCAGACGCGAGATTTGAGCCGCGTTCCGGCATGCGACGGGTCATCGTTGAGTATGCGGTAGTGATCGGCCGGCTGGAAAACCTCGTATTGGACTCGGGCCGAGATCGGCCCGGGCTTGGTCGCGGGCAAGGTGCGGAGCACCTCGTCCATCGTCCCGTAGGTGGTCGCAGTCGCCGCCAGCAGAAGGCCAGCTCCCGCCCACCGCTCGATGGTTCGCGGAGGATGTCGGCCGGTTGTGCTCGAGTTCATGGGCACTTGGACTCCATCACGTCGTTTCCTGGAAGGATGCAGGTGTGCCACTGACATACCGGCAGCACCGTGTACTCGGTCTTGCACCGTCCGGTCCCGCTGTTCTGGCACCCCTCCAGTCCCCAGGTGCAGCGGGTCAGCCCGTGCCACTCGACGAATTTGCGCGGGTTGAGGGGGTGGCACCCGCTCGTGTTGTTGCAGGCGTTGGCGGTTTCGGGGCACCGGCCGAACCCGGCTCCGACCGTCTGGGCGAGCTCGTCCGCCGAAAGCCTGCGGCTCGAGTCCGGGCGGTCCGAGTCCATGACGGCGAAAGGAACAGAGGCCGCGAGGCCGAGCGAAGCGACGAAGAGGGTCGTCTCGAGCATGGATTTCTCCTTTTCTGTCGACGATGGGGCAAGTCTTGTACGACAGGGTGGTGGCGGCCATTCAGGGGCCGACGGCTCGGTCAAGCCGGTGAACCGCCAAACCGATCATGGTGAGCGACACGACAGCGGATGCTGCCGGGGGTAGGTCGAAAAAGGTGCCGAAGCACGAGCAGGGGACGGGCACCCCGATGAGGAGGCGCCACACCGCGTAGGCGAGGAAAAGACTGCCGAGCGAAGCGACGGCCCAAAAGACAGGTCGGGCGAGCCGAGGAACGGCCAGACTCGCAAGCAGGATCAACGCGGTCGCGTACTCCACGAAGAGCACGACGCCTGCCGTCATGACGTGCAGGGCTCCCGGGTACGACGCGCGAGGCGGCGACCGCATCGACGAACGAATCGAAAGACGCTGTCTTGGCTGAGGCGGCCAGCAACAGCACGGCGGCCAACCCGACATCTGCCAGACAGGCTCATCGCGGGCGCCGACCCCAATCCTTACATTTTAAGTATCGAGGAACGGCATCCATTATCGTGTCCACTGTAACATGAAAGTGGGGGAGGGCAAGGGATCTTTCTGAATTTGCGTTCAATGTCCGGGTCGATCGAAAGCCAGCGCCTCGAGCGGGGTTGACCTCGCCGTTTCCAGATCGGCAGAGGAGTATCGGTGGCGGAACCAGTAGGCGACTCGGAGAAGAGCCGTTTTCCGGGCCGACTCGGCCCTCGACCGGCTGAGCGTCCGTTGGGGTGGATCGGGCACCAGACCGACCATCATCGCGCTTTCGGCGAGCGTCAGGTCGGCCGGCAACTTGCCGAAGTAGCCTCGGGCGGCGGCCCCAACGCCCCGCTGACCGAGTCCGTAGTCGACGACGTTCATGTATCGCTCGAGAATCTGGTCCTTGGTGAGGCGCCTCTCCAACTCGGCGGCGAGCAGGGCCTCGCGGATCTTCCGCCACAGGGTGCGGTCCGGTTCGAGGAAGAGGTTTTTCGCGAGCTGCTGGGTTATGGTGCTGCCGCCTCGGACGACTCGGCCCCTTTGGTAGTTCGAGACCGCCGCCCGATGGATGGCGTCGAAATCGAAGCCGCCGTGCCGGTAGAAGCTCCCGTCCTCCATCGCCACCGTCGCGTCCCGCATCTCGCGCGAAACCTGGGACAGGGGGACGAAGTCGGCGGGAAGGGGTTGCGCCAGGTAGCGGTCGACGGTCCAAACCGCCCAACCTGCCGCCGCCGCCGCGCCGGCCAGGAGCGCGCCCAGCGCTCCCCAGCGGAAGGCACGCAGCCGGCGCTTCTTGCCGATACGATCTCCCACGGTTTCATCATGCGACGGAATCCGTGACGTGAAAAGTGTGTATCCATCTGGCCAAGTGCCCGATGCGGACGGCAGTGCCGGCTTCTGGCCGCATCGGGCGCAATCTGCGGAAGGAAAACGTCGCGTGCACGGTCAACCTACGCCTGTGGAACTCGAACGGAAGCCGGACGCTAGGCGCGCCCTCGACTGGTTCGAGGCGTGGTGGCGATGCGAGCCTCTGAACCGGCCGTTGGCGAGCCTGTCGGTCCGGCGCGACGGGCCCTCGCCAACGATGCCGAAACCGCCGGGGAGTCTTCGTGAACGGTGGCTGGACCAGGAGTTTTGGGTCGATGCTGGCGAGGCCCGGCCGCCGGGGCTCGAAGAAGGGCGGTTGGAGGTTTCGCCGCTCCGCCGTCTCAGGGGTTCCGAGACGACTATATCCGGAGATTTTTCGGTGCGTTGACCGACCATTGACCGACCAACGCTTCCCGGGATGCTGACCAAATCCCCGATTTCAGGTTCAAATCATGGGGCGGAAGATGGGTCTCGAACCCACGACCTCCTGAGCCACAGTCAGGCGCTCTAACCCCTGAGCTACATCCGCCACGCGAGACAGATTGTGGTCCCCTCCGCGGCCCAAAGTCAATCCGGTTCCGGGACGCTTCGGTCGCCCCGCCGTACCGGTGCCTCGGGCGGCCGACGACCGGGGGAGCGGGAGCTCCCTCGCTATGCCGAAGCGCCCGGGCCGGTTGGGTAAAACCGGACCATGCCGAAGGTCGCGATCGCTCTGGGTTCGAATCTGGGCGATCGAATGGACCACCTTCGCCGAGCGGCGGCAAGTCTGGCGGACTTCGTCGGGCTGACCGGGATCAGCCGCGTCTACGAGACGGCTCCGATGTACGTCGAGGACCAGCCCGCGTACCTCAACGCGGTCGTGGCCGGCTCGACCGATTTGGGGCCGATCGCGCTCCTGCGGCGGCTGAAGGCCCTCGAGCGCGAGATCGGGCGAATCCCGACGGTGCGGTACGGTCCGCGCGAGATCGACCTCGATCTCATCGTGTACGGCCGCCTCAGCCTGCGGAGCGTCGAGTGTGGGCGAACGTGGCTTCAGGTGCCCCATCCCCGGGTGTCCGAGAGACGCTTCGTGCTGGCTCCGTTGGCCGAGGCTTTGGGCGATGCCGTCCTGCCCGGAATGGGATCGGTTCAGGCCATGCTCGAACGAACCAGCCGGCAGGCCGCCGACGTCCGTCCTTTGGCGGAAGCGCTGACCGGCTGACCGGGTGGGGCGATGGCGAAGTTTCTGTTTCGGGCGACCGACCGGGCCGGCCTTCTCCACGAAGGTCAAATCGAGGCCGCGAGTTCCGAGTCCGCGTACCGCGAGCTGGCCGCTCGGGGCTTGACGGTTCGGGCCCTGATCGTTCAGGCCGAGCGTCTCGAACCGGCCGGGCCAGTTCGGCCGCCTCTCGTTCCGTCGCCCGCGCCCGTGCCGGCGCCGTCGGTTCGGACCGGTCGGGCGCCGGCTGCGCCGGCGGTCGTGCGGACCCCGGCCGCCAAGGCGAGACACCAGTACTTCTTCTTCGAGCAGCTGGCCTCCCTTCTTCAGTCCGGGATCTCGCCGGCCCAGGCGGCGTTGGACCTCGCCCCCCGGATGGCTCATGGCGGCGCGTACTGGACGGACGCGCTCAGGGAGATCGGCCGCGGTGCGGCCGAAGGATGGCCTCTTTCGGACGGGATGAGCCGCTACCCCAACGTGTTCCCGGACTACGCGGTGGCGCTGCTGCGGGCTGGGGAGGCCGGCGGCTACACGGCGGAAGCGAGCGCCCGGGCGGCCGAACAGCTGAGGGCATCGGCTTCTTTTCAGCGCTCCTTCTGGTACGTCTGGCTTGTCTTGGCGAACGGCATTCTGATCCTGCCCGTTCTGTGGCTGATGTTCCGGGCCGTTCCGCGGATGCTCGAACTGGCGGAGACGACTTCGGGCCCGGAGTTGATTTCGGCCGGGTTCGGCGAGGCGCTTCGTTGGCCCGTCGGTCCGGTCACCGCACTGGCTCTGGGCGGTCTGGTCGCCGGTTGGTTCGCGTTCCGGTCGCCGGCGTGCAGGCGCCTTCGACACCGGCTCGTAGGTTGGCTTCCCGCCTTCGGCCGACGTTCGCGCCACGAGGGGTTCGAGCTGTTCGCGTGGGCCCTGTCGAAGGCGACGGCGGGTGGCGCCAGCCCGCGACAGGCGTGGGTGTTGGCGGCCGAGTGCGTCCCGAACGTCGTGCTGCGCGAAAGGCTCGCCGATGTGGGGCGGAGGATGGGAGACGGCGACACGCTCAGTCGGGCCGTGCAGGCGGGGGGCGTTCTGCCGCCGGAGTACGCCGCCATGCTGACGACCGCCGAGCAGACCGGCGATCTTCCCGGAGCTCTGGGACGCGTCGCCAACCTCGAACGGGAGTCCAAAGACGCGGCTGCCGGCGTGGCGAAGTGGACAGCGCGGGCGGCGGCCGGCGTCCTCTTCTTGTTGGGGGGCGGGGTCGCCGTAATTGGGGTCGCCTACCTGTGGTACCGGGTCGTCCTCGAAAAGGTGCTCGGCGATCGGTAGGGCTTCGAGGCGGCGGCCCGGCGGGATGCGGCCTCGTCTTTCTCCGGTTTCATCCTAGAATGGGGGAGGGATTCCCGAACCATTCGCTCGACTGGCGGGGCCGTATCGACAAGCATATGCCGGTTTACGAATATCGCGCTGTAGACTCCGGGGGGCGCACGGTCGGAGGAACGTTGTTGAGCCCGAGTCTGACCGAGGCGGCTCAGAGCCTCGCCGGGCAGGGCCTCCGGGTCGAGCACCTCGGCTTGGCGTCCATGCCCGGGGACCCGCTGTCGGAGCCGTTTCCGGGGCAGCCGAGGCCGACTCGACCGGACGCGGCGAGCCCATCGTCGGCCGACGGGCCGGAGGGCGGGTCGGCCCCGCCGATCGGGCCGCGCTCGCCCGTCGTGACCCAGGTCGTCGGTCCGCTGGTGCTGAAGGTCAACCTGGCGAGTCTGCAGTTCTTCTTCCGCCAGCTGGCGGCGATGCTCAACGCCGGCGTCGGCATGGTTCAGTCGCTGGACACGCTCTCGAACCAGACGCGCGATCCGCGCCTGAGGAAGGTGATCCGCGAACTCCGCGAGCACGCGCTCGCCGGTCGGCCGATCAGCGTCGGCATGCAGCGCTATCCGGAGATGTTCAGCCCGATGATGCTCAGCCTGATCCGGGTCGGGGAAACGAGCGGCACCCTGGAGCGCTGCCTCCGCCAGCTCGCCGACTACATCGAGCAGGAGATCGAGATTCGGAACCTCCTCCGCCGCGTCACGTTCTATCCGAAGCTCGTCGTGGTCGCGTCCATCTTCATCGTCGGCGGCGCCCAGCTCGTCATCGGCGCTCTGGGCAAGACGACCAACCTGACGTCGCCGCTGACCCAGATCGGGACCTGGCTCGTTTTGGCGCCGATCATCGTGACATCGTGGGCGTCTTCCTGTTTTTGAGGGTCGGGTTGGCGAACCCCCGGGTGAAGTACCTGTGGGACGCGTTCCTGCTCGGGATTCCGTTCGTCGGGGGCACCGTTCGCCAACTGACGATGGCTCGGTTTGGCCGGGCGTTCGGCGTGATGTACGCCGGCGGCGTGTCGATGCCCGACGCCGTTCGGTTGGCGGCCGACGCGTGCGGAAACGAGTACCTCCGCGCCCGGATCTACCCGGCAGCCGACCGGCTGAAGGAAGGGCGCGGGGTGACCGAGACCTTCCGCGAGACCGGGGCCTTCAGCCCGATCGTCCTCGACATGACGCATACCGGCGAGACTACGGGAAATCTCGACCACATGCTCACAAAGATGTCCGAGTTCTACGAAGATGAGGGTAAGACTAGATCGGTCCAACTCGGACACGTGTTTGGCGTCGTCGTCTACTTGGCGGTCGCCGCCTATGTCGGTTTTGTGGTGATCTCGTTCTACCAGGGCTATTTGGGGGGGCTTTCCGGGTTGATGGAGTGACGCCCGGGCGTCGGCTGGATGTCTGGAAACCATTACCAAACGCTTGGGGTGCATCCGACGGCGACGCCGGAGCAGATCAAGTCGGCCTATCGTCGGCTCGTCCTTCAGCACCACCCGGACCGATCGCGCGCCAAGGACGCCATGAACCGCTTCCTGGTGATCCAGGATGCGTACGAGACGCTGAGCGATTCCGCCCGGCGTCGCAGCTACGACGAGTTTCTCGCCCGGCAGAAAGAGGCGGCCCGGTCCAAGCCGCCGACATCGCGAGGCGCCGCGAAGGGGCCCGCGGCGAGCCGGACCCCGAAAGCCGATCGTCCGCCCGATCCGACCGTCGGCGCGGCGCGGGCGACGGTCGCCCAGGAAGTGCGCCAGGTCCAGGACCTTTTCCGTCGGGGGCGCATCACGGACGCCGAACGCGCGGCCAACGCCCTTCTGCTTCGGGACGTGAGAAGCCCGATTCTGTACGCCGTCGTGAGCGAGATCCATCGCTCTCGCGGCGATCTGAAGGTCGCGGCCAAGTTCATGGCCTACGCCGCCCAACTCGATCCCGCAAACACGGTGTACATGCGCCGATACGAAGAGTTGCTGAACTCGTCGAGCCGCACGCCGGGCGTGATCGGCGGGAACCCGGGGACGTCGCTGTTTGCGCCCGTTGTCGGGTTCATGGTGGCGTTGGTCGGCGCCTGCTACGTGGCGCTGAGCGTCGAGCCGGCGATGCGCCTGGGGCTCGAATTGATCTCGACTTGGACGGCGGGTCTGACCGTCATGCTGTTCATCGGCGGCATCTCGATCGGGGCCGGCCTCTCGAGCGGAGGGCACCTCGATCGGTTCGACATCGGCTTCGGTTCCGGACTGGGCGGTCTTTGCCCGGCGACCGCGCTGGCCCCGATCGCGCTGGTGAACTTCTGGCTGGCCGTTGCGCTCTACGCGATCCTGGGTCTGGTCCAGGGGCGGTGGTCGTTCACGGCGTCGCGGCTCCTGGCCGCCTCTCTGGCCGTCCTGTTTGTCTTGGCGACCGGCGCGTCGATGCAGGGGAGGATCGACGTGCCCCAGGTGCTCCTCTGGGGCGGCAATCTCGTCTACCTCGGCGCCCTTTCCGGTTGGCTCGTCGCCGATTCCCTCAAAGGCTGACGGGCGCCCCCGATTCGGCCCCTGAATCTCGACAGGTAACCTCCTCGGCATGATCCAACCGCCGATGCCCTCGCCGGGAAGGGCGCTTCGGTCCCGGATGGCTCGGGGGCCCGTGCTGCTGCCCGGGGTGTTCAACGCGATCAGCGCCCGGTCGGCCGTCGCCGCCGGCGCCGAGGCCCTGTATCTCAGCGGAGCCGGAGTGACCAACGCCTTGCTCGCCGCGCCCGACATCGGATTGCTGACCCAATCCGAAATGGCCCAACAGGCCGGGTACGTGACCCAGATCGCCGGTGTGCCCGTGATCGCCGATGCCGACACCGGCTACGGCGAGTCTCTGAACGTCATGCGGACCGTCTTCGAGTTCGAGCGGTCGGGGCTTGCAGGAATCCATCTCGAGGACCAGCAGTCTCCCAAGCGGTGCGGGCACCTCGACGGGAAGACCCTGATCGGGGCGGAGGAGATGGCGGCCAAGGTGCGTGCCGCGGTCGATTCCAAGCGGGACCCCGACTTCCTGATCGTCGCCCGCACCGACGCCCGCGGAGTCGAAGGCTTGGAAGCCGCGATCGAGCGGGCGCGGGTCTACGAGGCCAGCGGCGCCGACGCCATCTTTCCGGAAGGGCTTCAGTCGGAGTCCGAGTTCGAGGCGTTCCGTAAGGCGGTGTCGGTTCCGCTCCTCGCCAATATGACGGAGTTCGGCAAGACCCCTCTGATCGGGTTTGGGAGGTTCGGAGACCTTGGGTACAATCTCGTGATCTTTCCGATGACGGCGTTTCGGGTCATGTTGCGTGCCATCGGCGAGGCGTACGAAGAGATTTTGCGGACCGGGACCCAGGAGGGGTTGCTGCCCAAGATGCGCACCCGAAAGGAGCTCTACGAATTGATCGAGTACGCCGAGTACGAGGCCCGAGATCGGGCATGGGCCGAGAGTCTTCGTCGGAATCTCGCGTAGAGCAATTTGGACGGAGCCGAGGCCTGGAGGTCACCTAGGCGGCATGCGTCCGGACAGATCGACGACGATCGACATCGAGAGGAACCCAACCATGTCAGCGACGGCATATCCGAACTACAGTCCCGGACTCGAAGGGGTGATCGGCGGCATCACCACGATCAGCGAGATCGACAGCGATCGGAGCAGCCTCGTCTACCGGGGCTACGACGTTCACGACCTCGCCCAAAACGGCACATTCGAAGAAACCTGCTACCTTCTCCTCTACGGCAAGCTCCCGAACCGGGAAGAGCTGAACGGGTTTCTCGACACTCTCCGACGCGTGCGGCAGCTCCCGGCCGAGGTCGTCGTCGCCTTGCGGCTGACGCCCAAGCACCTCCATCCGATGGACCAGCTCAAGGTCGCCTACACGATGCTCGCCGGGTTCGACCCCAACTACGGCCACGAGGACCACGGTTCGAACGTCCGCAAGGCGATGCGCATCATCGCGACCGCACCCGCCATGGTGGCCGCCGGGCACCGCCTCCGGCACGGACAGGAGCCGATCGAGCCCCACCCCGACCTCGCGACGGCCGCCAACTTCCTCTACATGCTCACCGGGCAGGTGCCGGACGAGGAAACGGCCAAAATCTTCGACTCCACGTTGACCCTCTACGCCGAGCACGGCTTCAACGCGTCGACTTTTGCGTGCCGCGTGACCGTGTCCACCCTGAGCGACCTCTACAGCGGGATCGTCAGCGGCATCGGCACCCTCAAGGGTCCGCTCCACGGCGGTGCCAACGAAGAGGCGATGAGGATGCTTCTGGAGATCGGGACCCCGGCCAACGCCGAGTCTTGGGTCCGAGAGGCGCTCGCAACCAAGAAGAAGGTGATGGGATTCGGCCACCGCGAGTACAAGAAGGGGGACAGCCGCGCTCTCTGGCTCGGTCCCGTGGCCAAGGATCTCGGCATCAAGCGGGGCAATCCGACGTGGGGCAAGATCGCCGACATTCTCGAGCGCGTGATGCTCGAGGAGAAGGGTCTGTACCCGAACGTGGACTTCCCGGCCGCCTATCTGTACTACCTGCTCGGGATTCCGATCGAGCTCTACACGCCGATCTTCGTCGTCGCCCGAGTCTCGGGATGGAGCGCGCACGCGATCGAGCAGCTCGACAACAACCGGCTGATTCGGCCGACCGTGATCTACGAAGGTCCGAAGCACCGACCGTGGGTCCCGATCGACGAGCGGGTCGACTGAGCGCGCCCGACGACAGAGGCGAAGCGGGGGAGCCGATCGGCTCCCCCTCCTCTTTCGAGGCGATCCAGCTTCAGAACGTCGCCGGCGTAAGTTCGAGCCGGTGGAAGGTTACCGGCCCATGGTCGCCCTGAATCATCAGGGGGCCCGGCTGGCCCTCGTCGCTGTCGAGGGCTCCCCCCGTTATCCCGGGCACTTCGACGTTGTCGATCACGGTTTCGCCGTTGAGCACGACCGTGATCTTCCTTCCGAGCAGCGTGATTTCGGCGACGTTGCGCTCGCCCGCCTTCTTGACCGCGTTCTTCGAGGGGGCGATGAAGCCGTACACGGCGCCGCTGGAGGTTACGCTCGGTTCGGCGCCGAAGTCGTCCAGAATCTGAACCTCGTAGCGCCCGCGGAGGTAGATGCCCGAGTTGCTCTTCGGAGGATAGCTGTATTCGGCTACGAGCTTGAAGTCGTCGAAGCAGGCCGTCGTCACCAGATCGGATCCGACCTTCTTGTTGACGAGCTGGCCGCCTTCGTTCGCCCAGCAGCATTCCCCTTCGGGCGACCGGGGTTCCCAACCACGAAGGCCTTCGGCGGGAATGAGGTTGATGGGCTCGCCCCACTTCGGCTCGCCCGTCCGATCGAGCGCCGGCGCCCGGACCGCCGACCACGGGATCTCGTTTCCTTCGTTGTCGGTCGTTCGTCCGGCAATCCGGTCCGCCTTGTACTCCCCCTCGAACACGAGGTCGGTGTCGCGAGCCTCGTACTGCTTGGGAAGCTGAAATCGAAGGCGGGTGCCCGCGATCGAAATGGACGGAATGGGCCTCGCGCTACCCACTTCGCCCACGAAACGCCCGGCCAGGCCCTCTCGCGTGTCGAGGATCTCGAGCCACGCGGGGTGGACCCTGTCGTCGTCTCCCACCGTCAAGTCCCAGCGACCGAGAATCGACTCAAATGCGCCGTCCATGAACGGAAGTTACCGCAGGGGGAACCCGCCCCGCTGGAACCGCCGCGGCACGGAGCGTCCGACGAGGCCGGAGCGCCGCCGATCGAAGGGACGACCGCGCGCCCGCCCAGGAATGGGGATGGTCGGGATGGGCAGATTCGAACTGCCGACCTCTCCCACCCGAAAGGAGCGCTCTACCAAGCTGAGCCACATCCCGACTCTTTCGATCTGTTCCGACCTGCACGCGGTGGGTCGCGCAGGCTTGCTGGAGCCCTCGACGAGAATTGAACTCGTGACCTTCCCCTTACCAAGGGGATGCTCTACCTCTGAGCTACGAGGGCCCGGTGGTGGGGAGTGCAGGATTCGAACCTGCGAAGGCATCGCCGGCAGATTTACAGTCTGCTCCCATTGGCCACTCGGGCAACTCCCCAAAAGCAACCCAATATACCTTCTCGGGAGCGCGAAACACATTCTTTCGGAAGGTTGTGGCCGGACGTCCCACCCGCCCGGGCGTGGCTATACTCCCCGATATGCTGGATCTGTTCCGCGCGCGCATCGAGATGCTGGCGGCCGAACTCCGCAACGAGGCGTACGTCGCCTACTTCGCGTGGTCGCCCGAAACCATGGGGTACCTCCACGGTCTGTTCGAGGGGGCTCACGAACGGTTCCTGCTCCTGGCCGTGCGGGCGAACGGGGAGGTCCGCCTCATCTGCCCGAGCCTCACCGTATCGCAGGCGGCCCGGTGCGGGATTCCGGACATCCGGCCGTGGAGAGACGGGGAGGATCCGCTCGCTCTCTACGCCGAGTTGGCCGACGACTGGGATCTGAAAGCCGGCTTCGTGGCGGTGGACGACGAGATGCCGGCCCACATGTTGCTGGCGATGCAGGTCGCGACCCCGGCCACCGCCTTTGTGCGCGGCCACCCCGTGGTCTCCCGCCTCCAGCGGGTGAAGTCGGAGTTCGAACTGGAAAAGATGCGGGCCGCGTCTCGGGTTGCCGAGGCGGCGCTTGCGGCCGGTCTGTTTCGGCCCGGAGCGTCCGAACGGGAGGTCGCCGACGCGCTCGAGGGAGCCCTGCGCGCGGGCGGTGGCCGGCCGACGTTCTGCATCGTGGCGGCCGGGGCGCACGGAGCCGAACCCCACCACGGCGTCTCCGACGACGTCATCCGGGAGGGCGACGTGGTGATCCTCGATTTCGGATGCGACCTCGACCACTACCAGTCCGACATGACGCGGACCGTGGCGTGCAGACGGGCAGAAGACGAAGCCTACCGCGTCTACGAGCTGGTGTATCGCGCCCACATGGCGGCCCGAGAGGTCGTCGCTCCCGGGGTCGAGGCGCAGACGGTCGATCGGGCCGCGCGGAAGGTGATCGAGCAGGGCGGCTACGGCCCGTACTTCATCCACCGAACCGGTCATGGGATCGGCATGCGCGTGCACGAGGAGCCCAACATCGTCGAAGGCAACGCGCACCGTCTCGAACCGGGGAACTGCTTCAGCATCGAGCCGGGCATCTACCTGCCGGGGAGATTCGGCGTCCGAATCGAGAATCTCGTGGGCGTCACCGCTGCGGGCCACGAGTCGTTCAACAACGATCCGAGCCCCCGTTTGGTCGAGGTGTGACCAGGCGGGGGCCCGAGCCCGATGATCCAGGGGGACGGGGTCAGCTCTTCCGCCGGCGGCGCGACGCCGCCAACACGCCCAATCCGAGGGCCAGAGCGGCGATCGTGCCCGGCTCGGGGACCGGCGTCGGTGCGGTGCTCGATTGGTTGACGATCAGGAACGCGGTCGGGACGGCGGCCAGCCAACCCAAGTTGCCGCCGCCGATGATCGAAATGTCGCTCGAGCCACCCGTGACGGTGGGGACGGCCGGCACCTCGGCCGGCGGCTCGGTCGGCGCCGACGGAAGGTCGACGAGGCTCGGCTCCGTCGGGATCTGGGCGAACGCCTGCTCGATTTCGGCCGGCAGGATCTCTTCGGGCACAATCCGCAACTCGGCGAGCGGGCTGGTCGACTGCGGCACGATTTCGGCCGCCGAGACCTGGTTCGGGCCGCGGGTCAGCGGGTTGCCGCACCGCACGAGGATGACCGGAGATCCGGACGCATCGACGAAGATTCTCTCGCCCGCGACGAGCCGCTGGACCGTCGAGTGGATGCGGCCGTTGTCCGGAACACCGTAGACGATGAACGTGCCCGTCTGCTCCAACCGAGCCGGACGCAGGCTCGACAGATAGTCGACCAGCTCGGCGCGGGTCATGGCGAAGTGGCGGCTGTAGCGGTCGAAGACCTCGGAGTCCCGGTTGACCTGGTCGACGAGAGCGGCGACGCTCGACACGGGACGGTTCAGGAACGAGTTCCGTTCCGTGCGGGCCTCGGATAGGCTTGCGGCACCGACTGCGGCCGCCAATCCGACGGCAATCAAGATCCTGTTCAACGGTTAACCTCCTGTCTCAACGGGCGGCGGGCCACCAGGCCGGAAACTTCGCCGACTCCCATGTTCTATTTTTGACCTGATTCTCAATCGAGCAGTTCGCGTGCCAATACGATAAGGGCACAAAAACCGACTACGCAACTGGCAAACCTACGGGTGTTGCGGGGTCACTCAGTACTCTTCCAGCGCCAGCTGCCGAGCCCGACGGGCCCGCTGGATCAACTCGAGGGCGTCCTGCGCGGCCGCCTGCTCCGCCTCTTTTTTGGACCGGCCCTGACCTTCGCCCATGACCTCGTTGTCGAACAGAACCTGGACCGTGAACCGCCGGTCGTGGGCCACTCCCCCTTCCTTCGTGACCCGGTACAGGGGGGTCTGATGCCAGATGGCCTGGGCGACTTCCTGCAGCTTCGACTTGAAGTCGCTCGGGTTCACGTCCCCTCCGCTCACCCTCATCAGAAACGGGTTGAGCTGTTCGAGCACGAACCAGCGGGCCATCTCGAGTCCGGATTCCAGGTAGATCGCCCCGATCACGGCCTCGAAAACGTCGGCCAGGATCGAGGGGCGCAGGCGTCCTCCGGTTGCCTCCTCCCCGGGGCTCAGTTCGATGAACTCGTCCAGGCCCAGCTTGAGGGCGCGTTCGGCCAAGGGCCCCTCCTGGACCACGCTGGACTTGGCCTTGGACAGCATCCCCTGATCCCATTCGGGATGGTGCTGGTAAAGGTACTCGGCGATGATCAGGCCGAGAACGGAGTCTCCGAAGAACTCCAAACGCTCGTAGCTGTCGTTGACCGAAGTCGCCGCCGACCGGTGCTTCATGGCGAGGCGGAACGCCTCTTCGCTTTTGAGCGGTATGGCCTTGGGAATCAGGGACATAAAGGCTTGAGAGCTTCGGCGATTCGCTCGACACCCCTCTCGATGTCGGCCCGACTGCAGGCGTAGCTCAGCCTGAGGTGGCCTGGGCCTTCGAACACCGATCCGGGAATCGTCGCCACTTTCGCATTCTCCAGCAAGAACTGGGCCAAAGCAACGTCGTCGGGAAGTCCCTCGCCCAAGAAGCTCGCAAATGACGGGAAAACGTAGAATGCGCCGCCCGGAACCGGGGTGTCCACTCCCGGGATCCGACCCAGGAGCTCGAGGATCAGGTCCCTTCGGGCGCGGAACTCCTCCCGCATCGCCGAGACTTGATCGTCCGACATGCCGTAGGCGGCGACCGCGCCACGTTGGGCGAAGGACGTCGGGTTGCTCGTGACCTGGTCCTGGAAGTTGGACATCGCCTTGGCGATCTCGGTCGGCGCGGCCGCGTAGCCGATGCGCCAGCCCGTCATCGCGTAGGTCTTGCTGCAACCGCCGATCGTGATCGTCCGGGCGGCGATCTCGCGTCCGAGGCTGGCGATGCTGACGTGGCTCCCCTCGTAGAGGAGCTTCTCGTAAATCTCGTCGGCCACGACGTAGAGGTCGTGGCGGAGGGCGAGCGCGGCGATCTGCTTGAGCGTCTCTCGGCCGAGAACGGCGCCGGTGGGGTTGGAGGGCGAGTTGACGACGATCGCCCGGGTCTTGGATGTGATCTTCTCGCGCAGCGCGTCGACCGTCGGGACAAATCCCGCCTCGGCCCGCGTCGGAACGACGACCGGCACGCCCCCCGCCAGTCGAATCTGATCGGCGTAGGTCATCCAGTAGGGGGCGATCAGCAGCACCTCGTCGCCCGGCTCGAGGAGCACCATCATCGTGTTGTAGACGCTGTGCTTCGCGCCGCAGCTGACGACGATCTGGGCGGGTTCGACGTGGATCCCGTTTTCGCGCGCCAGCTTCTCGCGGATTCTCTCGCGCAACTCCGGAATGCCCGCGCTCGGGGTGTACTTCGTGAATCCGGACTCGATAGCCTGGATCGCAGACTGGCAGATCTCTTCCGGCGTGTTGAAGTCCGGTTCTCCCGCCGCGAAGCTGACGATGTCGTGGCCTTCGGCCTTCATCGCGCGGGCCTTCGCCGTGATCGCCAGGGTTGGCGAAGGCTTCAGGTCGGCGACGCGGGACGCGAGTACGGCTCGGCTCACGGGGCGATTATACCGGGGAGCTATAATCCGACCCGGTGGCTCGCGACGGCCGGAACGATGCTTTTGCCCCGCCGAGAGGCGGAAGGGCCCGGCCGCGCCCCGTATGGACGCTGACCGTTCTCGCCGCGCTGACGATCCTGTCTTTCCTGTTGCACCTCGGAGTCGGAAGTTCCGATCCTCGGCGGCCGTTCCAACTCCGCATGACCCCGATCGAGGTCGCGCGAGAACTGGGGCGCGGGGACTTGGGCCCCGGCCATGCGTCCAACACCATCGTCTGGCGCATCCGTCTTCCCCGGGCTCTCGCGTGCGTGCTGGTCGGCGCGATCCTCGGCATGGTGGGTTCCGCCTTCCAGGCCCTCTTTCGCAATCCGCTCGCCGATCCCTACATCGTCGGGGTGTCCTCCGGCGCCGCGGTCGGCGGCGTCGTCGCGCTGTCCCTCGGATTCGCCACCGCTCTGGGCGGTCTGGGCCTGATGGCCTTCTCCACCGCGGCCGGCCTCTGTTCCCTGGCCCTCGTATACGGGTTGGCCCGGAGGCGCGGCCGGGTCGACGTTCAGACCCTGCTCCTGGCGGGTGTGGTGACGGGAGCCATGCTGACCGCCGTGCTGACCCTCATTCTGATCGGCTCCGGCCAAGACGCGAATCAGGTGATGCGCTGGCTGTTGGGCAGCACGAGCCCCATGTACTGGAACCGGATTGCGATCATGTCGGCGATGCTGTTCTTCGGAGCCGCGGTTCTCCTGTTGCAGGCCAAGCGGTTGAACGCCTTCGCCGTGGGGGAGGAGACAGCCCAACGGTTGGGAGTCGACACTCGTCGGCTCAAGCCCGTCGTCCTGGTGACCGGAACCGCGATGACGGCCGCCGCCGTGGGTTCGGTGGGGGTGGTCGGCTTCTTGGGGCTTGTCGCCCCCCACCTCTCTCGGCGCATCGTCGGCGTCGATTGGCGATGGTCGCTGCTCGGAGCCGGGCTGTGCGGGGCGACCTTGCTCCTGGCGGCCGACGTCTTGGCCCAGTGGGGTTTGCCGGGAGGCGAACTGCCTGTAGGAGTCATTACAGCCCTGATCGGCGCCCCGTTCCTTCTCGTCCTGATGCGGCGCTCCGAAGGTTGAGCACCCGTCTGTAGCGTAGGTTATATTCGGGCCGGCGGACGCCGCCGTTCCGCCTTCCCTTGCGTTTCGTTTGAACCTGGCGAAGAGGAATCCTCAGTCTGTAGGGTTGGTTATACGCTTCGTCTTTGAGCGCGGCTCGGCCGGCGAACCCGGTCGGCCCGACCGCGAAAGATACAATAGGGGTATGCCGACCCTCTTCGACAAGGTCTGGGATCAGCACCGGGTCGCCGATCTGCCCGGAGGCGGAACGCTGCTCTACATCGACCGGCACCTGGTGCACGAGGTCACGTCGCCCCAGGCGTTCGACGGTCTGCGCGAGGCGGGGCGAACGGTCCGCCGGCCCGACTTGACCTTTGCCACCGTCGACCACGGGGTGCCCACCGACGGCGAGCCCATTGCGGTCGAGAGCCTGGC
>JBDNCL010000042.1:0-16322 GCA_046719655.1 Fimbriimonadaceae bacterium
TCTCGTCGCGCCCGATGGCGATACCCAGACAGGGGCCCTGAAGATGAATCCTTTTGCAACTCGAATTTCCGGTCAGCAGTGGGTGGTGCCGGTCAGCGCGCTGTCGCTGGTCCTCGGCTTCATGATGACCATGGCGTGGGTTACTCAGGACACCCGCAGCGAGCGGATCCGCGCTCTCGACCCCTCCCAGCAGCAGCGGATCATGGGCGGCTCGATCGACCTGATCGAGGAGTACCGGGTCTTGAGCGAGGAGGTCGAGCGCCTCCGCGCGGCCAAGACCCAGCTCGAGAACGCGATGGGCAACCGCAACAAGGAGACGCAGGTCCTGAACGACAGCCTGCAGGAGACCAAGCTCTTCGCCGCTCTGACCGAAGTGGAGGGGCCCGGCATCACGGTCACCCTGCGGGACAACGAGCGGGCCAAGGCCGGCGGGATGGCCACGATGGACGACGTGATCCACGACACCGACGTCGTGCAGGTGGTCAACGAGCTTTGGGCGGCCGGGGCGGAAGCGATTTCGGTCAACGGGCTCCGGGTGTCGCCGCGGACCAGTTTCCGCTGCGTCGGGCCGACGATCTTGGTCGACAACCAGAAGATTTCGTCGCCGGTTCGGATTCGGGCCATCGGGGACGTCGAAACCTTGATCGGGGCGATGAACATGCCGGGAGGGGCGTTGGCCATGCTGCGGGAGAGCGACCCGAACATGGTCTCGGTCGAGAAGGTCGAGCGGCACCGTCTGCCCGCGTTCGCCGGTTCGACCGCGAACCGTTTCATGAAGAACGCCGAGGCCACGCCCTGATGCTGGTTCTCGTTCCCGTCGCCGCTCTCCTCATAGGGGTCTTGATCGCCCGACTGATCGGTTTCGGGCCGGTGACCGGGATCAACGGCCAGTATCTGGCGATCGGGTGTCTGGCGGGCCTGGACTCGATCGCGGGCGGGATCCGGGCCGGTCTCGAGGGCAAGTTTGCGAACGACACGTTCATCACCGGTTTTGTCTTCAACGTCGCCGCCGCTTTCTTCCTGACTTGGCTTGGAGACCAGATCGGGATAAACTTGTTGCTCGCCGCCGTCGTCATCCTCGGCGGCCGGGTGTTTACCAATTTGAGCCTGATTCGCCGATTTCTGTTGACTCGATGGCAAGACAACCTCGAGCGCAAGAAGCAGGCGGTCGCGCAATCGAAGACGACATGACCGGACGCGCTGCCGTACTCGACCTGGGCACATCGAAGGCCGTCTGTCTGATCGCCGAACTCGGCGAAGCGGGCGAGCTGAAGATTCTCGCCCATGCGACGGCCGAGTGCCGCGGGGTCCGCAAGGGCATCGTGACCGACCTCGACGAGGCGGCGAATGCGATCGACAAGGTCGTGAGGGCGGTCCAGCGCGAGGCCGGCCTGGAAATCGGCAGTCTGACGGTCGCGATCGGGGGGTCCCACGTCGAGAGCCAGACCACGCAGGGATTCCTGCCGATCTACCCGCGGACGCGGCCGATCTCCCGGGACGACGTCATGCAGGTCGTCAACCACAGCCGGCAGGCGGCGCTGCCGCCCGACCGCGAGCAGATTCAGGCGATCCCGCGCGAGTTTCGCATCGACGGCCAGCGGGGGGTGCGGCGTCCGGTCGGGCTGACCGGCGCCCGGCTCGAGGTGACGACCCTGTTGGTGAGCGCTCAGACGACCCACATCCGCAACCTGGACCGGAGCGTCGCGATGGGGGGGCGCAAGGTCGAGCAGGTGGTCCCGAAAGGATTGGCCTCGGGTCTGGCCGTCTTGACGGACGAGCAGATGGAGATCGGGTCGGCCGTACTCGACATCGGCGCCGGTTCGGCGGAGTTGGCCGTTTTTTCCGGCGGGTCGCTGGCCTTTCTGGCGAGCGTCCCGATCGGCGGAGGGCTGGTCACCTCCGACATCAGCAAGCTTCTCAAGACCTCGCCCGAAGAAGCGGAGCGGCTGAAGATCGAGAACGGATCGGCCTGGGCGAAGGCGGTCTCGGACAAAGACTCGGTCTCCGTGATGCAGCTGGGGATGATTCAGCCGCGGCCTCTTCAGCGCAAGGTGCTGTGCGAGATCATCGAGAGCCGGATGCGGGAGATGGCGCGGATGGCCCGCCAGCAGATCGAGCGGAGCGGACTCTTCGCCCTTTTGCCGGGCGGCCTCACCCTGACCGGCGGGGGCAGCCTCTTGCCGGGCAGCAGCGAGCTCTTCCAGTCCGTGCTGCAGCACGTCCGCGTCCAGCGGGCGCGTCCGGATTTCGCCAGGGACGACGCCGACCCTCTCGATCGGCCGGACCTGTCGACCGCGGTCGGTTTGGCCGAGTTCTGTCTGCGGGGCGGAGACGACGAGCTCGTCCCGGCGCGGGGGGCGTCGGCATGGAAGGATCGGGTGCGGACGCTGTGGTCTTATGTCCGCGGCCACGCCTGATCGGGCCCGGCGTCCGGTTTCGCCGATTTCCCCCGGATTTCCACATCGGTGCCGGTTCGTACGGTGGGAATCCTCCCTTCCCAACCCCCGACCCAACGGCTATACTTGGGTCTCGCGAGTTCGACCCGCTACTTTTGGGGCAGAAACTTCGATGCCCGCCTGACATATCCATGGACGGTTTCGGTCGGGGAAGAGCCGCGCGCACATGCAATCGGGCGAGGAGTTTAAGGTGAACACCCAATCGGCAGTCATCAAGGTCATCGGCGTCGGCGGAGGCGGCTCGAATGCGGTCAACCGCATGATCGAGGCGGGGATCAAGGGCGTCGAGTTCATCGCAATGAACACGGACGTTCAGGTGCTCGACCTGTCGGGCGCACCCAAGAAGGTCCAACTCGGCAGCAACCTCACCCGCGGTCTCGGCGCCGGCGGGAACCCCGAGATCGGCAAGTCGGCGGCGGAAGAGAGCAAGAACGAGATCCGAAAGGTGATCGAGGGCGCGGATATGGTCTTCCTGACGGCGGGAATGGGCGGCGGAACCGGCACCGGGGCGGTGCCCGTCGTCGCCGACCTGGCCCGCGAGGTAGGGGCGTTGACGGTGGCGGTAGTGACGAAGCCGTTCAGCTTCGAAGGTCCGCGCCGCGCGCGACTGGCCGAGCAGGGGATCACCTCGCTGATCGGGCGGGTCGACACGGTGATCACGATCCCCAACGACCGGCTCATCTCGGTGGTGGAGCGCAAGACGACGCTGCGCGACGCGTTCCGGGTCGCGGACGACATCCTCCGGCAAGGCGTGCAGGGAATCAGCGACATCATCACGGTCCCGGGTCAGATCAACGTCGACTTCGCCGACGTGCGGGCGGTCATGTCGAACGCCGGTCCGGCGCTGATGGGGATCGGGTACGGGATCGGCGAGCAGAGAGCGCTCCAGGCCGCCCAGTCGGCGACCAACAGCCAGCTCCTCGAGCAGACGATCCACGGCGCGAAAGGTCTGCTCGTGAACATCACCAGCTCGGAAGACCTCACGCTGGCCGAGGCGACCGAGGCGATGGACTACATCCACAACCTCTGCGACGGGGAGGAGGCGAACATCTTCTTCGGTACGGTGGTGGACCCGGAGATGGACGGCTCGGTGCGCATCACGGTCTTGGCGACCGGCTTCAACCCCTACACCCCCGAAGGCCGGCGGGTGGCGGACGAGACGTACCGGGCTCCCGAGCCGGTCGTCCCGAGTCCGGCTCCGTCCAACCACGCTCCGGCCGCGTCCCAACCGGCTCAGCCGCCCGCCGTCGGTCCCGCCGGAGCCCCCGGGCTGATTCCCGGTGCGCCGGCAGGAGCCCAGGTCGTGACCGGTCTCCGCCCTCCGTCGGCGGTGCCGCCCGTCCCGAACGCGGACGAGGCGGGCAAGGAACGGGGGACGCGAATCGATGCGGGGAGCATCTTCGACGAGTCCGACCTCGACATTCCCGCGTTCATCCGCGAGAACCGGAACCGAGGCTGATCTAGGCGAGGAACACGGCCCGAAGCTGCCAGATGTGGGGCACGTACATCGCCAGGTAACCGACCACGGCGATCCAGGTGCCGACTTCGGCGACTTCGGGCTTCTTCGTGCGGGCGTACTCCAGAATGAGGATCGGACCGGCGAGGAAGAGCACCTTGCCGAAGACGAAGGCCCACGGCCCGAACTGAAGCAGCCAGGCGAAGAGACGGTTGCCTTCGGCAAAGCCGTGCCCCAGCAGCACGATCGTGGTCACCAGGTCGAACAGGCCGATGGCGACCAGGCAGAGGGTGCTCGTCTGGACTCGGGCATCGAGTTTCATCAGGAACGGGCGGCCGGCTCCGGCCTCAAGCTAGAGCGTTCCGAAGAGGCGGTCTCCGAAGTCCCCGAGGCCGGGAACGATGTACTTCTGAATGTTGAGGCCGCGGTCGACGGCGGCGGTGACGATCTCGACGTCCGGGTGTTCGCTGTCGAATCGGTTGACTCCTTCCGGGGTGGCGACGACGCTGACCATGGCGATCTTCCGGGCGCCGTGCTCTTTCAAGATGGTCACGGCCTGGGTGGCCGACCCGCCGGTGGCGAGCATGGGGTCGACGCACAGCGTGAACCGGTCCTCGAGCTTGGGCAGCTTGCAGTAGTAGCTGTGGGCGACCGCGGTTTCGTGATCCCTCTCGAGTCCGATGTAGCCGACGGCGACGTCCGGAAAGAGCCCGAGGATCGGCTCCAACATCCCGAGTCCGGCGCGGAGGACGGGCACGACGGCCAGGCCTTGGGCGAGAACCTCGGCTTCGGTCGCCTCGAGGGGGGTCTCGACCGCCTCGCGTCGCGTGGCGATGCTCCACGTGGCATCCAGCACGAGCATGGAGGTGAGCGAACGGCAGTGAATCCGGAAGTCGGCGGGCTGGGTTCGCTTGTCGCGGAGTCGCGCCAGCAGGTGGCTGGCGAGAGGATGCCGCAGGATGCGGGTCGGCATTCCATGATTTTTCCCGCCGAGGAAGGGGAAATGCTTTGTTCGGGGCGAAGAGACCGGCCCCTTTATGATAAAACTCCTTTAAGTCCGACAGCGGGCGTCGGGCCGTCCGATCTGTTGACCAAAGGGGGCCAAACGGATGCAACGGGTAGGTGGGGCCCGTCTGGGCAGGAGGTTTGATCGATGGCGACGCCGGTGCACGGGATCATATTGGCGGCAGGCAAAGGGACGCGGATGAAGTCCGAATTGCCAAAAGGCCTGTTCCCGGTCGCCGGGGTGCCGATGGCGCAGCTGATCGGCCGCGCGATGCAGGGAGCGGGCGTCGAGCGCCCGGTCGTCGTCGTCGGCTACGGGGGCGAACTCCTCAAAAACGCGCTCGGGGACTCTTTCGAGTACGTGTGGCAGACGGAGCAGCTCGGCACGGGCCACGCCGCCCTCATGGCGGAGCCGGTCTTGGCCGACAAGCAGGGTCCGGTGCTGATCACGCCGGGGGACACACCCCTGATCAGCAGCGAGATGCTCGCCCAACTCCTCGAAACCCATACGACGACGCGGGCCGAGTGCACGTTGGCCACGGTTCGGTTGCCCGACCCGTTCGGCTACGGGCGGATCGTGCGCGACGCGCACAACCGGGTGAGGCGGATCGTGGAGGAGCGGGACGCCTCTCCCCGCGAGCGGCAGATCCAGGAGGTCTGCACCAGCGTCTACTGCATCAACGCGCCGACCCTGTTCGGATTCCTTCCTCGGCTCGGAAACCGCAACGCCCAGGGCGAGTACTACCTGACCGACATCGTCGAGGCGATCTACGACGCGGGCGGCGCCGTCGAGACGCGCCACTTCGACGACCTGGACATGCTTCGGGGCGTGAACGACCGCTGGCAGCTGGCTCAGGCCGGTCAGCTGGTGCGGGAGAGGATTCTCCGGCGCATCGCCGTCGGGGGCGTGACGATCGTCGATCCGACCAGCACCTACATCGAATTCGACGTCGAGGTGGGGGTCGACACCGTGATCGAGCCGTTCACGGCGATTCTCCGCGGGAGCCGGATCGGGGCGGGGTGCCGGATCGGGCCGAACACGCGGATCGAGTCGAGTCTGGTGAGCGACGGGGCCCGGGTGCGCATGAGCTGCCTGGAGGACGCGATCGTGGAGGTGAACGCGTCGGTCGGGCCGTTCGCCCATCTGCGTCCGGGCACGGTCGTCGGGGCCGGGGCCAGGGTCGGGAACTTCGTCGAGATCAAAAATTCGAAGTTGGGGGCGGACGTGCGGGTGCCGCACCTATCCTACGTCGGAGACGCCACGGTCGGCGAGCACACCAACATCGGCGCCGGCACGATCACGTGCAACTACGACGGGTTCGTCAAGCACCCCACCGTCATCGGGACGAACACGTTCGTGGGGTCGAACTCGACCCTCGTCGCGCCGGTGACGATCGGGGACGGGGCCATGATCGCCGCCGGCAGCGTGATCACCCGAGACGTGCCGGCGGACGCCCTCGGCGTCGGCCGAGCCAGACAGGAGGTGAAAGAGGAATGGGTCGAGAAGTGGCGGAAACGAAAGAGTTCGACGGAGTAGGCGTCAACGGCGATCTCAGCCAGATGAAGATTTTCTCGGGCAACGCGCATCGGGAACTGGCCCACCGCCTCTGCGACTACCTCGGGGTCGAACTCGGCCGGCTGACCGCGACCCGGTTCAGCGACGGCGAGATCCGGGTGATGGTCGACGAGAGCGCCCGCGGCAACGACGTCTTCATCCTCCAGCCCACGTGCTTCCCGGTGAACGACACCCTGATGGAGCTGCTGATCATGCTCGACGCGTTCCGCCGCGCGTCGGCCCGGCGGATCACGGTCGTCATGCCCTATTTCGGCTACGCCCGCCAGGACAAGAAGGTCAAGCCGCGCGAGCCGATCACGGCCCGGTTGGTGGCCGACCTGATCGAGGAGGCGGGGGCCAACCGCGTGGTGTGCGTCGATCTGCACGCCGAGCAGATCCAGGGTTTCTTCGACATCCCGGTGGACCACCTGTACTGCGGGCCCGTCATCGGGCAGTACCTGATCGACAACGGTTACGTGGACGAATCGCTGGTCGTCGTGTCTCCGGACGTCGCCGGCGTGTCGCGGGCGCGGGCTCTGGCCGAAATGTTGGGCGGCGCGCCTCTGGCCATCATCGCCAAGCGGCGCCCGGAACCGAACAAGGTCGACATCGTCGAGATCATCGGCGACGTGACGGGAAAGAAGTGTATCGTCATCGACGACATGATCGACACGGGCGGGTCGGTGATCCAGGGAGCGGAGGCGCTCTTGAAGCGGGGGGCTACGGAAGTTGTCGTCGCCGCCAGCCACGGGGTCTTGAGCGGGAGCGCCCCGCAGAGGCTTCAGGACAGCGTGATTCGGGAAGTGATCATCGCCGATACGATGCCTTTGCCGCCGGAAAAGCGAATTCCGAAGCTCCAGGTGCTACAATGCGCGCCATTGTTGGGCGAAGCGGTGCGCCGCATCCATCTGAACGAGTCGATCAGCACGCTGTTCAAGGATTGGCGCTGAGCGTCTCCCGCAAGACCAAACGCCGATGACGCAGGACACGGCCATCATCGAGACCGCGAACGACCCCGGTTCGGGGAAGGGAGTCGAAACTCCGCTCCGTTGGGAGGTGCGGCTGTTCGCCGCCGCCCCGAAGAAACGGATCGCGGTCTTCGCGGTCGCGTGGGCGGCGGGAGCGTTCGGGATCCTGGCCTTCGACAACGTCGTTTTGGGGCTTCTGGGGGTCGGCGCGATCTTGGGGTCGACGACCGAGTTCTGGCTTCCGCTGCGCTACACCGTGGATTCGGAAGGGGCCAGGGTGAGGTGCGGCCTGGTGGAGACCGCCTTGACCTGGGACCGCGTCAAACGGGCGGTTCTGGCCGACGACGGGGTCAAGCTTTCGCCGCTGGCCAAGGCCAGCCGGATGGGAGCCTTTCGGGGCGTGTATCTGCGCTTTGCGGACAACCGCGACGACGTCTTGGCCGCGATCGGGCGGCACTGGGGGGGAGATGTTCGACCTTTGGAAGGATGAGCTCACCCCCGAGGAGACCGAGACGCTCGTGCGGCGGGCGGCCGACGAGATCCGCAAGCGGAAGCTCGAGGCCCCGGCGATCCTGTTCCTCGAGCTCCACAAGCCCCTGGCCTACGTCGGCAGCCAGGCGGCCATCGTTTTCTCGCCGTTCATCGTCCCGTTCCTCGGATTTCAGTTCGTCAACGACTATTCGCGACTCTTTAGCTGCCGCGAAAACGTCGAAAAGCTACTCGTCGAGCTCGAGCGGAGGGACGATCGCACGGAGGGTTAGGGGGAAGGTTCTTTGCAGGTAGGACAACAGTACTACGACACGGGTTGGTTCGGGGTGGCCTTGACCGGTCTTCTCGTATTCTTCCTGCTGTTCAACATCCTGCGGTCGAGAAGGGGCAAAGCTCTCTTCATCCGCCGCATCGCCGGTTTGAACGCCATCGACGAAGCGGTGGGCCGGGCGACGGAGATGGGACGGCCGGCGCTGATGGTGCCGGGCCTGAGCGGTCTGAACGCCAACTCGGTGCAGGCGCTCAACATCTTCGCGTACGTCACCCGAATCGCGGCCCGGATGGCGAACCCGGTCTTGATCTGCTGTGCGGATGCCGCGGTCTACACCGTCGGCCAGGAGATCATCCGGGACGTGTACCAGTCGGAAGGTCTGATGGACCGGTACGAGCCCGACTCGGTCCGGTTCATCTCGGACCGCCAGTTCGCGTTCGCGGCGGGCGTCTCGGGCACCATCCTGCGCGAACAGGCGGCGGCGACGTTCTTCCTCGGCGAGTTCTTCGCCGAGGCGCTGATCTTCGCCGAGACCGCGAACGGGGTGGGGGCGATCCAGGTCGCCGGCTCGATCCAGAACACGCAGACGCCGTTCTTCATCGCGGCCTGCGACTACGTTCTGATCGGCGACGAGTTCTACGCCGCCAGCGCGTACCTCACCCGCGAGCCCGTCCTCGTCGGCAGCCTGGTCGGGCAAGACTGGTGCAAGATGGCGATCGGCGCCGTCGTCCTTTTGGGCGTGATCGTCAGCTCGGTGGGCATTCAGGGCACGACCACGATCGAACGCACCGGGGCCGATCAGGAGATCAGGGAGCTGGATCAACCTCGGATCCGGACGCGGAGCGACACGTTCATCTGGCACCTGTTCACGCCGGACCGGCCGGCCGGCGTCAAGATCGAGCGTCCGAGGGAAGACGAAGAGGGAGGTGGCAGCTGATGCTGGGCCTTCCCACGCCTCTGGCCAACTTCTGGAGCCACCCGCACGGTTCGGGCGAGCTGGTGTTGTGGGTGCTGATCGCCCTGGCCGCCGGCTTCGCGCTGATGTTCGCCGCCCTCAAGGCCCCCGCCCGGCTCCGGTTCCCGATCGTGGCGACCGTCACGTTCGTCTCCGGCTCGTTCTGGGTGCTCTTCTACCTTTGGCCCCGTCCGTTCAACCGTCAACCGGGCGAACTGCCGGCCAACACGGTCGAGAGCGTCGGCTTCTGGCTGCAGGACGCGGTTCGGGTCGTCGGCGACGCCTCCAACGTCCTCTCGGCTCTGATGCTGGGTCTGGGCATCTACTCGCTGCTCCGCGTGCACGGCAACCGCCTGATCAAGAGACAGCGGGACTGGTTCTTCAGCCTGGTCCTGATCCTGAGCATGATCACGATGATCGTCTTCGGATATTGGGACTACTTCATCCGCGAGTCGGACGCCGAGCTCGCGATCCTGATCGACAACGGCCAAAGCTGGGCGTTTCCCAACTACATGCGCGACCTGCTGTTCGACGGTCTGCTCCAGCAGCTCGACGCGGCGATGTTCTCGATCATCGCGTTCTACATTCTCAGCGCCGCCTATCGCGCCTTCCGCGTCCGTTCGGTCGAGGCCACGATCCTGCTTTCGGCCGCCCTCCTCGTCATGCTCAGCCTGATGGGTCTGGTCGAGTCGGGGTGGAACAGCCTGGTCGACAGCATCACGGGCGGGGACCCCGGGCACTTTCTCACCAACCTCCGGCTGACCGAGTTGGCCGGATGGCTGCGCGACACGGTCCAGACCTCCGGTCTGCGGGCGATCGAATTCGGCATCGGTGTCGGAACGCTGGCCATCGGCCTGCGCATCTGGCTCAGTCTCGAACGTTCGGCGGTGAACACCTGATGGCTACTCCCCAAGAAAACAAGGCTCCCCGGAGCTTCGGCGAGCGGCTGATGTCGGTCAACCGCACGACGCTTTACGGGCTTCTGATCGCGGTGACGTCGATCCCGCTGTTCTTCGACATCACGCTTCCCAACCAGCCGACCCCGGCGGCGATCGACGCGTTCGTGACTCTGAGCCAGCTGCCGGAAGGCAGCACGGTTCTGATCCAGTCGGACTGGACCATCTCGACGCGCGGCGAGAGCGCCGGCAACATGGAAGCGGCTCTGCGCATCCTCATGCGGCGGGGCGTGAACTTCGCGATCTTCTCGGTCGCGGACCCTCAGGCGCCCCAGGTCGCCCGCGACGTGGTGGCCCGCATCAACGCGGAGCGGCGGGCCGCCGGCCAACCGGAGTACGAGCGATGGAACCAGTGGGTCAATCTCGGTCTGTTCCCGAACGCGGAGGCGACCCTCAACTCGTTCGGCGTCAACTTCGCGGCCGCGATCCGAGACAAGACGGACGTCGCGCCGATCCCGGGACCGGACGGCGAATTGACGTTCGAGGCACGCCCGGTCCTGCAGTCTCCCGTCTTCAAGAACGTGCGGAGCATCGGCGACGCGTCGGCCTACCTCGTCATCACGGCGTCGGGATCGATCAACATCGCCATCGAACGGTTGGCGGACAAGGTTCCCATGGTCGGGATGGTCACCGGGGTCATGGGGCCGGAGACGCTGCCGTACTACACGTCGGGCCAGCTTCGAGGGCTCTCGGCCGGTCTCAAGGGGGTCTACGACATGGAGTGGCTGATGGAGTTCGGACTGAACTCTCCGCCGGACAACCCGCGCGTGGTTTCCGAAAAGCATCGGGCTCTCGGCGAGTTGAAGGGGTTTGATGGAGAGATCAACCTCGCGAAAGGGAAGCGGTACTACCCGACCCTCCACGCGGCCCTGTTCCTGATGATCCTCGCCGTCGTCGTCGGAAACGTCGGGATGTTCCTGAGCCGAAAGAGGGGGCGCTGACCGATGGACTATCAGTTCCTCAAACTGACGATCGCGGTGGTCGCGACGATCGGGCTCTACTCCGTCCTCTACCGCGAGAACAAGTTCTACCGGTTCGTCGAACACGTGTTCCTCGGGTTGGCGGCCGGCTGGGCGCTGGTCGCGCTGTGGACGGAGTCGCTCGAGGAGACCCTGTGGAAGAAGATGATGGGCCAGCCCGCGATGGGCGGGGGCGAGGCGACCGACGGCTACTGGCTCTACGCGATCCTCATCCCGATCGGCCTGATGGCGTACTTCGTCTTCAGCCGGAAGAACAACTGGATGAGCCGCATTCCGATCGGAATCATCCTCGGTCTGTGGGCCGGCCAGCAGTTCCAGGTCTGGTTCAACCGATACGGACCCCAGATCCGAGACTCGTTCCGGCCGATCGTGCCGAACAACTGGGAGTCGTTCACGGTTCCGTTCGTCGACGCCAACACGCCGGCCGAAGAGGCGGCCCGCATCGCGGCCAGCGTGTATCCGACTCAGGCCCTCACCAACCTCGTGTTCATCTTCACGATCGTCTGCGTGTTGGCCTACTTCCTGTTCAGCATCGAGGTGAAGTCGAAGGCGCTCAGGTTTTCGACGACTTCGGGTCGCTGGCTCCTGATGATCGGCTTCGGCGCGATCTTCGGGTCGACCGTCATGATGCGGTTTTCGTTGTTGATCGACCGCATGCACTACGTCTGGATCGAGTGGTTCCGGGAAGCGCTGCTGCCTCTGCTCGGCGGGCGCTGATCGTCCGCCGTTCCGATATCGACGACGGCCCCTCCGCCTCGCGGCGGAGGGGCCGTTTCGGTCGTTGGCGAACGCCTTCCTCAGGGGTTCGGC
This sequence comes from Fimbriimonadaceae bacterium, assembly GCA_046719655.1. GTDB lineage: Bacteria > Armatimonadota > Fimbriimonadia > Fimbriimonadales > Fimbriimonadaceae > JBDNCL01. The sequence goes on from JBDNCL010000042.1 coordinate 11,902, forward strand.
CGGACGACCGAGAACCCGATCGTGCCCCGCGAACGGGCCAGATACTGGCTCAGGGGAACGTCGAACACGACCTTCCGGGCGGTCGAGGAGGCGTGGACGAAATGGGGAACGCCTCGTTCTCGGACGATGAGGCCGACATGGGCGTAGTCCATGCCGTCGCGCCGATCGACCAGGCCGACGATGTCGCCCGTTTCCAGGCGTTTCTCCGCCGACGCGGCCGCCTCGGTGGGGACGTACCAGCGCATGAGGCGGGTGATCCTCGCCTCGTGCTCCTTGAGGGGTTCGATGAGAGTAGGATCGGCGGCGAGCTGGCGGTAGAGACGGGCGTTGGCGCTCATGAAGAACACGGGGCGCCGGTCCAGGCGGGCGCCGGGGAGGGAGGCGGTGACGTCGGTCCAGGTTCCGCGGCGGGCGTTGTCGGCAAACCAGTCGCTGGTGTAGTGGAGGCGGCTGAGGTACCCGTCCACGACACCGCCTCGGTAGCGGGTTTTCTGGACCGCGGCCACGAGATCGTCCGGACTCGGGGACCCGGCCCAGTCCAGCCTCGAGAGGGCGAGAACGGTCTCGGCGAACGTGACGCAGTCGAGTCCCTCGAGCGTGACGAAGCACGTCTCGTTCCGGATGTCGCGTTCGAGGGTCCATCCGACGTAGGGCGTCCCGACCAGCCGACGGGCGAAGAACTCCATCCGGTCGGGAAGGGGGCGGGCGGAAACGGACTGGGCCCGAGCCGCTTCGCCGATTCGGTGAAAGATGTCGGCGCCTTCAAAGTCGGTCGACAGCCCGAGGAGCATCGCGAGCATGTTCTCAGCTTACACGCACCGACCCTCGGAATCGGACGGGGCGGCCGTCAAGATCGACGGCCGCCCCGGGGGTCGCTTGGGTTGCGGACGAGGCGTCAGCGTCGGCGTCGCCGCATGAGGGCGACGGCACCGGCACCGAGGGCGATCAGGGTCGCGGGCTCGGGAACGGCCTGGATGTCGGTGAACTGAGCCGTGATGAAGTCGCCCGCGTTGGCGGGGGAAACCTGGGCATACAGTCCGACCGTGAAGTTCACGGGACCGCCCTCCAGGTTGGACCAGTTCAGCGGACCGCTGGTCTCGATTCCGTTCCCGCGGTCGATGAAGTATTCGATGCGGCCGGGATTGGCCAGACTGGACTGCCCGACGGCCGGGGTGTAGGTCATCCCCATCAAGATGGTGGTGCCGGGGACGTAACCGTTGCCTCCGCCGTTGCTGCCGAAGATTCGGAACGGCGCTCCGCCGCCGAAGGCCACGATCTCGCCGGCGTCGGAGTTCACGAGGAACAGGACGTCGCCCGTGATCGGGCTGTTGATGCGCCATCCCGCTTCCTTTCGCGGCGAGTTGGAGCCGACCGAGAGGTTGATCCGCGCCGACACGGTGAAGGAATCGGAGATGCTGAACACGTGGGCCGTGCTGCCGCCGTCCGACGAGACGAGGGCGTCGTGGCGGTTGGCCCAACCCGAGCCCGAAAAGCCCCGTTCGTCGATGGTGACGGTGCCGGGAATGCTGTTGGAGTTGGTGACGGTCAGGGTCGTACCGCCGAAGTCGTTGAAGACCCGCTCGTTGATCTTGATCCCGTTGAACTGGGCCAAGGCGGCGGCGGGGAGAGCGGCGACTGCGCCCACAAGCGCGACGTTGCGTAGAGAGACGATCTTCATTGTTCCTTCTCGAATCTGCCAGCGGCAGAGGACGGCTGCTGAACCGATACAGCAGATGCCTTGACCGCATTATAGTGGAGTCCGGCCCCCGGTGGGCGTCGGGATAATCGCCGGTATCGCCTGGCCGATCCAGAACCGGCAATTCTACGGGGTGGGTTTTCGCCCGATCCGGGTCGGCGGGCACGCCGCGGACGGCGCCCCCGACCGCATGGGTCTCGGCGGAACCCGGGACATCCGACGAACTCCGGATTCGGCGGCCGGAGCGCGGGCGGGACGACGCTCTCCGCGCCTTCGCCGAAGTTCCGTCCGACAAGATCGACCGGCAACCCGACCCTCCGCTTCGGAGCGCCCCGAACCCGTTCCAGGGGGCGCGACCATCGCCGAGCAGTCGGGGGGCCCGTTCGCCGGGCGGGTGGCGGCCGGGGCACGACGCCAAGTTCGTCGCCGACCTCGGCGAGAGAACCGACCTCGCAGACCCGCGCGACCGGGGCGCCGAGTCGAGGCGCGAGATCGGCACGACGATCGGCTGGCCGAAGACCCGGGCGCCGGAAGAACGGGCCGAGCCGGTCGACGTGCCGCGTCCGGGCGAGGATGCGGTCGCCGATGCGTTTCCGCACCCCGTCTGCAACCTCGTACGCCGCGAGGGTCCCGTCTCGGCCATCTGGATTCGTCTCGGGATCGATCCGAAGGGCGTTAGGGCCGCCGAGAAGCCCATAATGTTCCAGCGACCATGCCGAACGGATCTCCCGGCGAACTATGCCTGAACGCGACGATCGAACTGCTGAACCGGTTTCCCGGCGCCCCCATCGAGGTCCAGCGTCACGGGACCGCGCTTCGGGTCATCCCCCAGTTCCCGGACGGGTTCGAGGTGGCCGTTTTCGACGAGGGGGAGCAGGCGATGATCTCGGCCGAGAGGTGGCACTGCCACGTCGACGATCCGGCCCAGGCCGCCTTCTGCGTGATGTGGTTGCTGACGCCGTACTACCGCATCGTCCAGGAGCTGAAGGGGGGCGTGCTGGTCGCGGCGTGGCTGGAGGCGTACGAGTCCGAGGGTTGGGTGCAGGCCGAGCCGGTGTTCTTCCTCAACCCGGAGCACCGGGAGTCGTGGATTCCCGCCCCGGGCGAGAGTCTGCATCGGAGGTACATCCAGCAGGCCGTTCTGCCTTCGCCCCAACCGTACGACCAGATCGTCCCCGGCGTGCGGCTCGAGGAGTCGGGGCTTCCGGTCGGAAGCACGCTCGGGCGTCGGCTCGAAGAGGTTTCCGAAGCCATGGGGCCGACTCTCGCGTGACTGCCAACCAGCCGAATGCCGGGGCCGTAGGATAACATGAGAGACAGGTATGAGTACGACGCAGGTTGCCGCCGCCGCTCCCGCCAAGATTCGCCTGAAGATTCGGCGACAGTTCGACCGGAATCAGCCGGCCTACTGGGAAGAGTTCGAGATCCCGTATCGGCCGACGCTGAACGTCATTTCGGCCCTCATGGAGATTCGGAAGAACCCGGTGACGGTCGAGGGCAAACATGTCGAACCGCCGGCCTGGGAGGCGGCCTGCCTCGAAGAGGTGTGCGGTTCGTGCACGATGAACGTGAACGGGGGCATCCGTCAAGCCTGCACCGCCCTCATCGACGACGTCGGCGTCCGGCAGGGGGACACCCTGCACGTCACGCTCGAGCCGATGAAGAAGTTTCCGCTGATCCGCGACCTCGTGGTCGACCGGAGCCGGATGTTCGAGGCGCTGAAGAAGATCAAGGGCTGGGTGCCGATCGACGGCTCCTACGATCGGGGCATGGCTCAGCCGCAGGACGACCACGTCCGCCAGCTTCGGTACGCGCTGTCGCGCTGCATGACGTGCGGGTGCTGTCTCGAGGCGTGTCCGCAGGTCAGCGAGAAGACGACGTTCGTGGGGCCGGCCGCCGTCGCCCAGACCCTCCTCTTCAACCTCCATCCGGTCGGTTCGTCGCTGGCGAAGGAGCGCCTGGAGTTCATGACTTCCGAAGAGGGCATCACGAACTGCGGCAACGCTCAGAACTGCGTCAAGGTGTGCCCGAAGGAGGTTCCCCTGATCCGGGCGATCGCCCAGATCAACCGCGACACCACGATCTACAAGATCAAGAAGTGGATCGGCGTCGCCTGATCGGACGCTCTCCGAACTCGTTCGAGGGCCCGGGGCGGTTGCTCCCGGCCCATCGCGCTTCGCCGGAAGGGGCCCCTACCCGGCGCCGGGTGCCAGGTAACGTTAGGGCGACATGAAGCGAATGCGGTGGATGATTCCCGTCGCGGCTCTGCTGACCCTGCCCGCTCTCGCCGCGATGCGGGACGAGGTGCCGCCGAAGCTCTCGGTCGTCCCGGCCAAGACGGCGGTGGCCCGCGGGGAGACGGTCAAGGGCGTTCTGAAGATTCAGTTCGCCGAGGGCCTGCACGGCTACCAGAACCCCCCGACCGAGGAGTACCAGATCCCGGTCACGATCTCGACCAAGACCCCGGGCGTCAAGCTCAAGGTGACCTATCCGAAGGGAGCGGTGCGCGAGAGCATGGGGGTGCCGACCGCGCTCTACGAAGGGTACGTCGATTTCCCGTTCCAGCTGACGATCGACCGTCCCCGCGGGCGGGTGCCGGTGACGTTCGACGTTCGGTACCAGCAGTGCACGGAAACCAACTGCTTCCCGCCCCAGACGAGGTCGGTGCAGACCGTCTTCACCGTCCGCTAGGAGGCTCGGAAGAGGAAGAGGCATGGCCACGCGG
>JBDNCL010000043.1:0-16267 GCA_046719655.1 Fimbriimonadaceae bacterium
CCGTCAACGGTCGGCTGTCCGACCCTCGCGAGCTGATGTGAGGCGCCGAAGACGACTCCGAAAGGAGTCGGGCCGCCCGGCATCTGCCGGGCGGCCCGATCGTCGGTTGGCGCGGTTTGCCCTACTCGGTGACCGAAGGAGCGCCGCCCGCGCCCGGGCCCCCCATGCCTCCGGCTCCGGAGGGAATGCCCTTTTCGATCGCCTCGCGCGCCGGGCTGCCTTCAGCCGGAGTGTCGCTCCGACCCCCCGAACAGCCGACCACAAGGGCGACCCACACGACGGCGAGAACGAAATGTGTCAGCTTGGCCATGTTCGTGTCAGTTCCTCGGCCACAGGTAACGGGCGCAGCTTCGGCCGAGGCCGGGGCAGACGTCGGTGCTGTTCTGATAGGCCGCCGGCGTGCGGAGCGACTTCGCGCTCGAGTCGGTGAAAACGATCGTGACCATGCCGTTGCGGTAGCGGAGCCGCCCGCCGGCGTCGGGCGCGTCGATCGGACCGCGCATGTTGGCGCAGGTCTTCTCGCCGCCGTTCCACACCGGCGCCGCGCCCGCGATCAGCAGGCTCGGAATCGCCCAGTCGGGGTATGAGCCGACGCAGAGTCCGACCTGCCCGCCCGTGAACTGGGTGAACGCGCTCTCGAAGAGGTTGGCCTCCCAGACCATGACCATCTCCGACGGTCGGGCCACGGACGAGGACGACAGGCTCGGGGTCGAACCGCCGACCGAGTTGTTGTGGATCGTGTTGCCCCACCAGCCCGGGCGCGCGCCGTCGATCGCCCAGCCGAACACGCCGTCGTACGCCACGTTGTTCATGTTCACGGCGGTGGCCTGCAGTCCGGTCGCGTGACCCAGGTAGTAGTCCACCGTCATGTCGGGTCGGCCGCCGACGAGGATCGCTCGCGGGATGACGCCCAGCTGCTGGTAGTAGTAGCTCCACGAGTTCCGATTGGCGATCGCGGCGCCCGGAGACGTGAAGATGTCCAGACTCTTCGTGTACGGATAGACGGTGTTGATCCACGCCTGTCCTTCCGCTCCCGCCGGACCGCCGTTGTGGTAGCCCAGAGCGAAGAAGTCGTCATAGTCGGCCGAGTACACGATGTGGGCGGTACCCGTCTGCTTGACGTTCGACAGGGCGGTCGTTTTCTTGGCCGCCTCCTTAGCCTGGGCGAACACGGGGAAGAGGATCGCCGCCAGGATGGCGATGATCGCGATTACGACGAGAAGCTCGATCAAGGTAAATGCCTTGCGCAGCATCGTTGCCACCTCCATAGCTTGAAACCTGACAAAACAGTGGACAAAGATCGTCGTTTGTCGGTCAGATTTCACATATCAGTGTAGCCTCGGAGGAGCCTTTCAGGCGGTCGCCGAGGCCGGGAAACCGGGTTCCCAGGTAGGAATTTGCCCCATGGCGCCCTCTCGGTGTCATCAGTTTCGACCTCATGCGGCCGGCCCATTTTCCGTGCGGGGCGAGCCCGGCTCCGACGTTCCGAACCGGCGTCAGTCCGTCTCGGTCGGCTGTCTCGGAAAGCATAGTGTTGCCGCATTCATAGAAATATTACAATTTGGCTTGTTTTCCGGAATATTCCCGAACGATTTCCGGATTGCCTTGTACGATAGGAGCACCATTCGCGGCGCGTTTGGCGGCTTGTCTTGGATTCGCTGTACAGGAGGCTGTCATCCGTTCTGGCGAAGGAATCTGCACCGACGGTAAGGATTGGTAATGAAGCCTAAGTCACACGCATTCACACTCATTGAACTACTTGTTGTCATTGCGATCATCGCTATCCTGGCGGCGATCCTGTTCCCCGTATTTGCCCAGGCCAAGGAATCCGCGAAGCGGACGTCTTCGCTGTCCAACGTCAAGCAGCAGGCCCTGTCTCACGTGATGTACAGCGCCGACTTCGACGACCGCTACGTCCTCGCCCACGTCAACTACGGCGGCCGGTCGTACCCGTGGATCAGCTCCGTCTTTCCGTACACGAAGAACCTCGACATCTTCACGACGGGCAGCGCTCCGGTCACCCAGCGCAACAGCTGGAGCTACTACTTCCAGCAGTTCGGAACGTTCCCCCGCGCCCAGGTGGTCGGTCTGACCAACTTCCGCGGCATGACCAGCGCCGACAACCCGCGACCGGGCGACGTCGAGCGAGCGCAGGCCCTGAACATGAGCGGCGTCGTCTACAACGGCATCCTCGGCTGGGCCACCGAACCGGGCAACACCCCGGGCTGGTGGGGCGGCGGCGTCGTCACCAACACGGCTCAGGGCGGCGGCATTCCCAGCCTCAGCCAGACGGAGATCGACAACATCTCCGACCAGATCCTGATCTTCGAATCGAACCTGTTCGAGGGCGGCGTCACCCAGTTCTCGCGGTTCATGGTCGGCGGTTGCGGCTTCTCGGCCTTCGACTGGGCGGTCGGCGGCAGCGGCAACTCGGCTCAGTTCTGGACCCGGTCCCTCCTCGTGGGCCCGATGGCCGGCTGGCAGGGCGGCGTCAAGCTCTGCACCGAAACCGGTCCCGACGCTCCGACCGCGGCTTCCCTCCAGAAGCTCCGCCAGGGTCGCGCCGTCGTCGGCATGGCGGACGGCAGCGCCCGCAGCATGACCATCACCCAGATCTATCAGAACAGCCCGCAAGTGTGTCCTTCGCAGAACGGCGTTTCCTGCGCTCGGCACTTCTGGCCGGCCGGCAACTGACGATCCCGCCGAAGGGTTGGGTGGAGCCCCCCGGCTCGGCCCGGCCCTTCGTCTCGAATCCAGGACGGGGTGCGAGACGTATCCTAGGAATGGAAAACACCTTCATGAAGAGATTGTTGCCTTTGCTTCTCGTCGGTGCATCGATCGCCCTCGCCGGCTGTGCGGCGGGCGCGCGGTCCGATCAGCCTCCCAAGGATTCGGTGGCGGCCGAAGCGGTTCAGAAGGGGATCTCCCCCGAGATGATGCAACCGAAAGGCGCGCCTCCTCCTCCGGAGTAGCCTGGTCGGGACCCAACCAGGCCGGGGAGCCGAACCGGCGACCGGCTTGCGGGTGGTCCGAAAGCCCGGTCCCTGACGGTCTCCCGCCGCCAGGGACCGTATTGCGTTTTGGAGGTCGGGAGGTCCGGTGGGCCCTGTCGGCGGGGGTGCCCGAGCCCGAAGGCTATACTTCTGTCCACATGTCCGACGGCTGGCTGGTTCTTCGAAACGCGCGAGGGAACAACTTGCAGGGGGTCGACGTCGCCATTCCCCTCGGACTGTTCGTGTGCGTCACCGGCGTCAGCGGGAGCGGCAAGTCCACCCTCGTTCAGGACACCCTCTTTCCCCGCCTGATGTTCGAGGTGTACGGCACGCGCGGCGTGTGGGAACCCCATGACAGCCTCGAAGGTTGGGAGGGGATCGACAAGGTCATCGACATCGACCAGTCCCCGATCGGACGCACGCCCCGATCGAATCCGGCCACCTATACGGGCGTGTTCGACATGATCCGCGACCTTTTCGCCCTCACCCCCGACGCCAAGATGCGGGGCTACAAACCGGGTCGCTTCAGCTTCAACGTCAAGGGTGGTCGCTGCGAGGCCTGCAAGGGGGACGGCATCATCAAGATCGAGATGCACTTCCTCCCCGACGTCTACGTGCCGTGCGAGGTGTGCAAGGGGCGTCGCTACAACCGCGAGACGCTCGAGGTCAAATACAAGGGAAAATCCATCGCCGACGTCCTGGAGATGACGGTGGAAGAGGCGCACGACTTCTTCAGCCCGATCCCCCGCATCCACCGGAAAATGGCCACCCTCCTCGATGTGGGGTTGGGGTACGTCAAGCTCGGACAACCGGCGACCACCCTGTCGGGCGGCGAGGCCCAGCGCGTCAAACTCGCCGAGGAGCTGTCCAAACGGTCGACGGGTTCGACCGTGTACATCCTCGACGAACCGACCACCGGGCTCCATTTCGAGGACGTTCGAAAGCTTCTCGCCGTACTCCACCGCCTCGTCGATCAAGGCAACACGGTGATCGTGATCGAGCACAACCTCGACGTGATCAAGACGGCCGACTGGATCGTCGATCTCGGTCCCGAGGGTGGATCGGGCGGAGGCCGGATCGTCGCCGAGGGCACCCCCGAACAGGTCGCCGCCGTCGCCGGTTCCCACACCGGGGCGTATCTGGCCAAGATCCTCGGCTAGTCCGCCTCAGGCCGAGTCCCGCTCCGAGCTTGGCGCACCGCAGTGGAACACGCAGTTCCGTCCGGCCCGCTTCGCCCGGTACAGCGCGCTGTCGGCCGATTCGATCAGCTGATCCTCGCCGATCTCGGCTCCGGGCGAGGTCGTGGACACCCCGATGCTGACCGTCACCCGGCCGACGGGGAATTCCTGGGACGCGATGGCGGCGCGAATCCGTTCCGCGACCTCGACGGACCGATCCGCCGGGCAGAAAGGAAGGAGAACGGCAAACTCTTCACCTCCGTAGCGGGCCACAAAGTCGGTGCCCCGGACCGACCCCGACAGCACCTGAGCGATCTGGACGAGGACGCGGTCTCCGGTCGGGTGCCCGTGGGTGTCGTTCAGCTCCTTGAAGCGGTCGACGTCGACCATCAACAGAGACAGGGGCCAGTTGGTCAGACGGCAGTGTTGGTGGACGGCGGCGAGCCGGTCTCGGAAGGCGCGGTGGTTGTGGATGCCGGTGAGACCGTCGAGCAGGGCCAGACCCTGAAGGTGCTGATTGACGTGCTCGAGTTCGGCCGACTTGACTTCCAGCATCAGGCGGGTCTCGTTCAATTCCAGCAAGTGGGCTTCAATCTGAAGCTCGAACGCCTTTTGCCGGCTGATGTCGACCATCGTCATGAGAAAGGCGTCCGCGTCGTCGCCGTCATGATGGCCCCACGGGATCGGCGAGCAACGGATTTCGAGCCAGCGGGGGCCGTTATGTTCGACCCGGATCTCGGAACGAACAGCCGGAACCGCGGGCCGTTCGAGGTCGTGCCTGCCCAGACCGCCGGAAATCTTCTCGAGCACCTCCGAAATCGGCACGCCGTTCATTTCTCGGCCCGGCCAACCCGCCAGCGTGGCGAACTTCTCGTTGGCGAATCGGATCACGCCCCGGATGTCGGCGACGGCGATGCCGCTGTCCTGGATGTCGGCCAGCGCCGAAAGCACGGTGCGCTCCCGTTTGGAGCAGACCGGTTGCCGCACCTCCCGAGCCACCGCCATCGCCTCGACCGGTCGGCCGCGCGGGTCCCGGCGGCAGACCGAGAGCGAAACGTCGAATTCGACGGAACCGCCCGACTCGGTCCAGGCGACATCGAGCCGGGCGCTCGAGAGGTTGCCCCGTGCCAGACCCCGCACCGATCGAAGCAGCTTCCGAACGCCGTCCCCCTGCAGACGCGGGGCGATGTCGGCCCACTCGATCGTCTCTCGGGGGTCCGGGGCGATGCGGCGGACAGCGTGCTGGTTCGCAAAGCGGATCCGGCGTCCCACCAGGTCGACGATCAGCACCGGGTCGGGAAGGGCTTCGAGATAGTCGCCGGTCTCCGTATCCGGGGCGAAACCGCCGACGGGGCGTTCGCCGGGCGCCCCTTCCGAGGAGTCGCCGCGGCCCCAGTCCGAGGTGTCGATGGCGGCGGTGAGAGCGGCGACGACCCGTCCGCTGTGGGTGTGGAGCGGGTAGGTGTAGGTTTTCAGCCAACGGTTGGTCCCGTCCGGCATGCACAGCTCGAACTCGGCTCCCTGAACCGACTCGCCCGCGAACACGCGCTCGATGATCCCCTGGAACAGCTCCTCGGTTCCGGGGTCGAGGACGCACTCGAAAATCGACCGCTGGAAGACGTCGTAGGACGCGTAGCCCCACAGCGATTCGGCCGCCCGGTTCCACTCGAAGATCGTGCCCTCTCGGTCGTAGCCGAAACAGGGAATCGGCAGGCCGGCAAACAACTCGTCGAATCGTCGGGCCGCGAACCAGTGGGCGGCTGCCGCCCGGTTGTACTCCTCCATGGCCAAGAGAAGTTGCTCGTCCTCTTCGAAGCCGTCGGGCGGCGGGAAACGGTACGCCTCAGGGGCTTCGACGTGCCCCAACGGCTCGTGGAGCAACCTCTCGAAGTCTTCCGACAAGATGCCGTCGGGCGGCACGGCGTACGCGGGCGTTTCGTCGGGAGGGGTGTCGCCCGAGGCCCGATCCGGATCGTTCCGCTCCTTTCCGAACCACGCCATGGCCATTCCCAGGGTGGCGAAAACCGCCATCCATACGATCGGGTCGAACGGCACGAAGCATTGGTGTAGCCCGAAATTTGGACATTGGATCGAGGTTGCATAGAACCATGCGGCGACCATAACCTTTTCGGCGCGACCGACGGTGCGCACCTATCCCCAATTCAGGTGTCGGTCCGACCCGAAAAGATACACAGGTTCACGGCGCATCCAACCGCCGCGAATCGATCATTTTCGGTAGAAAGAGACGCCGCCGAACGGCGCAAAATGCGGGTATCGGCGCAAGCGCCACCATGCGGAAGCGACTCTCGCGGGTCCAGACCGGCCAAACTGGTTCCATGGCTCGGGTGTACGTCGTGGGGAGCGCGAACATGGACCTGATGGTGCGGGCCGACCGCTTTCCGAATCCGGGAGAGACCGTCCTGGGCTCCGCGTTTGAGACGTTCCCCGGCGGCAAGGGTGCCAATCAGGCGGTGGCCGCCGGCAAGCTCGGGGCCGACGTGCGGTTCATCGGCAAGGTCGGTTCCGATTCGTTTGGAGAAATTCTCGCCCAGAGTCTTCGGTCGGCTGGCGTGGACGTCTCCGCCCTGGCTCGAGACCCCGACATTCCCGGGGGCGTCGCGGCCATCGTCGTCGACGCTTCGGGGCAGAACCAGATCGTCGTGGTGCGGGGGGCCAACGCCCGGGTGACGGCGGACGAGGTCCGCTCCGGCCTGGCCGGGTTGACGGCCGGCGACGTCGTGCTCGTTCAGCTCGAAACGAACATTTCGGCCGTCGAAGCGGCCCTGGCGGCCGGACCGCCGGGCGTCGTGAGGGTCTTCAATCCGGCGCCGGCTCCATCGGAGCCGCTCCCCGAATCGGTCTTCACCGGGCTCGACTTCATCACCCCGAACGAGACGGAGACCCATATGCTCACCGGCATCCTTCCGGTCGACGAGGAATCGAGGTTTGTGGCCGCGTCCGCGCTCCTGAAGAAAGGCGTGCGCAACGTGGTGCTGACGCTGGGCGCCGACGGCTGCTACTGGCAGACGGGGCCGGACGGTCCGTGCGAGGCCGGAACTCGCCTTCCGGCGGAACAGGTCCAAGCGGTCGACACGGTCGCCGCCGGCGACGCGTTCAACGGAGCCCTGGCCGCGTTTCTCAGCGAGGGCAAACCGGCCGCAGAAGCCATCCGCTGGGCGCTGAAGGCGGCGACCATCTCCGTCACCCGCCCCGGTGCCCAGCCTTCGATGCCGACGCGGGACGAGGTCTTGGGAAGCTTCGCCTGACGAGGCCGCTCACTCGGTGTCTTCGCGGGGCGTGTATTCGAACGCGGAAAACCACCAGGCCGCCACGCCGATGCACACGGCCGACAAGACGATCATCACGGTCCACGCCGTGCCGGGCGCGAGGGTGTTGGTGCCCAGCTGACCGGCCAGCGCCTGGAACATCCCGCCCGCCGAAATCGACGGTCGTTCGGCGATCGTGGTCAGGTAGCTGTAGATCGACAAAAGGTACACGCTGCCCTGGAAGTTGGGGATCACGGTCTCCCACCCGAACGCGAAGATCAGGCAGACGAGCATGGCCCGGTTCACGATCAGACTGATCAGCACGAAGAGGGAGGAGTAGGCCACCGCCCCCATCAGCAGCGCCCGAATGTCCTTGAGGAAGTACTCGCTGCCGAAAAGGGCGAAGCCGTGGACCGCCAGCCCGATCGCCACCAAACCCAGAAGCGACACCAGGGCCGTGATCGCGATGGCCGCGGCCAGCCGCGACAGGAGCATCACCTTCCGGTCGACCGGCCGAGTCAGCAGATAGACGATGGTCTTTTGCTCGACCTCCTGCGACAGCACCATGCTGCTGAAGATGGCGGCGACGAGCGCCAACAGGCGAAAACCGATGATTCCGGAAAGCTCGACGTAGGTTTGGGCGGCCTCGGCGTCGGGCCGGGTCGCCATGTAGACCTTGGCGAGACCGAACAGCCCGACCGCCACGAGCACCCACGTCAGCAAGCGCTTGGGCTTGAGAAAGTCGCGAAACGCGGCGCCGAAGAGAAGGCCTCCGATCATGCTTCCACCAGGTACCGGAACACCGACTCCAGGTTGTTGTCCGGGCTGCTCAGCGACTCGATCCCGAGCGAAGAGCGGGATCCGAGAGACTGCAGGTGCGCGTAGAACCGGTCGGGCTCGCGGGTCTGAACTTCGAGTCCCCGTCCCCCCGGCGAGTATCGGATGCTCAGAACGAACGGCAGCCCCGCCACCTGTTGGGCGAGTTCGCGGGGCCGCGGCGTCACGATGTGGATCCGGTGCGGGTGCTTGTCGATCAGTTCCCGGATGACCCTGACGTCGCCGGACGCGAGCAGGCGCCCGCGGTGTAGGAGCAGGATGCTGCGCGTCATCTGCTCGACCTCGAACAGGATGTGCGAACTGACGACGATCGTCTTCCCCTGGTCCGCGAGTCGAGCCAGAAGGTCCATGAACTGGCGTCTTCCGACCGGATCGAGACCGTTGAGCGGCTCGTCGAGAAGAACGATCTTGGGATCGTTGAGCATGGCTTGGGCGAGCTTGATCCGCTGCCGCATCCCTTTGCTGTAGCACGCGATCCGGCGGTCGGCGCGGTCGCTCATCCCGACCCACTCGATCATCTCGTCGGCGCGTCTCTTGGCCTCCGGTTTCGGGAAGCCGGCCAGCTGAGCCAGGTAGGTCACATACTGTCGGCCCGACATCGATTCGTAGAAGTTGTCGATGTCGGGGCAGTACCCGAGGATCCGATACACCTCCGGATTGGCGAAAGGCTCCAGACCGCCCACCCGAACCTCGCCGGTCGTCGGCTTGAGCTGTCCCGTGATCAACCGGATCAGGGTCGTCTTGCCGGCGCCGTTCATGCCAAGCAGGGCCGTGATTCCCGGTTCGATCCGGGCGTCGACGTCGTTGACCCCGATCACCTGTCCGTACCATCTGGAGAGGGCGGTCAGCTCGATCACTGGACCACCTCGACCGCCCGGATCCGGGTCCAGGCCACCGCGAGGGCGAGAGCGCTCAGCACGCTGCCGGCCACGAGCGGAATCCACAGAGCGGGGGCCGGCACCTGCGGGATCGGACTCTGGATTCCGAGATAGGCCGACCCGTCTGTCCCCATAACTGCCTTGGCCAGACCGATGTGGAGTCCGTCGATCGATGCGTAATACAGCAGACCGACCAGATTGCGAACCTGCTCCGGGAACTCGCCGCCCATCGACGCCCGCGACGTCTGGACCCAGGTGATCACCATCAGCTGGGTGAAGAAGTTGGTGAGAAAGTAGACGGCGGCATAGGTCGCGCCCGCGATGCGCCCCTGCTTGAACAGGGAGCTGACGCCCAGAATCAGGCTGGCGTGGAACGCCCCCGAGATCGCAAGAAAGGCCAGAATCTTCGGCCCCATCCAGGGGTCGGCCGAAAGGAAACCGTAGTTCCCGTACGTCATCGCCCCGTAGAGGAAGAAGAAGGCGGCCGGAATCGACATCATGATCAGGATCGTCAGGTAGACGCCGACCCACTTCCCGAGCAGGTAGTCGCGTTTGTCGCAGGGCTTGCTGAGGTAGACCAGCAGCGCGTTGGTGCGGTTGTCGTTGGCGATGGCCCCGGCCCCGATCATCAAGAGCATGAACAGGTACCAGAGCTGGCCGGTCGAAAAGCCGTGGATGAACTGGTCCTTCCAGACGATGCGCCCGAGAAAGTCCTGGATGCCGCGGGCCGGCGCATCGCCCATCGGACCGGACGCCGCCTGCGACGCCTGCTCGACGAAGAACACGACCGCCATCATCAGGAGGTAGTAGGACCCCGACATCACCATCGTGACCCAGAGCCACCTCTTCTTCAGATTCTCTTGGATCGCGGACCGGGCGATCACCCACCAGCGCATGCGAGGGGAAGCCAGCGGCCCGTCGTAGCCGCGGTAGGAGAGGTCGGAAATCGGCGTGATCGTCGACATGGTCACCGGTTGACGGCCTCGAGGAAGGCCTCTTCGAGCGAGCGTTCGGCGATGGCGAAACCGCGGATCTGGGTCCCGGTCTTCTCCGCAACCTGATACAGCGCCTGAAGGGCGTCGGGCGCGTCGTCCGGGGGCTGGAACCGGTAGGTCGTGTGGCGCGCTCCCAAAAGCTTGAACCCGGCCGCGTCCGCCATCTCGACGAAGAACGCGCTCGGATCGCGCAACTCGACGTCGACCGGTTGGCCCGCGATCTTCTTGAGGTCGGCGATCTTGCCCGAATCGCGCAGCTTGCCGCCGACCACGACGACGACCTCGTCGCAAACCTGCTCGATGTCGGGCAGCAGGTGCGAACTGACGATCACGTTGACGCCTTTGCCGTGCGACACCGACCGAATCAGCTCCAGCATCTCGACCCGACCGTTCGGGTCCAGACCGTTGGTCGGCTCGTCGAGAAGAAGGAGCTTCGGCCCGTGGACCAAGGCTTGGGCCAGCTTGATCCTCTGCTTCATGCCCGTCGAATAGGTTTCGACGTTCCGATAGCGGGCTTCGCCCAGTCCGCAGTACTCCAGGACTTCGTGGGCGCGCCGGATCGCCTGGGCGCGCGGCATTCCCGCCAGTTCTCCGGCGTAGGAGACGAACTGCACCGCCGACATGCCCGGGAGGTGGCAGTCCTGCTCGGGCATCAGTCCGACCGCCTGCCGAATCTCCCGTCCTTGCGATCGGATGTCGAGACCGAGGACGTGTCCCGTTCCCTCGGAGGGCTTGACGAAGCCCAAGATCGTCTTGATCAGGGTCGTCTTGCCGGCGCCGTTCGGTCCGAGCAAACCGGTGCACCCAGCTGGAATCTCCACCGAAAGGTTGTCCAGCGCAGTGAACTGACCATAGCGGACGGTCAGGTTCTGGACGACGGCGACGCTCACGCAGGGACTTTACTCTTCGATGCGACGCCGGGTTGCGCCCGAGAACCGAAGGTCCTTCGGGCGCCGCCCGGTCAGGCCCGGATCGGGGCGTGAGCCAGCGTGCGGTCCACCGCCGCCGCCACTTTGGCAAGACCGGGCATGATCTCCTCGAACGCTTCGATCGTGATGCTCTGGGCGCCATCCTTGATCGCGTGGTCGGGGTTCGGGTGAACCTCGATGATCAGGCCGTCCGCTCCGGCCGCGATGGCGGCCCGACTCATCGGCCCGACAAGGTCGCGCCGTCCCGTCCCCTGGCTCGGGTCGACGATCACGGGAAGATGGCTGAGGCTCTTGACGGCCGGAACGGCCGACAGATCCAGAGTGTTGCGCGTGTGCGGCTCGAACGTGCGGACGCCACGCTCGCAGAGCAGGATCTCTTCGTTTCCGCTCGAGGCGATGTACTCCGCCGCCAACAGCCACTCCTCGATCTTGGCGCTCATGCCCCGCTTCAGCATGACGGGCACCTTGGCCAGACCGACCTCCCGCAGGAGGTCGTAGTTCTGCATGTTCCGGGTCCCGATCTGCAGGATGTCGGCGTACCGAGCCACCAGGTCCACCTTCCGAACGTCCATCACCTCCGTGATCACCCCCATGCCGAACCGCCTGCCCGCCTCCTGCAGCAGCTCCAGGCCGGGAACGCCCATGCCCTGGTAGCTGTACGGCGACGTCGACGGTTTGTAGGCCCCGCCCCGAAGGATCTTGGCTCCCGCCTTGGCGACCGCCTCGGCCGTCGTCATGAGCTGGTGCTCGGACTCGACCGTGCAGGGACCCGCCATCATCACGATCTCGTCGCCGCCGATCCGGACCCCCTTCACGTCCAGCACGGTCGGCCCCGGTTTCGACTCTTTGGCCACGAGCTTGTACGGCTTGGTGATGAAGATGACGTCTTCCACCCAATCGTACGCCCGAATCTGATCGAGGGCGTCGACCTTGACGTGCTCGCCTCCGCCCACGGCGGCGAGTATCGTCTTCTCCTCGCCGACGATGGGGAGCACGGTGTAGCCGAGATCGGCCAGATGTCGTTGAACGGTGTCGAACTGGTCCGGCGAGTAGCCGGTCTTCATCACGACGATCATCTCTGTGCCTCGGCGACCAGCGCTTCGCGGATCGCCTTTCCGAAAAGCTCGGTCTCTTCGTCGGTGCCGACGCTGATGCGAAGGCAGGTCGGAGCGCCGAGCGGCTCGCCCGAACGAACGATCACGCCTCTTTCGAGAAGGGCTCGGAACAGCGGTCCGGCCGGGCGGCCGAAGTCGGCGAGCAGGAAGTTCGCCCGCCCCGGAATCGGTGTCCCCCCGACTTCCCGCACGATCTCGGCCAGACGGTCGAGTCCGCGCGTGTTGTTGGCCACCGTCCGCGCGACGTGTTCGTCGTCTTCCAGAGCGGCGATCGCCGCCGCTTGGGCCAGCGAGTTGACGTGGAACGGTTGGCGGGCGCGGTGGACGGCGTCGACCAGCTCGGCGGGGGCGAAGCCGTAGCCGCACCGGACCCCGGCCAGGCCGTACGCCTTGGAAAATGTCCGCAGGCAAACCACGTTCGGCACGCCGGCGCGGACGTAGTCGATCGCGTGCGGGAAGTCGGGCAGGTCGGCGGCGAACTCGTAGTACGCCTCGTCGAGAACCACCAGAGCGGTGTCGGGCACGTCCCGGAGGAAGGCGTCGAAATCGCTCTTCTTCAGCACGGTGCCGGTCGGGTTGTTCGGGTTGGCCAGGAACACGATCCGGGTGCGTTCGCCGAGGCGGCCCGCCATGGCGGTCAGATCGATGCCGTAGCCGGCGTCCACCGGAACTTTCACCCACCGGCACGGAGCGATCTTGGCCGTGTCGCCGTACACGATGAACGACGGGTCGGCAGTCAGCACCTCGTCTTCCGGGCTGTCGATCAGAACCCATCCCAGCATGCGCAGGATCTCGTCGCCTCCGTTCCCGAGAAGGATCTGCTCCGGGGGAAACCCGAACTTGCGGCCGATCGCCAGTCTCAGGTCGTGGGCGGAGCCGTCGGGATAGAGATGGATGGCATCGGCGGCGGCGCGGACGGCGGCGACCGCTTTCGGCGAGGGGCCGAGAGGATTCTCGTTGCTCGCGAGCTTGATCACCCGTTCGAGACCGAGTTCCCGCTTGACCTCTTCGATCGGCTTGCCCGGCGAATAGGGGGTCATGGCGAGAACGTTCTCGCGGATCGGCAAAGGCATGCCCCCATTGTGGACGATGCGCCGAGGCCGGTCGGTCCACCGGTCGGACCATCGTCGGCCTCCGACGCCGCGTCACCCTGCCGTCGGGTGCCGGTCAGACGGGGTGGGACGTTTCGGCCGAGCCGTTTCGGGCCCGGTCTCCGCTACTTCTTGACCAAAAGAAACGGGGCCGCGATCGATCCGAAGAAGAAGAGCCACATCAAGGAGATTCCGACGACGAGAATGACGGGATCCTTGGCCGCTCCGAGAGCGATCAGGAAGAACGGCACGGCGAACAGGAGAACGCCCCCGATGATGGGGGAGATCAGGAAGAAACCCTTGAGGCCGCTCGGCAGCCATCCGATCGCTCGGACGTCGTAGTCGTCGAGGGTGACGTATCGACGCTCCTCGTCGTCGTGGTCGAAGACGGTGTCGGGGTTTTCCAACGGTTCCGGGTTTTTGGGTTCTGACATAGGACCAGCTTCCGACTTCATTGTCGTAGAGTCGGCCCGATTCGAAACTAGACGAAAAAATCAAGTCGTTTCTCCGGGTCCAACGACCTTTCTGGGCGGGGGCGACGTCTTGACGGGGGCGGCTGGGGTAGGAACAGGCGTGGTCACGAAAACGTTCGAAACCTGGATCGACGCCCCGGTCGAGGATCTGTGGGCGTTCCACTCGAGCGCCGAGGCCCTCGTGGTTCTGACCCCTCCCGGACGAAAGGTGGAACTGGTCGGCGAGGATCTGGCGGTCCGAAACGGGGCCGAACATCGGATTCGCGTGCGCGTCGGACCGTTCCCCGTGGAGTGGCGGGCACGGATCAGCGAAGTCGAGCCGCCCCGCAAGTTCGTGGACACGGCCGAGAAGTCCCCGTTCGCCTACTGGCGCCATGTCCACGAATTCCTGGCCGATGGGGACCGGACGCTCCTTCGGGACACCGTGACCTACATCCCGCCGATGGGGCTCATCGGGTGGGTCGCCAACGCCCTCTTCATCTCGCGGGATATCGACCGCATGTTTGCCCACCGTCACCGGGTGACGAAAGAAGAGGCCGAGAAACGGGCGCGCGACCGCATGCGAACTTGAAAGGGGACTTTGGGCGGGTAACGTTCCCGTCATGAGCCGGAAGCGCCTGATCGTCATCGATGGGTACAGCCTCCTGTTTCGGGCGTTCTACGGGACCCGATTCCTGAGCACGAGCGACGGCACGCCGACCAACGCCCTGTTCGGCTTCACCGGGATGCTGTTCAACCTTCTCGAGACCACCCCGCCCGACGCCGTCGTCGTCGCTCTGGACGCTCCCGGCAAGACGTTCCGGCACACCGAGTACGCCGAGTACAAAGGCAAGCGCCGCGAAACCCCGCCCGAACTCGAGAGCCAGCTCGAGATGGCGCGCGAGTTCCTCGGCGAGATGGGGATCCCGATCGTCGAGGTGGTGGGTTACGAAGCAGACGACGTCGTCGGGACCATCGCCCGCCGGGCCGAGGCCAGCGGCTACGAGACGACGATCGTCAGCGGCGACCTCGACCAGGTCCAGCTGGTGGACGACTCGGTTTCCGTCCTGACGACCCGGGTCGGGGTCAGCGACACCGTGACCTACACCCCCGAGGCGGTCCGCGAGCGTTTCGGCGTGCCGCCTTCCGCGATCCCAGACTGGAAGGCGATCGTGGGAGACAACAGCGACAACATCCCCGGAGTGCCGGGGATCGGCGAGAAGGGGGCGACGGTCCTCCTACAGCAGTTCGGTTCGATCGAGGAGATCCTGCGCCGACTCGACGAAGTCGAGCCCAAGTACCGGAAGAAGATCGAGCCGGTCGCCGAGCAGATGCCGAAGAGCAAGTGGCTGGCCACGATCGACTGCAACGTGCCGCTGGAGTACGACTTTGCTCCGTTTTCGCTGACCGCCGAGCAGTACGAGCGGGCCCGGGCGATGCTGGAGCGTCTGGAGTTTCGAAATCACCTGAAGCGGGCCCCCACCGTTCTCGGCCGATATGTGTCGGGAGGAGAGGCCGCCGCCGCCGATGCGTCCGGCGCGGCCGCGTCGGTCTCCGAACCGCCCCTGGAGACCTCGGAAACCTCGGTCGGATCTCTGGCCGAGCTGCGTTCGTTCGTCGGCGACGCCGAGTACGCCATCCTGCCGGAAGCGGCTCGCTCTCAGCCCAGCATGTTCGATTCGGGGACGGGCGAGGGCACGGCCTGGATTGCGGTCGAAGGCCGGGCGGCCCGGGTCCCCCTCGCGATGGCGGTCGAGCTCTTCGCCGCCGACCCGGGCAAGGCGATCGTCCACGACGCCAAGCCCCTCTTCAAGCGGATTCCGCCCACCTTGACGCCGGTCGCGTTCGACACCTATCTCGCCGGGTACGTGCTCCAGGCCGGGAGGTCGAACTACAGCCTTCGCGACCTGATCCAGGGGTATCTCGAAATCGAACCGCCCGAGAAGCCGTCGGGACAGGCGGAGGCGTTGCGGCGGCTTCGGGACACCATGCAGGCCCGAATCGAGAAAGAGGGCCAGCAACGGGTTCTGTTCGAGGTCGAACTTCCGCTGACCCCGGTCCTCGCCGAGATGGAGTGCCTGGGAATTCGGACCAGCGCCGAGTTTCTTCAAGACTTTTCGAAGTCCCTCGAGAGGGAGATCGAACAAGCCGCCGCCCGCGTCCACGAGCTCGCCGGCGAGAAGTTCAACATCGGCTCACCCAAACAGCTGGGGGAGATCCTCTTCGAAAAGCTCGGGATTCCTGGACCGAAGAAGACGAAGACCGGTTACGCCACCGGCGCCGAAGTCCTCCAGCAGATCGCTCCGAGCTACCCGATCGCGGCCGAGGTGCTGACCTGGCGGGAGCTGACCAAGCTCAAGTCGACCTACGCCGACGCTCTGCCCAAAATGATCGGACCCGACGGCCGAATCCACACCAGCTTCAACCAGGGCGGCGCCGCGACCGGTCGTCTGAGCTCGAACGACCCCAATCTCCAGAACATCCCCATCCGCACCGAACTCGGTCGCGAGATCCGAAAGGCGTTCGTGGCGCC
>JBDNCL010000044.1:0-15885 GCA_046719655.1 Fimbriimonadaceae bacterium
GGCCGGACCGATGGCTCCGGTCGCCCTGGGCCTGCTCCTCGGCTCGAAGCTGCTGACCGACCTTACCGTCCGCGCCCCCGCGTGGGCGTGGCCGGCCGCGCCTCTGACGTGCGCGCTCGGCGCCTTTTCCGTCCTCCGATCCACTTTGTGGCATCGGCGGGGCACCGTGAGATGGAAGGGAAGAGAATATCCCTCCGATTTTTGAACACTCGTACGATTAGGGGTACACAACCGCCCGACTTGGCCTATCATGTTAGTGTCGGCCACGAGAGGACGCAGACCACGCAAGCCAAGGAGCTCGAAGAAGCATGACGCGATGGGAAGGGAGCCTGTACGTAGCTGAAAAGAAGAACGGCGACTGATGCGCCGTTCACCACCAATCCAAAACGCAAACCCTAGCGAGGGTTCTTAGCACGCTAAGTGCATAAGGCTGACAGGCCTCCCGGATCGCCGAGGAGGCCTCAGCGTTTTGGAGATCCCCCTTCCCGCCCGAATGTCCGAGACGGAGGCGTTCGCGTCAATGGGGGCGCCGCTCGGCCTTGAGGAAACCCTCTCTCTTGGGCTGTCTCTCCATCAGGAGCGAGACGGCGACCTGAGCCTCGACGCGGCCCAGGAGAACGGATTCGATGGCGGTCAGCACCGGCACCTCGACTCCGAGGCGCTCCGCCATGACGAGAACGGCCTCGGACGTCGACACCCCCTCCGCCACCTGCCCGACCGCCTCCAGCGCGGCCGAAATCGACATCCCTTCCCCCACCATCCGGCCTACCCGGTAGTTGCGGGAGAGAGTGCTGACGGCCGTCGCGAAAAGATCGCCGACCCCCGCCACTCCCAGGAACGTGTCCAACCGGGCGCCGAGGGCCAAGCCCAGCGACGTCATCTCGTGGAGACCCCGCGCCAAGAGCGAGGCTTTCGTATTGTCTCCGAAGCCGAGACCATCCGAGATCCCCGCCCCGATCGCCAGGACGTTCTTGACGGCGCCCGCCAGCTCGACTCCGATCAGATCGTCGCTGAGGTAGACGCGATAGGTCCGGCACATCAACGCGCGGCGGATCGCTTCCGCAACCGGTTCCAGCGGCGAAGCCGCCACGGCCGCGGTGGGAATCCCGCGGACGATCTCGACCGCCAGGTTCGGGCCGCTGACGGCGCCGATCCGAGCGTCGGGGATGACTTCGGCCGCAACCTCGCTCAAAAGCTTCGCCGTCACGCTTTCGAGCCCTTTCGACGCGATGCCGACCACCGGGGATTCGCCCCGGATCTGCCCGAACGCCTCGCGGGCGCCGGCCGCGGGCACGGCGACCAGCCACAGATCGCACGGTTCCAGAGCGTCGGCGTCGAGGACGACCTCGACCTCGCGGGGCACGGCGAACCCGGGCAGGTAGCGGATGTTTTCGTGCTGTCGGTCGAGCGAACGCAGGGCGGAAGGGTTGCGGCCGTGCACTCGGACTCGGTGCCCGTTCCGGGCCAGAAGAATCGCCAGAGCGGTGCCCCAACTGCCGGCGCCGAGGACGGTCACATCCATGGTTGGCCGGATTATACGGTCGGACCCTCGGCCGTCGAAGCACCCCGAAAAAGAAAAGAGCCCCGCCCAAACGCGGCAGGGCCAGATTCACGGGAGGCTGCCGCCGAGCGGGCTCGGAAAACCCCGGCCGTCGGCCGAAGGTCTTCCCCCGACTGCCGATGGCGGCCGGATGTATCCGGGGTGAAGAGGCCGGCACACGCCGTGCCAAAGCGACCGCCCGGACCTTTTTCCGCCCTCGGCTCCCGCCGGTTCGGCCGCCGATGGTCCCTATCGGCTGGATCGTCGGCCCGGGCCTTGACGCCCGGCTGCCGGAGAGGTATGATCTCGACTTGAGGCCCGTAGGTCTGTTTGCCGTTGTACGGAGGTCTTCACGGAGGCTTGCGTAGAGCGGCAGATCCCCTACAGCCTCAAGTATACGGAGGCTGACCTCTCACAGCATGCCCCTGGATAAGGCCCTTAAGCAGCAAATCATCACCGACAACGCGGAGCGTCCGGGAGACACCGGCTCCACGTCGGTCCAGATCGCCGTTCTCCACGCGAGGATCCAGCAGATCACCGACCACCTTCGGAAGAATCCGAAGGACTTTCACAGTCGCCGCGGTCTGATGATGCTCGTCGGGAAGCGTCGACGGCTCGAGGGCTATCTCCGGTCGAAGGATATTGCCGCCTACCGCGCCCTCATCCAGAAACTCGGCATTCGCGAAGTCAAGCCTCGCTAGGAGGCTTCCATTGATCCATACTCACTCGTTCGAAGTTGCGGGCAAGACCCTCAACATCGAATCCGGCCGCGTGGCCCGTCAAGCCGGCGGCTCCGTCCTGCTCGGCATGGGCGAGACGGTCGTCCTCGCGACGGCGACCATGAGCGCCAAGCCGCGGGTCGGCATCGACTTTCTTCCCCTCGTCTGCGACTTCGAAGAGCGCAAGTACGCGGTCGGCAAGGTGCCCGGCGGCTTCAACAAGCGCGGCGGCCGACCTTCCGACAAGGCCATCCTCGCCAGCCGGCTGATCGACCGGCCGATCCGACCGCTGTTCCCCAAGGGCCTGCGGCACGACGTCCAGGTCATCGCGATGCCGTTCTCGGTGGACCAGAGCTGCCCGCCGGACGTGATCGGCATCTGCGCCGCCGGGTGCGCCCTCTCCATCAGCGACATCCCGTTTGCGGGACCGGTCGCCGGGGTGCGGGTCGCCCGCGTGGACGGCGAATTCGTCGCCTTTCCGTCTTTCGAGGAGATCTCGCGGTCGGACCTCGACCTCGCCGTCGCCGGACACAAGGACGCCATCTCGATGGTCGAAGCCGGTGCCAGCGAAGTGTCGGAAGAGGTCATGGTCGCGGCCCTGAAGTTCGCGCACGACGCGATCCGAACGATCTGTCTCGAGTTTGAGGCGTTCGCCCAGAAGGCGGGCAAACCCAAGCGCGAGGTTCAGCTCCACGAGATCGACGAAGACCTCGTCGCCACGATCGAGAAGGCGGAAGGCAAGGCGATCAAGGCCGCCATCGTCAACCCCGACAAGGCGTCTCGCGAGTCGGCGCTCGACGACCTGGTCGCCGAGATCGTCGCCAAGTACACCCCCGAACTCGAAGACAAGCCCGAACTCGTCGCCCAGCTTCCCGAGGCGGCCGACAAGGTCGTCAAGAAGATGGTGCGCAAGCTCATCCTCGAAGAGAACAAGCGGCCCGACGGCCGCGGCCTCGAAGACATCCGGCCGCTGGAAGCGGTGGCCGACATCCTGCCTCGAGTCCACGGTTCCGGTCTCTTCTCGCGCGGGCAGACCCAGGTCATGACCATCCTCACCCTGGGCATGCCCAACGACGCCCAGATCATGGACACCCTCGAGGAGGACGAGAGCGACAAGCGCTTCATGCACTTCTACAACTTCCCGCCCTACAGCGTCGGAGAAGTGCGGATGCTGCGCGGCGCCGGTCGCCGCGAAGTCGGGCACGGCGCGCTCGCCGAGCGGGCCTTGCTTCCCGTCGTTCCCCTCGACGACGAGGAGTTCCCGTACACCGTCCACCTGGTCAGCGAAGTCCTCGAGTCGAACGGCTCCACGTCGATGGCTTCGGTGTGCGGCTCGACCCTCGCTCTGATGGACGGCGGCGTGCCGATCAAGGCGCCCGTCGCCGGCATCGCCATGGGTCTCATGTCCGACGGCAAGGTCTTCAAGGTCCTGACCGACATCCAAGGGATGGAGGACTTCTGCGGCGACATGGACTTCAAGGTCGCCGGCACCCGCAAGGGGATCACCGCCCTCCAGCTCGACACGAAGCTCGACGGCATCCCGGATCAGGTTCTGGCCGACGCTCTGGCTCAGGCCAAGCGGGCCCGGATGCAGATCCTCGACGTCATCGAGGCCGAACTGCCGGCTCCGCGCGCGAGCTACAAGCCGACCGCGCCGCGCGTCACGACGATCAACATCAACCCCGACAAGATCGGAGCCCTGATCGGCCCCGGCGGCGCCACGATCCGCAAGATCACGAACGCCACCGGCGCCCAGATCGACGTTCAGCAGGACGGCCGCGTCCTGGTCGCGTCGTCCGACGGTCTCAAGGCCGAAGAGGCGATCGCCATGATCCGTACCCTGACCGACGAGGTCACGGTCGGGATGGAGTTCAAGGGCAAGGTCTCGCGCCTCATGGGCCGAGGCGCCATGGTCGAGTTCGTCGCCGGCCGAGAAGGCATGGTGCCGGTCGAGCAGCTGACCACCCGCGCCATCCGACGGCCCGACGACGTCGTGAGCGTCGGCGACCCCATCCACGTGCGCGTCTACGAGATCGACAGCATGGGCCGGGTGAACTTCACCGCCCTCGGGCTGGCGCAGGAGCTTCCCTCTCTCGCCGACAACGAGACGGCGACGCCGCCTCCGCCGCGCCCGCAAGACCGTCGAGACGACCGACGGGGCGGCCGAGACGGCGGCCGAGACCGGGGCGGCGACCGAGGCGGGTACCGCGGCGAACGCGACCGGGGCGGCGATCGCGGCGGAGACCGCAACCGAGACCGCGAAGGCTACCGCGGGGAACGAGACCGCAACGACCGGCCGGCTCCGCTGGCCGAGGCGTCGGCTGCGCCGTCCCCGCAGGCGGAGCGCGCGCCCGAGATCCCGTCCAGCTTTCCGAAGCGCGAGCGACGGGACGACGACGAGGACGTGAACACCCGCTTCCGGCCCCGGCGCTGATCCCGAGTCCGCACCTCCACAAAAAGCCCCCGCCTGAGAGCCAGACGGGGGCTTCCCGTTTTCACGGGGCCGGGACGGTCGCTCCCGAACCGAGGGGCCGACCCGACATCCCGAAGTTGTAGCTCGTCGGGTTCAAGAAACGAAAGTCGGAACCGTAGGCGGCTTCGGGCCATACCGGAGAAATCTCGGCACCGACCGAAGCCCACGCGTAGCCGGAGTAGCCGCCGAAAGACGGCACCACCGCGAAGTAGGAGCCGTACTTCGGGAAGACCCGCCCGAACATGGCCAAGATCTGGTTGAGGGAGTAGGGACAGAAGACGAGGTTGTCGGCCTGGGTCACCACGAAGCCGGCCGGCCGGAGAAGTCGGCGAAGGTCGCGGTAAAACTCGTCCGTGAAAAGCATCGCCGAGAGCGACTCGTCGTCGTCTTCGTAAACGTCGGTGCTGTCGACGACGACGAGATCGTACGGCCCGTCGGTCGACTTGACGAATCCGAAAGCATCGGCGATGTAGAGGCGGACGCGGGGATCGTCGAACGCGCCGGCCGAAAGCTCCGGCCACACCTCCCGCGACGCGCGGACGACCTCGGCGTCGATCTCGACCATGTCGATCGTGGCCAGGCTCGGGCAGCGGCACAGCTCCCGGATCACCCCTCCGTCGCCGCCGCCGACCACCAGGGCCGAGGTCGGTTGCCGAAGGTTCACCAGCGGAACCTGGACGAGCGCCTCGTGGTAGACGTGTTCGTCCAGCTCGGTCAACTGGATGTGACCGTCCAGAAGGAGAACCTTGCCGAACATGGGCGTCTCGAGGATCTCGATCTTCTGGAAATTCGAGCGTCGCTCGAGCAGAACCGACTCGACCTGCGCCACAAAAGCGAGCTTGTCCGATCGGATGGGAAACGTGATTCGGTCGGGCATGGGACGCAGGTTACCTACCGGCGTCGTTTGGGCCGGGTCGGACTTTGGTGTAGGCTCGGACCATGAAGACCACCACGCTCGGATCGTCGGATATCGTCGTCAGTCGAATGTCCTACGGATGCATGCGGATCGCGGGAGCGTGGAATCCGAAGGACGTCACCCCGGCCCACATCGAGGCCGGGGAGCGCGCCTTGGCCGCCGCCTACGATGCGGGCTACACCCTCTTCGACCACGCCGACATCTACGCGCAGGGCGTGTGCGAGAAGATCCACGGCGACTTCATGCGGAAGTCGCCCAGCCTGCGTCGGGAAACCGTGATCGCCACCAAGTGCGGCATCCGCTTCCCGGGCGACCCGAACCCGGACTCGCCGCATCGGTACGACTTCAGCGCCAAGCACATCCTCCGGTCGTGCGACCTCTCGCTCCAGCGGCTCGGCATCGAACAGATCGATCTCTACCAGCTGCACCGTCCCGACTACCTGATGAACCCGAGCGAGGTCGCCGAGGCGTTCAACACCCTGTACGAACAGGGCAAAGTCCGATCGTTCGGCGTTTCGAACTTCCTTCCCAGTCAAGTCGACGCTCTGGCTTCGGCGTGCCCGTTCCCGATTCTGGTCAACCAGGTCGAAATCCACCTGGCCCGGCTCGACTGCTTCGAGGACGGCACCCTGGACCAGTGCCTAGCCCGACAGATCACCCCCCTCGCCTGGTCGCCGCTGGCCGGCGGTCTGTTGGGAGATGGACGGGAGCCGCCCGCCGACCATCCCAAGGCCGAGGCGATGAGGAACACGCTGGCCCTGCTCGACGGACTGGCCAAGGGATTCGGCGCGACCCGTTCGGCGGTGGCCCTGGCGTGGCTGATGAAGCACCCGAGCGGGATCATCCCCATCGTCGGGAGCACCAAACCGGAGTCGATCCGGGCCGCCGCCGAAGCCGACAACCTCGATCTGGACCGCGAGAACTGGTACCGGATCCTGGTGGCGGCACGAGGCGAGCGACTTCCCTGAAGACGGGAATTCGACGCCGTTCGTTTTACGATCGCGGCGCCGAGAACGCCGGCGTCCCGGGTTGCCGAAGGTAACCTCTGGCCATGCTCGACCCCCGCGTGACGAACCTGGCCAATCTCCTGACGACCCACTCCACCAAGCTCGGGCCCGACGACCGAGTCCTGATCCACTCGTTCGACATTCCCGAAGAGGTCGTCGCCGAGATCGTCCGGGTCGCCCAAGGCACGGGCGCCCAGGTCGTCGTCCGAATGGAGAGCAACCTCGTTCGGCGGCAGATGCTTCTGGGGATGACGGAGGCGAACGCCCGCACCATCGCCGAGGTCGAAAAGGCGGAGATGGAGAGGATGACGGCGTACATCGCCCTCCGCGGTTCCCACAACGTTTCCGACCTCGGAGACGTCCCCGGCGAGATCAACGCGATGTGGCAGCGGGAATACGCGGTCCCCGTCGTGTTCGGGATCCGCGTGCCGAAGACGAAGTGGGTGGTGCTTCGATGGCCCACCCCGAGCATGGCCCAGCTCGCCCGGATGAGCACCCCCGCCTTCGAGCAGTTCTTCTTCGACGTGTGCACCCTGGACTACGCCAAGATGGCGAAGGCGGTCGAACCGCTGAAGGACCTGATGGACCGCACCGACGAAGTCCACCTGATCGGTCCCGGAACCGACCTGAAGTTCTCCATCAAGGGCATCGGGGCCGTCCCGTGCGTCGGTCTCCGAAACATCCCCGACGGCGAGTGCTTCTCGGCCCCGGTCAAGGACTCGGTAAACGGAGTCGTGACGTACAACACGGGATCGATGTACCAGGGCACCGAGTTCCGCAACGTGAGGTACGAGGTCAAAAACGGCAAGATCGTCGACGCTTCGGCCGGAGACCAGACCGACAAGCTCAACGACATCCTCGACACCGACGAGGGCGCCCGCTACTTCGGCGAGTGGTCGCTCGGGTTCAACCCGTACGTGCTCCACCCGATGCTCGACACGCTGTTCGACGAGAAGATCGCCGGCAGCTTCCACCTGACGCCCGGAAACGCCTACGACCCGCCGGGCGGCAACGGCAACAAGTCGGCGATCCACTGGGACAAAGTCGTGATCCAGCGACCCGAATACGGGGGCGGCGAGGTCTGGTTCGACGGGAAACTCGTCCGAAAGGACGGGCTTTTCGTCCTACCCGAGCTTCAGGCTCTCAACCCGGAACACCTCGGCGCCCGTTAAACCATAGGGCGCAGCGCGAGCACCGACGACCCGCCGCCCGGCAAGCCGTGTCGGGGCCGGTTTCGGTTGCCGACAATCGGGGGTAGCCGGCGCCTCGACGAGCTCGTTTGGGCTCGTAGGCGCGTGACACCGAATGGAGTTTCTCCAACAAGGCATCGAGTTCCTGATGACCATGGATCAGAAGCTGAACATGGTCGTTCAGACGTACGGGGCTTGGTCTTACGGCCTTCTCTGGCTGATCGTTTTCCTCGAAACGGGTGTGGTGGTCATGCCGTTCCTTCCGGGAGACTCGCTTCTCTTCGTCTCGGGCATGCTGGCCCACCCCGAAAACGACGGCCTGAACCTCGCCGTTCTGTTCCCGATCTTCATCTCCGCCGCTTTCGTCGGCGACAATGTGAACTACTTCGTCGGGCGGCAGTTTGGGAGAAGGCTTTTTCGCAACCCCAACGCCAAGGTGCTGAACCCGAAGAACCTCGCCCAGACCCACGACTTCATGGAAAGGCACGGGTGGAAGGCGATCCTCATCGCCCGATTCGTGCCCCTGATGCGCACCCTGGTGCCGTTCACGGCGGGAATGGGGACGATGACGTACCGGCGCTACCTGTTCTTCAGCGCCTTGAGCGCCTGCCTGTGGGTCACGACGTGCATGGTGCCGGGTTACCTCTTCGGAAAGATCCCGATCATCCGGGACAACTTTGCCGTGGCCATCTTGACGCTCATCGGGCTGACGATGAGCCCATACCTCATCGCCGGGTTGCGCAAGATCCTCTCGATGTCTCGAGCCCGGGTTCGGCGCGCGCCCCCGACCAACTTCGCCGCCGCGCCGGCCGAAGAGTCGGCCGTCACCGAAACGCCCAACTCCTGACCGGGCCGATACAGGCGGACGGGCTCCAACCGATTCGGTCGGAGCCCGTTTCTCCTCCTGCGACGAGCTTTACGACTGGGTCGACCTTCTCCAGAAGAGCCGCATCAGCCCGCGCTCGATCGCGCGCGAGGTCTTGTACATCTTCGGCTGCCACTTGTCGAGCATCGAGATCGGCCAGATCGGCTTCGCCATCTCGGCGTCGCGGTAGTTCACCTCGGCGCCGTCGAGAGGCAGATTTTGCGGTCGGCGGTGGGTCCGAAAGGCGTGGTCCCACAGCGCGATGCCCCAGAAACCGACGACGGCGAGATTCGCGGTCGGGCGCCAGTGGTGCATGAGGTGGAAGCTGTACATCCGCTTGAACATCCGGCTCATCCGGCCCTCGAGCCGAGGCTTCCAAAACCTCTCGAAAGGCAGATGCAGGACGGCGTGCCAAAGCTCGTACGCCGAGTAGTACAGCGTCACGGCGAGCATCACGGAAAGGATGATCGGCTGACCGGGAAAGATCGCCTTGAGGGGCCAGGCCAACAGGACGAGGAACAGAGCGTAGAAGATGGCCAGCGAGAAGAGCGGGAACATCATCGACTCTTCTTGGTGCTCTTCTTCCACCGGATACTCGCTCCGAACCTCGACCATGCGGGTCGGCTCTTTCGGAGTCACGGGGGCCTTCACCGACGTGAGACCGTGATGGGTGCTGTGGGCCTCGTGCATCGCTCCGAGGAACGGCAGCACCGACGAGTGCAGGAGGTACCGGTGGTAGAGGTACTCGAACAGGCTCAACGGCACGCCCAGAGCGAACGTCCACAGAAGGATCATGCCCGGGTTGGCCAGCTCGGCCCGAAAAGTTTGCGGCGCGGCGAAGGCGAAGATGCCGACGGCCAGGACGACGTGGATGACGACAACCGTCGTGAACAGACCGAAGGAAAAGCGGTGTTCGTGAGTCTCTGCGTGGGAATGCATGGGAGTGTGGAGAAGATCGGCCGGACAATTCGAGACGGGCGTCTGCGTCGACCCGAGTCGAAACCGACCGTAAGAAGGGACGCACGCCGGACGACTCCGGTTGCGCGGCCCAACGGCCCCTCGGAAAAAAGCCGAGATCTTTACAATGCTACAGCCGGACGTCGGCCGCCCTCGCGCGGGTCCCGGGTCGTCCGCTCGGGTCCCCGACGACGCGAGCGGGTGCCTCGACGCCGGCTTCGGTTCCGGAAGGCATCCCGTCTCGGCCCAACCGTCACGCCCCCTTCCCCATCTCTCCGACAAAATCTTCCTCGCGGACGCCGGTCTCGAAACGGAGCTGGTGTTCCTGGACGGCATCGATCTCCCGCGCTTCGCGGCCGTGGATCCGCTCCGCACCGACGGAGGCCCCGACCGTCTGGGCCGATACGACGCCTCCTCCTCCCACCTCCCCGGTCGCCCCACACCGGGCTCATTCCCGAGACCCCGACCCGGCGCGCGAGCGCGGACTGGTGACCCGAACCAGGCGGCAGCCGGGAGACGCTCGTCCACCTCGAACGCTCGACGGTCCGACCGATGCGGAAGATCCGCGATCGGTACGGCCGCGAAGACCGGGTGGTCGGCCGATGCGTCGGACCCCGGCGCGAGGGCCTGCGTCCCCACCCGCTCGACGGCGGCAGACGAAGCGCAGGCCAACTTCGCCGACGTGCTCGGGCCGGGTTCGGACCGGACAGGGCCCATCGCCGCCATCCGCGCCGACGCTCCGTGCGAAGGCCACGCCGAAACGGAGTCGTCGACCGAACGGGACGATCGGGCCCGCCGACTCGCCGGACGGGTCCGGCCTCTCCCCCACATCCGGGTTCTCGGCCGCTGTAAAGGCACCGACCGGCGCCCCATCCCGGGCATCGCCTACACCCCCTGACGCGGCTCCGCCCTGCGGAAGAGAGGGGGCGCGGCGGAGAGCCGCGCCCCCTCTTCCCTCATCCTAGGTGGCCGGCTGTTCGACGCCCGGAGGGAGGGCCGGGGCTTCCGACTTGCCGGACGGTCCGCAACCCGCCGCGAGGATCGCGGCAACGATGGCCAAGAGGACGGCGCTCCGCATAGCCGCTCCTAGGGGCAACCGAGCCAGTCGACGTAGACCCGACCGTCCAGGGCCATGTTTTCGAACCACTGCGGGCGCGGGATGGTCGGGAATCCGGCGTGCCCGTCGGTGTAGGCGACGATCTGACGCTTGCTGGCCGGGCGCTCCCACCGACAGGCCGGCGGTCCCAGAAACGGGGTGGTGTTGCCGTCCGTGAAGCGGCTGTAGTTGCTGTCGGCATCCCAGAAGAGCCAGATGTTGGACGGGTCCTCGATCGACGTCGCCGAGACCCCGGCGATGTTGCCTCGGCAGTTCGCGGGGGCTCCGGGCGGACAACCGGCCGTCGACCGGGCCTTGTACGCGAAATGGGTTCCGGCGCCCAGGAAGGCGGGGTCGTCGGCCGGTCCGATGCCGCCATTGTTGGCGACGCATGCGGCCAGGTTGGCTTCCACCTGGAGGGTTTCGAACTCGCCCGGACGCGGTCCTCCGGGCACCCACCAGATCTGCTCGTTTCGGACGTACGGCTGGATGAGCGTTCTCAATTGCGGGAAGCACGCTCCCGGCAACGGATGGATGCCGGCGGTGACGTTCGTCGCCGCCGGGAAGACGTCGTCGAAGTCGGTGTTGTAGATCATGATCGCGGTGGCGAACTGCTTGGCGTGCGACAGCGCCGTCGTCTTCTTCGCCGCCTTCTTGGCCTGAGCGAATACCGGGAACAGGATCGCCGCCAAGATGGCGATGATCGCGATGACGACGAGCAGTTCGATCAGAGTGAACGCTCGGGAACGATGGGCGAGGGTGATCATGGTGCTTCTCCTTAGGTGAGAGGGCTGTCGGGTCCCGTCGACCGGCGAACGATCAGGCGGGGCTGGATGCGGATCTGGCGGAAATCTTCGCCAACCCGGCTCCCCGACATGCGCTCGACGAGAAGCCGCATGCCGGTGAGCCCGATTCGGCGGAAGGGTTGCCGAATGGTGGTGAGAGACGGGTTCAGATACTCGGTGAAATCCTGATCGTCGAAGCCGACGACGGCCACGCGCCCAGGGACCGCGATCCCGGAAGCGGCGAGGATGTGGATCGCGCTCGCCGCCGCGTGGTCGTAGGCGGCGAACACGGCGTCGAACGGATGCTCGTCCAGATAAGGAAGCAACGCCTCCTGCATCGCCCGAAGCAGAAGATCGGAGAAGGAATCCGAAGGGTCCTCGCTCTCGGCCCGAGCCGCCGCCGCCCGAACCAGCTCCATGATCTGGCCCACGATCTCGATCGGGGGCTCGGCTCCCGCGTCGGCGAAGGCCTTCCGGAAACCCTCGCAACGCTCGACGATCGACCTGGGCTGGGTCGAGTCGGCCAGAAGACAGACGAAAGCCGGTCGGCGGCGCCCGGTCTCGACGAGGTGGCGGCCGAGCATGTGCCCGCCGCTCCAGTGGTCGGTCGCGACCGAGTCGGCGATCGGATCGCCCCAGAACATGCGGTCGAGAAGAACGAAGGGAATCCCGCGGTCGCGCAGCTCACGGTACGCCGGAGTGGGCTCGGACACGGCCGTCGGAACGATGAGCAGACCATCGACCCGACGTTCGATGAACTGGGCGATGAGATCGGACTCCCGATCGACGTCGTGATGGCTGACCCCCAGCAAGATCCGGTACCCGGACTCTCGCGCCGCTTCTTCGGCCCCTTCCGAAAGACGCCCGACGACCGAACCGCTCAGGCCGGGGACGACCATCCCCACCGTGCGGGTGCGGGTCGCCCGCAGACCGGCCGCCAGCAGATTGGGCCGGTAGCGGACGTTCTCTGCCAACTCGAGAACCTTGAACCGCGTCTCGGGACTGACGCGCCCCTTGTTGTGCAGAGCCCGGAAGACGGTGGTCTTGGACACGCCGAGAGCCGACGCGATCCACGCCATGTCGTGCGCTCCCGCCCCGCCGACGGGGTCTTTCGGTTCGAATTCGGCCAAATTGCCCTCGCGTAATCGGTTGCGCAATCAGGGTACAGCATGCGCAATCGATTACACAAGGCTTTACAAAGAGTTGGCGAACCCTTAACACGGTCGCCGCCTGGCCTCACCCGCCCGATGCCGGACGGCCGACGCCGACCCGGCGTTCGCGCCGGCGATCGATCTCCCGAACCCGGCTTCCGAGCACCAGGGCGGCCGAAACCAGCACCACGTTCTTCACGATGTACTGGCCCTCGAGAGTGGGCGCGAACGGCGGCTGGACGAACGTCGAGAACGGAAACAGCACCAACGGCGAAAACGCCCCGAGCATCTGAAGACCCAGGAGAGCGAGCGTCGCCCGCATCCACACCCCGCTGAGAAGGCCCAGACCGATCAAGACCTCCCACACGCCGACGACCCCGACCCCCGTCCTCTCCGAAAGCAGCCCGAAGAACAGAATCTGGGTCGTCTGCGCCACGAGAGGCTCGGCCGGGGATGCGCCCGGGATCAGCTTCAGGACCCCAAACCACAGGAACACCAGGCTCAGCGACCAGCGCAGGAGGGTCAGCGCGTGACGATCCAGCCACGAGGTGAAGGCGCGGTCGAAGCGGTCGAGCGTTGCGTAGGCCATCACCCCGTTTCTACGTCCCCGACAGCACGGGAAGCAGACGAGACCCACCGAACCGGGGACCCGGTGTCCAACGACCTCGGCGGATCTCCCGACGACGAGCGAGACCCACAGACCCGGGGAACCGGTTGGCCGCCTCCGGCAGACCGGAAACGAAGACCGCTCCAACAAACCGCCGGCGCCCGGCGTGAGGCAAACTCAGGCCGAGTTCCGCCATGCCCAACCTGACCGACGGATTCCACACCCTCTCGCGCGACGCGCTCGATCGGGGCGCCTGGTCGCTCGAGACCGGCCACACCCGATTCCTCGCCCTCGACCGAACCGGTATGTACTGGTGCCGGGCCAAGGTCGGCGGGACCGACGCCAGTCATGTCGAAGAGGCCGCCTACGCCCTTCTCGAACTCGGCGACAGGCGCTTCCGCGTCCTGATGCCGCTCGTCGACGGCGACCGGGTCGCCTACCTGCGCGGCACGTCGGACGGGTTCGAACTCGTCTGGTTTGGCGCCCTCCCCGAAGACGTCGCCTCCGAGGCCACCCTCCTCTACTCGGAAACGGGCCCGGACCCGTTCGTCCTCGCCGCGTCCGCGATCCGGGCCGTGCGGCAGAGGCTCGGTTCGTTCCGACTGCGGTCGGAAAAGCGGCACCCCGCCTTCGTCGACGACCTGTTCTGGTGTACTTGGGAGGCTTTCTTCCACGAAGTTGACGAGTCCAAGACCCTCGATGGGCTTCGGAGTCTGCGCTCGGCCGGCGTGTCGGTCCGAGGGGTCATCCTCGACGACGGCTGGCTCGACGCCGACGGCGACTATCTGAACGAGCTGGACGCCCGACGCGACAAGTTCCCTTCCGGACTCGAAGGTCTGATCGACAAGGCCAGGTCCGAAGCGGACCTTCGGTGGTTCGGCGTCTGGCACGCGATGCTCGGGCACTGGGGCGGCCTTAACCCGGACGGACCGGCCGCCCGCCGGTTTCGAACCGTGGACCATGTCGCCAACATCCGCCCCTGGCAGGAGAAGTCGATCGACGTGCACCCGATCCATCCGGACGACATCTCCCGCTTCTACCAGCAAGGCCACCGGCACCTCAAGGATGCGGGCGTCGGCATGGTCAAGATCGACGGCCAGGCCAGCCTCGAGGCGGTCACCGCCGGCAAGCTGGGCCGAGGCACGACCATGGCCGCCTACCAGACCGCCCTCCAGAGTTCGGTCGCCCACTGGCTCGACAACAATCTGATCGCGTGCATGCCCCACGCCGTCGACCTCGTGTACAACCTCTGGTCGGGCGCCGTCATGCGCACGTCGGACGACTACTTCCACAACCGACCGTCGAGCCACGGACGCCACGTCTGGTGGAACGCCGCCATGGCCCTCTGGGTCGGCGACGTCGTGATCCCGGATTGGGACATGTTCTGGACGCAGCACCCGACCGGGTGGTTCCACGCCGCCGCCCGCGCGATCAGCGGGGGCCCGGTCTACGTCGGCGACCGTCCCGGTTGCCACGACGTCGAGATTCTGCGCCGGCTGGCCCTGCCCGACGGTCGGGTTTTGCGGCCGGATCGGGCCGCGCTGCCGAGCCGGGAGTCTCTGTTCGTCGACGCCCCCAACGACGCCCGGATCTTCAAGGTGACGAACCGATGCGGCCCGGTCGGCGTCGTCGGCGCCTTCAACTGCCGCGAGAACGGCGACGCCGTCTCCGGCGTGGTCTCGCCGTCCGACGTCCACGACCTCGACCTGGGCGAGGTGGCCGTGTGGCGGGTGTCCGACCGAACCCTCCTTCTGCCGGAGAGCGACCGTCTGCCAGTGCAGCTCGCACCGTACGAGTGGGAGATCGCCGTCTTCGCGCCGTTTCTGGCCGGATGGCTCGCCCCGATCGGGCTTCCCGACCTGCTGTGCCCGCCGGCTGTATTCGGACCGGTGGCCGACGCGGACGGCATGATCCGCATCGAGGTCAAGGCGGCCGGCGACGTGCTGTTCGCGGTCCGGGGCGCGACGGCGACGGCGCGCCTGAACGGCCGGCCTTGCGCCCTCACTCCGGAAAAAGACCGGGTTCGAGTGACGGTGCCCCAGGCGGGGACACTCGAGCTGCGTCGAACCTGATGCTCGTCTGCGCCCGCCGCCCCCGCCAGATCGGGCGCCCCCGCAACCGGTGCCGCGCACCGTCGGCACCTTCGGTCGACGCCTTGCGCTCGGACCCTTCTTCGCGGACGGCGGGGAGCGTGCCGCCGAGCCGCTCCGCGACCATTTTCAGGCCAGCCCCGGTCTCGACGTTCGGCACCGCCTGCTCGGCCACGGCGCCCAAACCCGCGCGCTGCTGGCCGACGCGCTGTCGTACGTCGGCGAGCAGGGCGGCCTGTACCACATGTCGTTCGGACGCGGCAACAAGGTCGGCGCACTGCTCCGCTGGGCGGACGGAACACCTCTGTCCATGGAGGAGCTGGGCGAGTTCCTGCAGTTCGCCCGCGACCGCCGGACGCAGGGCGGGAAGAAGAAGGATGACGGAACGTTCTCCGGCGCCACGCTGTTGGAACTGGAGGACGGGCAATTCCATTTCGTCGGCGGACTCACGGAAAAGTCGTACAATCAGCTGGAGACGGCGTTCGACGC
>JBDNCL010000045.1:0-15766 GCA_046719655.1 Fimbriimonadaceae bacterium
TCGCTGTCGAAGCTCGGGAACGGCAGTTTGATGTTGCCTCCGGAAGAGAGGCCGTGAAAGTCTCGGGTCGCGATGCTGTCGACGGTTTGGGTCACGCCGAGGGCGAAGACGGTCCGGCCGTGGAAGGCCCGGTCGAAATAGAGGAAGCGCCGGTTCGTCACCCGCTTGCCCTGGGCCAGCTTTTTGGCGTTGAAGCGGGCGACCAGGTACTTCATCATGTTTTCGACCGCCTCGGCGCCGGGGTTCACGGCGTACACCTCGAGCTTGGGGTTCCTCATCGCCTTGGGGGCGATGCGCACCAGCATCCGGTAGTACTCGAGGCACTCGGGGGTGACGAAGTCGGGGTTGGCGACCTTGTTGTTGGCGGCCAACACGAGGCGCCGAACGTAGTCGGGTTCCTGCAGCTTCGGGTGGTTGTGCCCGATCAGTTTGGAGCCGTAATATCCGGCCCAGTCGAAGACCCGCTGCCCGTCGACGGTGGCGAGCCACATGCCCTCCGACTTTTCGAGGTCGACGGCGAACGGGTAAGGGGTGCAGACGACGTACCGTCCCAACTCTTCGAGCATGGCGGCCGACACGGGTCCGGGGAAGGTGCGGGAAGTTGGCGTCGACGACGGGCGGGTGGGCATGGGACAGAATGATTTTGGCACGGGGCGTCGGAGGCGGTCCGTGTCCGACCCAGCGCCTGGGCCCTAGATCTCGGACCCGCGGATCGGACGGACACAGCTGAGCGGCACTTAAGGTTCGTCGGCAGGATTCGGGGTGTCGCAGTCGGTACTTTCTAGGGGTGAGAGGGCATTCCGTTTCTCGCGCCATCGTTCGGATGGCGGCGGTTTTTCTGACGCTCGTCGCGGTCGCCGGCTTGGCGTGGCCGCAGATCAACTACCTGGAGAACCTCACGGTCCGGAATCTCGGGCCGACGACGATGGGCGGCCGCATCATGGATCTGGCCGTCTTCGAACGCGATCCTCGGATCTTCTACGTCGCCACCGCGTCGGGTGGGCTGTGGAAGACGGAGAACGCGGGCATGACTCTGGTCCCCGTGTTCGAACGCGAGGCGACCATCGCGCTCGGGGCGTGCGCGGTCAGCCAGCGGGACCCGAACCTGGTCTGGGTCGGGACGGGCGAGGGCAGCAGCCGCAATTCGGTCAGCTGGGGCGACGGGGTCTACAAATCCACCGACGGGGGCAAAACCTGGAAGAACATGGGTCTGCGCGAGACGATGTTCATCACGCGGATCCTGATCGATCCGCGGAACGACAACGTGGTGTACGTCGCCGCGCTGGGCCATCTGTGGGGCACGAACCCCGAGCGGGGGGTGTACAAGACGACCGACGGGGGCGCGACGTGGAACCTGGTGCTCAAGATCGACGAGCGCACGGGCATCGCCGACATGAAGATGGACCCGAAAAACCCGGACGTTCTCCTCGCCGCCGCTTGGGAACGGATCCGGTACCCGTGGGACTTCGTCAGCGGGGGCCCGGGCAGCGGGCTCTACAAGACGACGAACGGCGGTCGCAGCTGGCGCAAGATCACGCGCGGCCTGCCCGAGGGACCGATCGGGCGCATGGGGATCTCGTACTTCCGGACAGATCCGCGGATTGTCGTCATGACGGTCGAATACCGTCCGCCCGCGACCCCCGGCTCTCAGCCCGACACGGGTGTCGTGCGCACCCGGGCCGGAGGAACGTTCCGAAGCACGGACGGCGGCGAGTCTTGGACCAAGGTCAACGACCTCAATCCGCGGCCGTTCTACTTCAGCACGCCGATGGTCGATCCGGTCGACGACAGCACGATTTACGTCCTCGGCGTCAACCTGCACGTGAGCCGGAATCGGGGCGAAACCTTCACCGCCATGCCGATCAACGCCCGCGTCCACGTCGATCACCACGCCATCTGGATCGATCCGAACAATTCGAACCACATCCTCCTCGGAAACGACGGCGGCGTGTCGCAGTCGCGCGACCGAGGCGTCACATGGGAGCACCTGAACTTCATGCCCCTGGCGCAGTACTACGCGATCGGGGTGGACATGCGCAAACCGTATTGGGTGTACGGCGGGCTCCAGGACAACGGCTCGTGGGGCGGCCCGACGCAGACGACGCGGGGTTCGGTGTCGTTCATGGACTTCCACCGGGTCGGCGGCGGGGACGGCTTCTACGTCCAGGTCGATCCGGACGACTGGACGACGCTCTACAGCGAGTCGCAAGGGGGCGCCGTCAGCCGAGTCAACCAGGTTACGGGCGAAACCCGTTTCATCCGGCCCCGCCCGCCGCAGGGCGAGCAGTACCGCTTCAACTGGAACACGCCGATCCACATCTCGCCGCACAACTCGAAGACGATCTACGTCGGCGGGAACCGGCTGTTCCGATCGGTCGATCGGGGCGACAACTGGGACGTGATCAGTCCCGACCTGACGACGAACGACCCGGAAAAGCTGCGGCCGGGCCGGCGGAGCGTCACCCCCGAGGATACGGGGGCGGAGCGGCACTGCACGATCACCACGATCAGCGAGTCGCCGCTGCAGTCGGGCCTGATCTGGGTCGGCACCGACGACGGCCAGGTGCACGTCACGCGCGACGGCGGCCGCACCTGGACGAACGTCGTCGACCGGATCCCCGATCATCCGAAACTGGGCTGGGTTTCCCGGGAGATCGCGTCCCGGCACGCTCCGAACCGGGCGTACGTGACGTTCGACGACCATCGCAGAAACAACTTCGGCGTCTACGTCTACGTGACCGACGACGGAGGCGAAACGTGGCGGAGTCTGGCGAAAGGTCTCACGCCCAATCAGCCGGTCCACGTGATCCGCGAGGGGGAGCGCAACCCGGAACTGCTGTACCTCGGCACCGAAATGGCGGTGTGGGTGTCGCTGGATCTGGGCGAGACGTGGATGCGTCTCGGGAGCGGTTTCCCGTCTGTCCCGGTGCACGACCTCGTCGTCCATCCGCGCGAACTGGACCTGGTGGTGGGGACCCACGGGCGGGGCATCTTCATCGTCAACACGGCCGGGCTCGAAGATCTGGTCCCGGCGACTCGGGTGCGCAATTTCGTGCTCACGCGTCCCCAAACGGTCTATCTGCTGGGGCGGACGGCGGGGGGCACGAGCTACGGGGACCGGCTCTGGACGTCGCCCAACACCCAACCTGGGACCTATTTCCAGTACCTGTTGCGGGCCGAGGTTCCCGGCGTCAAGATCCGCATACTGGACGCGGCGGGGACGACTCTGCACGAGATCGACGGGCCGGGCAAGCCGGGTTTCCACTCGGTGTACTGGAACGCCCGGGCACGCGGCCGGCTGCTGGCGGCGGGCGACTATTCGGTCGTGCTGGCGATCGGCGAGGAGCGTCTGCAGACGTCTTTGCGGGTCGAGAGCCTGGTCGAACAGCGGACCGCCGGCCAAGGCATGCCGTGACGACCGTCGATGGTGGGGCCGGCGGGGGTTCGAGCGCACCGCGGCTCCCGGGTCCGGCCGCGGCAGAAAAACGGCGGCCGGCCTCGCAGCCTCGGGTATGAGTTCCGGATGGGAGGGCAGCCGCGTGCGGCTCGGGCCGCTGGACCGCCCGAGACCCTTTGCGGCTTGT
Source organism: Fimbriimonadaceae bacterium (assembly GCA_046719655.1). GTDB lineage: Bacteria > Armatimonadota > Fimbriimonadia > Fimbriimonadales > Fimbriimonadaceae > JBDNCL01. The sequence continues at coordinate 3,585 of JBDNCL010000045.1, forward strand.
CTTCGGTGCATCAACGATCCGGAGGCGACGGAGCCGCTCCTGGCCGGCGATCTGCCGGTCGGCCGCCTGGCGGAATCGGACTTCTTCGACCGTCAGGATCGCGGAGTTTCGGACGAGATCGTGTTCGCGATCGAGACGACCGCGGGCGGGATTCCCCAGGCGATTCTGGAAGCGGGGGCCTACGGTGGCGAAGTCCGGACCTGCCTGACGCGAGAGGCGTTCGAGGAGGCGGGGTTCCGGCGGTCGGAGACGGACCTCCGGGGTGGGCGACGGGCGAATCGTCCGAGCGGTCGTCGGCGTCTTTACCTAAGAGTTATGCTGGCCTCCATCGCCCTCTCGGCAACTCTCGCGTCGGCCCTGTGCGGTTTCTCGGCCCAACAGCCGGTGCCCGATCCGTGGCCGATCGTTCCACCCGATCCGGCGCCGTTCCAGCCGGTCGAGCCTCTGCGGCCGGACCCGGGGTCGCTACAGGGTCCGATCGGAGTCGTTCCCGATCCGCTGCGCCCGCGCGAGAACCTTCTCCTCGGCCCGCTTTCGGTGGCGGAAACGGAGCGCCTGGCGATCACGCCCCGGCTCGACGGGGTGCTCTCGGAGGAGGAGTGGGACCTCTTCGCGTCCGATGGCGAGGTGGTGAGCTATTTCCAATGGGAGCCTCGGCGCCTGCATGCGGCGGCGCGGGCCCGCCTCGGGATGGACGTCGTCTTCTCGTTCGACCTTCGCGGGAACGGCTGGCTGGTCGGGCAGGACAACATCGAAGTGCGGGTCGCGATGGTAGACGGCGAGCCGGTGGCGTCCGTGCGCCGCCTCGATGCAACGGCGGTGGAGGGGCCGCGGTGGGTCGACAGCCCGGCTCTGCAGCAGACGGTCCGGGTGGCCGCGTCGGCGGTCGACGACGACTGGATCGTCGAAATGACGCTCGAAGACCCGGGCGACAACACGATCCCGCGCGATCCGGGCAACCACATCGGCGTCGGGATCGGCGTCGTCGAGGCGGAGGCCGAACTCGAGCCGTTCCTCCCCCGCCAGCTGGTGCGTTGCCGGCTGGTTTTGGATCGCGGTTCGAACGTGCCCGGCGGCATGCGGTGGAACACGCAGGTGCTCTCGCGGACGGTTATGGCCGGTCGCAACATCCGGATCCGCCTGACCTTCAACGGAAGCAACGAACTCGGTCTGCGGCGGGTCGAGATGCGCACGGAGGGGCCGCAGGGCAGCGAGGCGGTCAACGTCGGGCGTCCGTTCCCGGCATTCGACCGGCGCGGCCGGGCATTCGTGGATTACGACACGCCGATCTCCGAGTCGGCCGCCGACGGCTGGCGGGTCCTCAGGGCCGACATTTCGGACGAGGACGGGATGACGGCTGTCCTGCGGACGTCGTACCGGGTCGCGCCGCCCGTGGAGTTCGACCTGATCCAGCCGGCGCGGGTGAGGACGCAGGACGACGAGCAGGTGGCTCGGTTCTCCGTGTACGTGCGTTCGAACTCGACCCGTCGCGTGGACGGGGTCTTCAGGGTCATCCCTCCCGAGGGTTGGTCGGTCGAGTCGGGTCAGGGCTCGGAGTTCATCATCGTCAACTCGAGAGGGAGCGTCCGGCGGGTGTTCGACGTCAAGATTCCGCAGGGGACGATCGGCGTGTTTCCGTTCCGGCTCGAGGCCGACCTCGGGGGCCGGGTTTTCACCCAGCTGGTCTGGGTGACGATGGGTCGCTGATCGAAGAGGGGACACGACAGACGGGCCGGGTCGTCGGGACCGGGCCCGTCGGTTTTGGGTTTCCGGGACAGAGCCCCGCCGTCGCGCGAGCTGCCTCAGTCGGCGGCGCCAGAGTCGGAACTGGAAGACGGGGCGGCGGAACCGGACGACGCATAGTCGTTGATGTGGAATCCGGACCCGACGAAGACGATGCCGGCCGGCTGAATGAGCCTCTTCACGGTTCCCCTAGATCCGCAACGACACTCGGACAGCGGGTTTTCGACGATCCGCTGCTCAACTTCGAAGGTCTGTTCACATTTCGAGCATTCGTAAACGTAGGTGGGCATCGGCTATCTCCGCATACCAAGAATTCTTGGTCGAAGCAAGGCGACGACGCCTTCGACCGAGTGAGATTTATGGCACATCGGGTCCACGCCGGGTCAACGGCCGGACCGGAATCCTAGGGCCGACGCCGTCCCTGCGGAGGGCGGTTGGTCCTCGGTAAGCTTCGCTTTAAGCCAACAGGAGGCTTGCATTCTACATGGCCAAGAAGAAACTTCAAATCGGCATCATCGGGAGCGGCGGCATCGCCCAGAACTGCCACATGCCCGGCTACCAGTCGATGCCCGATCTCTGCGAAATCACCTGGGTTTGCGACTCCAACTCGGAAACAGCCCAAAAGGCGGCCGAGAAGTTCGATGTCAAGAACGTGACGACCGACTACCGAGACGTTCTCGCGGACAAGAGCGTCGACGCCGTCTCGGTGGCGACCCCGAACAAGTATCACCTCGAACCTACGGTGGACGCGCTCAACGCGGGGAAACACGTTCTCTGCGAAAAGCCCTTGGCCATGAATGCGGACGAGGCGCGTCAGATGTGCCGCGCCGCCAAGGAAAACAAGAAGATCCTGCAGGTGGCGCTGCAGTCGCGGTTCGGCGGGCAAGCCCGCTTCATGAAAGAGTTCATCGACCACGGGCACATGGGCGACATCTACTTCGCCCGCGCGTGGGCTCTGCGCCGTCGCGGGGTTCCGGCTTGGGGCGTGTTCATCGACAAGGAGCTCCAGGGCGGAGGTCCGTTGATCGACATCGGAGTCCACATCCTCGACTTTACGTTGTTCCTTATGGGATATCCGAAGCCGGTCTCCGCGTCCGGGCAGACGTGGGACATCCTCGGCAAGAACCCGAAGCTCTACAACAACTGGGGGGACTACGATCGGTCGAAGTTCACGGTCGAGGACTACGCGGTGGGGCTGATCAAGTTCGACAACGGGGCCGCCGTCTGTCTGGAGAGCTCGTTCATGGGCAACATGGACGGCGACCCGTTCCGGACGCATCTTTTCGGCACCAAGGCGGGCGCCCTCGTCGAGCCGTACGGCAAGATCGAGATCTACTCCGAGCAGGATCGGCAACTGTTCAACATGCAGCCCGTGAACATCCCGCACGTGCCGTCGAGCCACACCGCCGAGGTTCAGGCGTTTGTCCATGCCATTCTGGAAAAGAAGCCGTCGCCGGTTCCCGGCGAGAACGGTCTGATCCTCAACGCGATCTTCGACGCTCTGTACAAGAGTTCGGAGACGGGTAAGGAGCAGACGGTGGACGTCTCCTACTGAAGTCCCGGTCGGACGCAACGGAACCCCGCGCGCCGGACGGCGGGCGGGGTCTCGGTTTTCGGAGGCGCCACCGTACTGCCGACGATCCGTTCGCCCGCGAGGCGAGGCGGTTCGGTCGGCGGAAGTCGCCCCCAGCGATCGATCGAGAGAGAGAGCGACGCCATCCTGCCGCCCCTTTCGCCGGACCGGTGGTCCGGCCGCTCCCGACCATCCGACGGACGGCGCAGACCGGTGCCGGGAGGCGGTCGCTGCCGACCTCGAGCGGTCGTCGACGAGGTCCGGAAAACGGGCGGCCGACGAAGGACGCGGCCCCGCCCGCCGCATCGGGCGGACGAGGCCGTGCTCGCTGCCGAACTTGAACCGGTCAGGCGTCGGCGTACAGGTAGAACTCGTACGGGTGCGGGCGAAGGTCGACCGCGTCGCATTCGTTGACGAGCTTGTAGTTGACGTAGTTCGTGACCAGGTCCTCGGTGAACACGTCTCCCTTCAGCAGGAAGTCGTGATCGTCGCGCAGGGCCAGCAGAGCGGAACGGAGCGAGCCGGGCGTCTGCGGGATGAGGGCCTTCTCCTCCGGCGGCAGCTCGTACAGGTCCTTGTCGATCGGCTTCGGCGGCTCGATCCGGTTCTGGATTCCGTCGAGAGCGGCCATCATGATCGCGGAAAACGCGAGGTACGGGTTGGCGGTGGGGTCGGGGGCGCGGAACTCGATGCGCTTGGCCTTGGGCGACTTGTTGTACATCGGGATCCGGACGCAGGCGGAGCGGTTCCGCTGCGAGTACATGAGGTTGATCGGAGCCTCGTAGCCGGGGACCAGCCGCCGGTAGCTGTTCGTGGTCGGGGCGCAGAACGCGAGGAGGGTCGCGGCGTGCTTCAAAATGCCGCCGATCGCGTGGCGGGCGAGGTCGGAGAGCCCGGCGTAGCCGGCCTCGTCGTACATCAAGGTCTCGCCGTTCTTCCAGAGCGAGAAGTGGACGTGCATGCCGCTTCCGTTGTCGGCGAACAGGGGTTTGGGCATGAACGTGGCCACGAGCCCGTTCATGGCCGCGGTCTGGCGCACCGAGTACTTGTACTTCTGGAGAGCGTCGGCCATCTTGACCAGCGGCTGGAACCGGAGGTCGATCTCGCACTGACCGGCACTCGCGACCTCGTGGTGGTGCACCTCGACGTCGAGACCGATCTCCTGCATGTTCAGGACCATCTGGCTGCGGATGTCCTGGAACTTGTCGATCGGCATGCAGGGGAAGTAGCCGCCCTTAGGCCGGATCGTGAAGCCGGGAGAGTCCTCGCGGGCGCTGTTCCAGTTGCCCTCGACGCTGTCGATGACGAAGCCCGACTTCCAGGGGTTGTTCTCGTACAGCAGGGAGTCGAAAAGGAAGAACTCGGCTTCGGGGCCGAAGTAGGCGAGGTCGGCGATTCCCGTCGACTTCAGGTACTGCTCGGCTTTGGTCGCGACATAGCGCGGGTCGCGCGAATAGGCTTGGCGCGTGATCGGGTCCTCGATGTTGCAGGTGATCACGGCGGTGGGGTGGTCGGTGTACGGATCCATGAACAGGGTCGAAGGGTCGGGCACGAGAAGCATGTCCGACTCGTCGATGCTCTGGAAACCACGGATGCTGGAGCCGTCGAAGCCGATACCGTCCTCGAAAAGCTCTTCCGAGAAGTCGCCCGCCGTCATCGAGAAGTGGTGCCACATCCCGAACAGGTCGGTGAACCGGATATCCACGAACTGCGCTTCGTTGTTCTTGACGAACTCGACCGCGTCTTTTGGTGTCATAAGTCCTCCCCGAAGGTGTAGTGTTTGTGGTGCCCGGCGGCGTCGGCGGGGACGGGTTAGATTTTGCCGAAGTTAAGACGAAAATGAAAAGGGGGCGGCAACCGGGAGCGACCGCCGAAGCTTCGTTTTTTCTCGGTGTCGATCTTCGAAGAAACTACAGGGGAGCTTGCCGGTGGAGAACCAGGTCGGCGAGTCCGTCCCAGTCGGTTCGGGGCGCGGCCGGCAAGGAGACCGACTCGCCGGTCAGCGTCTGGTAGGCGGCGGCGGCTTGGAGGTTGATCCAAGGCAGGGCGGCGGCGTAGAGCGCTTCGGTCGGGCCGCCGACTCGAGAGGCCCGCAGTCGGGCCGACTGTTCGGCGTAGGCCAGGGTGACGAGGTCGGACAGCGCTCCGACCTCGATCTGTCCGGCAGGCCGGGCGGCCACGCCCCGGGCGACCAGCTCGGATACGAACGAGTCGCCGGCCGACTCCGGAGGCAGGGCGCCGTCGTCGATCTTCTTGAGGAGCCGGGAAGCCAGGAACACCCGGTTGATCTCGTTCGTGCCCTCGTAGATTCGGCTCACCCGGGCGTCCCGGTAGTGCTGGGCGATCGGAAACTCCTCGGTGAAGCCGTACCCGCCGTAGACCTGCAGGGCCTCGTCGACGATGAAGGATTCGACCTCGGTGCTGAGGATCTTGACGGCCGAACACTCGATGGCGTACTCCTCGGCGGCGCGGCGGTTTCCGGCGACGTCTCCGCCCCAGAGGTCGAACGCGCCGTCGATGAGGTGTCCGGTGCGGTAGATGGCGGACTCGGCGACGAAGAACCTCGCCGCCATCTCGACCAGCTTCTTCCGGATCAGCCCGAACTGGGCGATCGGTTGGCCGAACTGACGGCGGTCCTGGGCGTAACGGACCGCCAGCCCGATCGCGTCGCGGGCGGGGCCCATCGACATCGACGCGAGTTTGAACCGACCGATGTTGAGGGCGTTGAACGCGACGTGGTGGCCTTTCCCCGGCTCGTAGAGCAGGTTTTCGAGGGGGACCTCGCAGTTCTCGAGAACGACCCGGGCGGTCGACGAACCCTTGAGGCCCATCTTGTGCTCTTCGCGGGCGACAATCATGCCGGGAAAATCGCGCTCCACCAGAAACGCGGAGAAGTGCTCGCCGTCGATCTTCGCCATCACGAGGAAGAATCGGGCCCACTTGGCGTTCGAGATCCACATCTTGGTGCCGTTCAGCACCCAAAGCCCGCCTCGTCGTTCGGCGCGCGTGGTGGCGGAGAGAGCGTCGCTCCCGCTGTTCGGCTCGCTGAGGCAGTAGGCGCCGATCCACTCTCCCGATGCGAGGCGGGGAAGGTAGGCGGACTTCTGCTCGTGGGTTCCGAACATGGACAGCCCCACCTGGGCGATGCCGCTCGTCACGCCGACCGTGACGCTGAAGCTCCCGTTCAGGCTCAGGAACTCGAGGATCCGGGCGGCGAGGTTCTTGGGAAGCCCGAGTCCGCCGTACGCTTCGGGAGTGTCGATGCCGACCAGGCCGAGTTGCCCCGCGTCGTAGATCAGACGCGGCATGAGGCCCTCCTCTTGGCGTTCGAGGCGGACGAGCACGTCGGGCGCCATGATCTCCTTCCGGACGAACTGCTCGGCCGTGTCGATCATCAGGCGGTCGTCGGGACCGAAGTCTTCGACCGTGAAGATGCGGGGAGGCGGCGTCGAAAGGAAGGAACCGCCGGCGGGGAGTTGAACAGTATCGGTCGCCATCGAACACAGAACCTCGACTTCGTTGTCGGCTGACGAAGGATACCGAATCACTCGGTCGATTTCGGGCCGGCAAACAGGGGCGGGCGACGGGCGGTGGCGTCGAGGGTGCCGTTCGGTCGGCTGGTTCGGGCGGTACACTCCCGCCGGGCCTGTAGCTCAGGGGTCAGAGCGGGCGGCTCATAACCGCTTGGTCGCGGGTTCGAACCCCGCCGGGCCCACCAACGTTTCTTCCGGCTGTTCTTAACAAATCCATAGCCGGCCGTAATCGCCTTTCGGGACGGTCGGGCGGCGGGGGTCTGGTATACCGAAGGCCATGAACCTGCGCAAGCCGATGGTCGCCTTCCTCGCGTTGGCGACGGCGTTCGCCGTTGCGGTCGCCCAGCAGAACTTCACGCTCACCGTTCTGCACACGAACGATATCCACGCCCGGGTGGAACCGGCCATGGTCCAGGGGCGCCCGTTCGGAGGCTATGCGCGTCTGGCGACCCTGATCGAACGCTATCGTCAGACCGATCCCAACGTCGTCGTCCTCGATGCGGGAGATGTGTTCCAGGGCACCCTCTATTTCAACGTTTACGAAGGCCTCGCCGAGGCGTCGATCATGAACATCATCGGCTTCGACGCGATGGCGGCCGGCAACCACGAGTTCGATAAAGGCCCCGGCCCGCTCCGAACCTTCATCGACAACGTGCGCTTTCCGGTTCTCGGCGCGAATCTCGACGTGTCGGCAGAACCGCTGCTGCGGGACAAGATTCTTCCGTCGACCGTTCTTGAAGTGGGCGGGGAGAGGATCGGGATCGTCGGGGCGATGGTGCCGAACATGCCCAGCATCTCGAGCCCCGGACCGAACGTCCGAATGTTGGACTGGCTGACTTCGGTTCAAGCCGAAGTCGATCGACTGACGGCCCAGGGGATCGACAAGGTCATCCTTCTCAGCCACTCCGGTTACGACCTGGACGTGCGGATGGCGCCCCGCCTTCGCGGGGTCGACCTGATCGTCGGCGGGCATAGCCACACTCTCTTGGGGCGATTCGACATTTCCGGCTTCCCGAGGCCGGGGGGCGAATACCCCACCGTCCTGAGGGGGGCGGACGGGGCGCCGATTCTGGTCGTTCAGGCCTGGCAGTGGGGGATCCTTCTCGGGCGGATTCAGCTCGAGTTCGACGATCGGGGTCGAGTGGCCGGCTGGCGCGAAGCGGCGCCGATTCCGGTCGACGAGTCGGTGGAGCCCCACCCGAAGGTGGCGGCGATGATCGCGGCGTTCCAGCGGCCGATCGCCGAGCTCGGAAACCGCGTCGTCGGCGAGGCCCCCAACGGGATCAGCCGGTCCGGGGTGCGCGAGCGAGAGTCGCCCATGAGCAACCTCATCGCAGACGCGATGCTCGAAGCGACGCGGTCGGCGGGATCGGTCGCCGCCTTTATGAACGCGGGGGGCGTTCGGGCCGACATCGAGGCGGGTCCGATCACGTTCGCCGCCGCCATCGCGGTTCAGCCGTTCAACAACACCCTGGTCCAGATCGACCTCACGGGAGAGGAGCTGCGTCAGGTTCTCGAGCAGGGCGCGGGCGGCGGACTCATGCATCCGTCTCGGGGGACGGTCTACCAGATCGATCGGTCGGCCCCCCGCGGGCGTCGCGTCACGGTCGTGACGGTCGGCGGGCAACCTTGGAGCGCGTCTGCCGTCTACCGACTGACGTTCAACAGCTTCAACGCCGGCGGGGGCGATGGGCACGAAGTGCTGAGGAGCGCCAACCGGTTCCGGTACGACACGGGGCTTCTCGACATCGACGCCCTGATCGAATTCATCCAGAAGAACTCCCCGGTGGATCCCAAGTTGGAGGGGAGGATCCGGCTGGTCGGGACGGAGCGGGAGCAACCCGGACCCCGTTAATCCCGCGTTTGGGCGATCGGCGGCCTCGGCCAAGGGTCGGCCGAGGCCGTCTCGCCGAGCGGGCATGGTCGGCAGCTCGGACGGGGAGGTTGGTCGGCGCCGTCGGGCGGCCTTCTCGGGTGGAACGGGAGATTCGGGGTCGGGACTGGCCTGTATCCTGTGGTTGTCCGCGTTCGTTGGAACGCCGAACGGCCATGCCGCGCGATTCTGCCTCGCTCTCGCCCGAGCCCAGGCCGGCCCGCATCAACGGGGGGTGCCGGGACGATTCGATCGGGGACCTCGAACGGGTGGCTTCTCGATTCGACGTCTCCGGCCCACCTGGAACCACGGCGACAACAAAATCGAGAACTTCCTCTTCTAGGCGGAGAAGGGTCGGCCGAAGTCTCTGGTGGATCTGGACGCGAACATGGGTTTCTCGCCGACCGGGGGCGACGTGGTGCGGTCTCTCGGCAGGGTGGCGGGCGGGCGGGAGCGGGACCTCGGCCGCGTGGTGGTGGACACGGAGGTTCAACTTCCCGCCGCGCGGGGGTTTCTCGGGCCGTCGCGGGAGGTTCGCGGCCAGGAGGTCCGTCTCATGGGGGGCGGCGCAGGTGATCGCGCCCGAACTGGGGCCGAGGTTCCTTACCGACTTTCTGCATGGGGACACCTGCCTCCGACTCCGTCCCGGCGACCCGCGCGACCGGAACAAGATCCGCGCCCCGGTTCAACTGACGCCGTTCCGGACGCGGTCCGAACTCGGTCCCGAATTCGAAGCGGAGGTCTGGGCCCTGCGCCGGCAGTCGTCGGCGAGCGTCGAGGAAAATTTCGAAATATCGAGAAGGGTGTCTATCGGAATTCCGCGAACGATAGGCCTATGTTCCTTGCGGCCTTGGCGGCAGCCGGTGCCTGGGCCGGAGCCCAAGCTCTTCCTCCCGACTCGGCGGGTATCCGACTGCTGATCGACGACATGTCTCTTCCCCATGTCGCGCAACCCAGCGGGGTGCCCGACTCTTACAGCTGGTCCAAGAAACCGAGGGTCGGCATGGGCCACGACCCCGGCGAATGGCGGGCCTTCGTGGCGTGGGGTCAGGTCTACGAGGCGGCGGGGGGCTCGCCGGCCATGAACGTCCGGGTGGCGATCCGAAATCTCCAGGCCGCTTTCCTCAGCCGTTCGACGGGGCGGTGGACGGTCGTCCAGCACGCCCGGACGGTCGAAGGCGCCGCCTACCGGGAAGACTTTGTCGACGACCTCAACAAGCCGGCGGACATCCGGGTCGAGGCCGACGGGGCGGTGGCGGTGCGACTGGCAAGACGACACAACTACCATTTCTGGGTGCCGTCCCGCGTCGAGATCGACCCAAAGGATATCGCGGGCGTCTGCGTGTGGGTGGAGGCCCGGCCGGTGGTGGACGATCCGAAGCTGCCGGACGATCGGTCCCGAGCGCGGCTGATGATGTCGGCGGGAGCCGACTACTGGCAGTCCACCACCGCGAAGTGGGACCACCATCGGACGAACAGCGATGTCGGCATCGGTCGGTTCCGCTGGATTCGGGAGGATTGGGCTTGGTACTCGATGACCACCCTCGATGCCTCCCGCCTGCGGGCGAATCCTCCGCCGGCGCCGCGCCGGTGACGGTTTCGGCTGCGGGCCTCAGGCCAGAGCGGGGTCCGTCATGCCCAGATCGGCGAACGCCTTCATCCGAATCTGGCAGCTGTCGCACCGGGCGCACGGACGCCCGTCCGGGTCGGGATCGTAACACGAGTGGGTCAGGCCGTAGTCGACCTTCAGCTCCAGCCCGCACCGGACGATTTCGGTCTTGGTCATGTGGACCAGCGGGGCATGGATCCGGATCCGTTGCCCTTCGACGCCGACTTTCGTCGCGAGGTTGGCCAGCTGTTCGAAGGCGGCGACGAACTCGGGCCGGCAGTCCGGGTAGCCGGAATAGTCCACGGCGTTGACGCCGACGAAGATGTCGAACGCCCTCTTGGTCTCGGCGTAGGCGAGCGCGAGGGCGAGGAGCACGGTGTTTCGGGCCGGGACGTAGGTGACGGGGATTTCGGCCGTCATCTCGCCTTCCGTGCGGTCCTTCGGCACGTCGATGTCGTCGGTGAGGGCCGAACCGCCGAAGGTACGGAGCGGGACGTCGATCTCGAGGTGGCTGGCGGCGCCGAGGGACCGCGAGACGCGGCGCGAGGCGTCTATCTCGGCTCGGTGGCGCTGACCGTACGAGACGGTCAGCGCGTGGCACTCGAAGCCTTGATGCCGTGCGATCGCGAGGACGGTGGCCGAGTCGAGGCCACCGCTGAGAAGAACGACGGCACGGCGGGGGCTCAATTCGACTTGGGAAGCTCGTTGACGAGCGTGATCTTCTCGATGACGGCCGGGTTGCTGTCGAGAGGGTTGTCGCGGGCGTCGCGCGGCAGAGCGACGATCTTGTCGGCGACCTCCATCCCCTTGACCACGGTGCCGAAACCGGTGTACTGGCGGTCGAGGAAGTTCGAGTCCTTCACGACGATGAAGAACTGGCTTCCGGCCGAGTTGGGGTCCTGGGTGCGCGCCATGCTGACCGTTCCCCGGTTGTGGGGCAGCTCGTTGAACTCGGCGTTGATGGTGTAGCCGGGGCCGCCCATGCCGTGGCGGGAGCGGTCGGCCTCCTTGGAGTTGGGGTCGCCGCCTTGGATCATGAAGCCGGGAATGACCCGGTGGAACCGGGTGCCTTCGTAAAAGCCCTTGGCGGCCAGCTTCTGGAAGTTCTCGACCGTCTTCGGGGCGAGGTCGGGGCGAAACTCGATCACGATCTCGCCGTGGTTGGTTTTCAGGACTGCGTACTTTGCGAGTTCCATTTTGGGTTCTGCCTCGGCATCGTTGGGAGCCGGGTCCGTTTCGGCCTTGGCTGCGGGAGCCGGCTCGGGGGCGGCTCCATTCGACGCGCCAGCGTCTACCGAGGTCGGACCGCATCCGGCGAAAGCCAGAGACGCGAGAACCAACAAGATCCAAAGACGATGCTTCATGCCGGAAGTTGTACCAGCCCGAAGCTCGAAAAAACCCTCAGATGATCTGAACGTCGTGCGGACCGTCCTGAACGGCGCCGATGATGGCGGCCGCTTCGCCGGCCAGGTTCAGCCTTTGGACTACGCCCGGGGCGGCGTCCTTGTCGACGATCAGCACCATGCCGATGCCCATGTTGAAGGTTCGGTACATCTCCTGATCGGCGATCTGACCGGCATCCTGGATCATGCGGAAGATCGGCAGAGGCGCCCACGAGCGCCGCTCGATCGCGACCATCTTGTCGGACGGGAGCACCCGCGGAATGTTGTCGAACAGACCGCCGCCCGTGATGTGGGCGACGGCTCGGACGACGTTGCCCTCCTGAAACAGCGGGTAGACGGCGTTCACGTAGCACCGGTGGGGGCGCAGGAGCTCTTCCCCGATCGACGTGCCGAGGCCGGGGACCTCGTCGCGGACCGAGAAGCCGCCCATGTCGAACATGCCCACCTT
>JBDNCL010000046.1:0-15715 GCA_046719655.1 Fimbriimonadaceae bacterium
AGCATCGACCTCGAAGAGGCGGACGCGGAGCTGGCCGAGTTTGGCGGGCGAAACGGTCGGATGAGGGGGGCCGGTCTCGACGCGGTCGGGGATCGCGAGGCGATCGAAGGCGGACCAGCGCCTCGGTCCGCAAGGTCGGAGGCGACGGCGGAATCTTCCGACGGCGCCAAGACGGCGCCGGGGGTCGACCCCGATGCTTGATCGCTTCGAGTTTCTGGTGTCCGAGGCTTTCGTCGCGCTCCGCCGGAACGGCTGGATGACGTTCGCCTGCGTCTCGACGGTGGCGGTGGCGCTCTTCCTGATCGGGGGACTGGGGTATGCGTACGTCCGCGTCAACGAGTACGCCTCGGGTCTTGCGACCCAGTTCGAGATGCGCGTCTTCTTGAAGGACGGCACGACGATGGAGCAGATCCGCGACGCGGCGGCCGAAATCCGAAAGATCGAAGGCGTGGCCCAGGTCGTCCACATCCCCCGGGACAAGGCGTGGGAGAAGCTGGCCCAGACCGAGGGTCAGGCCCTGACTTCGGGTCTCGAGAATCCCCTGCCCGACGCGTTCAAGGTGCTCCTGACCGAGATCGAACAGGCAGACGCGGTCAGCAGCGCGATCGAGGCGGTGCCCGTCGTCGCCCAGAACGGGGTGGTTTATCTGGGCGACCTCCAGAAGCTTCTCAGCGACACCCGGCGTTTGATCCGTTGGTCGGGGCTGTCGCTGGGCGTCCTGCTTCTTTTCGCGGGGGGCGTTCTGATCTTCAACTCGAACCGGATGACGATCGTGGCCCGTCGGCGCGAGATCCGGATCATGCAGTGGGTCGGCGCATCGCACAGCACGATCCGCATTCCGTTCCTGATCGAGGGGGCCATCCAGGGCGCGTTCGGAGGTCTGTTGGCGGCCGCTCTGCTCGCTTCGGCCCACGCGGGGGTCAGCCGCTTCGTCGAAGAGAACATGCGGGTGGTCGGAGGCCTCGCCCCGTTGCCTCTCGGGCTGCTGGCCGCCGTTCTGGGTTCGGCCGGGTGTCTCTACGGGCTCGTCTGCTCGGCTCTCGCGACCCGAGGCCCGGTGCGGGTGGCGGGGGGTACGTCTTGAGGTTCGGCCGGCTGGTCGCGGTCGCGGTCGCGCTCGGGGCGGTGATCTTCGGCGGAGCGGCCCGGCCGGTTCTCGGCGCCCCGGAGCAGGACTCGCCGGCACCGCACGAGCAGATTCTGAAGCTGCAGCAGGACCTGAGAAACGTTCAGACCAAGCAGCAGAATCTCGAGCGGCAGCTGAACCAGACCCGCCAGCAGGCGCGTCGCGTGAGGACCGACATCTCGCAGCTGGACGGCGCGCTGGACCAGCTCCACCGGAGCATCGACCGAACGACGACCCGGCTGGAGGCGACCCGGCGCGAGCAGGCTCGACTGGCGCAGGAGCTGAAGGTGGCGACGTTTCAGCTCCAGCAGAAGCGCGAGCAGGTCCGTCAGCGCTTGCGCTGGATCTACATGAGGGGGGACTCGTCGGTCGCGTCGGTGCTGGTCGGATCGGCCACGATGGGGGACGTCGCCACGCGGGCGGCTCAGCTCCAGCGGATCAAGGTCGCCGACCGGCGCCTGTTCGAGGAGTATGCGAAGCTTCAGAAGTCGGTGGAGGCGCAGAAGCGGCGGCAAGACCAGCTCGTCGTCGAGGTGCGTCGGCTTCGGGCCCAGCAGCTGGCCGAGCAGGGGGCGTTGCGGGACACCCGGTCGGAAAAGGAGCAGGCGCTCGGTTCGCTTCGCCGTCGCCAGGGAGAGATCGCCCGCCTCATCCGAGAACTGGACGAGGAGGAGAGGGCGATCGCGGCCCGCATCGCCGCCTACCAGCGCGGTCCGGGCCGGGCGACCGGTCTGGGGCCGTTCTCCGGTCGGATGACGATGCCGGTGCGGGGGCGCATCACCTCGGGCTTCGGGATGCGGATGCACCCGATCCTCCGCCGCACCCGGATGCACACCGGGATCGACATTTCGGCCCCGTCCGGCACGCCGATCGTGGCGGCGGCGGACGGCATCGTCATCGCGACCTACTACGGTCGGGGCTACGGCAACACGGTGATGATCGACCATGGCGGGGGAATCGCCACCCTCTACGCGCACTGCTCGCGATTCTTCGTGACCGCCGGGCAGAGGGTCCAGCGCGGGGAGCGGATCGCGGCCGTAGGTTCGACGGGTCTGTCGACGGGGCCGCACGTGCACTTCGAGGTCCGGGTCAACGGTCGTCCCGTGAACCCCATGGGCTACCTTTGAACCGGACTGGCAAAAATTCCAGTTGTGCTCCGATTGGGATAGGCACCAAGGCCGATTGCCAACATCCTTAACATTCGGCCGGTACCGTTTCGTCGTGCGCGTTGTGCGCCTTTTCGAGAAGGAGTCGGAGATTGCTATGAATCGAACCCTCACGCTTGGACTCAGCTTGGCCGCCTCTGCCGTCGTTGCGACGGCGCCGGCCTCCCAGATCATCACCCAGTGGAACTTCAACGGGCCGTCGACCGCGGAGGTCCCCGGCGGCACCGCTTCCCCGACTGCTTCGACCGGGACCGGCACGGCGTCGCTGATCGGCGGCGTGACGGCGACCTTCGCGTCGGGAGCGGCGAGCGGCGGAAGCACCGACCCGGCAGGCACGGCGCCCCCGAACTACGCCTGGAACACGACGACCTACGCGGCTCAGGGTCAGGAGAGCGGTCTGCGCGGCGTTCAGTTCCTCGTTTCGACGGCCGGCTTCAACGGCATCAACAACCTGGGCTTCAAGAACATCGTCCTGACGTTCGATCTTCGGCACTCCAACACGTCGAGCCGCTTCGTCGAAGTGCAGTACACCCTGGACGGCGTGAACTTCACGACGGCCGGCCTGACCGGCAACGTCTTTGCGGCGACGGCCGGCGACACCTGGTTCAACAACCGAACCGTCGATTTCTCGGGGATCGCGGGTGCGAACAACAACGCCAACTTCGGCGTTCGGGTCGTGACGATCTTCGCTCCGGACACCAGCGCGTACGCCGCTTCGAACCCGAACAGCAACTATGCCGGCACGGGCACGCTCCGCTACGACATGGTGACTTTCCAAGGCGAGCCGGTTCCGGAGCCCGCGAGCCTCATCGCTCTCGGAGTGGGAGCCGCCGCCATCGCGGCCCGACGACGGCGCAAGTAATCCGATTCGGTCCGTTTGGACTGCTTTGAGAAGGAGGAGCGGCCGGGTCCCCATCGGGATCCGGCCGCATTGCGTCCGGCTCGGGGCGCCTCAGGCGGTGCGGCGGGAGCGCGAGCTGAGCAGCTTGGTGCGGTCGCGGTACTTGTTCACGGTCCGCCGGGCGACCACCACCCCCCTCTGGGCGAGGATCCGGGCGATCTGCTCGTCGGACAGCGGCGACGCCGGATTCTCGGTGGAGAGGATCTCCTCGATCATCTTCTGCACGCGGAGAGCGGCCTTGAAGAACACGTCGAACGCGACGACCTCCCCGTTGCCGATCTGAACGAACTTGCCCATGGTGGCGCGGCTGACCGAACTCTCGTGTAGGCCGAGGTCCTTCGCCACCTGAGACCGGGTCAGCGGCTGGAGGTACTGGTAGTTGCCGGTCGCCACGAAAGTCTCTTGATGTCGGACCAGGTACTCGCCGATGCGGCGCAGGGTCTGCCGGCGTTCGCGCAGGCTCTCGATGAAGTTGGCGGCCCGGTTGACGTACTCCTCGACGTGGATTCTCTCGTCCCGGTTCAGCTTGGGGTCGGCCTGAAGCTTCTGGTAGCGTTCCCGGTAGGCCCGGCTGATCGCGAGGGATGCGGGGTCGATCCCCTGCACCAAGACCTCCCACCCGAACTCGGACCGCCGCAACACAAGGTCGGGCACGACGGCGGCCGGGCGCGGCCGGCTCCCGATCCCCGGACCTTCGCCGAAGTTTTGGGCCGGGAACGGGGACAGGGTCGTGATCAGCCGGAAGGCCTCGTGCACGACTTCGGGCATGACCTTGTACCGGCGCGTGATCCGCGAGGTGCGGCGGGCGACCAGGTCCTCGATGAAGTGCTTGACGATCTCGCGGGCGAGCCGCTCCTCGAGCGTCGCCGCATCCCGAAGCTGGATGAGCAGGCACTCGCGCACCGAGGTCGATCCGATGCCTCGCGGCTCGCACTGCTGGAGCTTGGCGAGAACCTGGCGGACCACCGATTCGGGTTGCCCGGTGCTGAGGGCGATCTCGTCGACGGCGACGCCCAGGTAGCCCTTTTCGTCCAGGCATCCGATCAGAAACTCCCCCACGGGGCGCAGTTCGGGCTCGAGCATCGGGAACAGCTGGGCTCGGAGGCTGTCGGCGAGCGACGGCGCCCCCGGGGCGAGATCCAGCCACTCGAACGTCCCTTGGTCGTCGTTGGGCATGCTCCGGCGAAACTCGGGGTCTTCGCTGGCCGGCTTCAGCTCGGTGGGCGCGACGTTGCGGAGCACCATCTCCTCGGTGAGCGGTTCGGCATCGTCTTCGAGCCGTTCCAGCGCCGGGTTGTCGTTCAACTCGGACTCGACTGCCTGTTCGAGCTCCGGCTGGGTCAACTGGAGGATGTGGCTCCGCAGGACGAGCTTGGGATCTACCCTGAGCCCGACCCGAACCTCTGTCCGAACGCTTTGCCCTGTTCCGATTCTCACCCTGGCCTTCCTTGGCCCCGGCGCATGGCCGCCGTCCGTCGCCGGCGGCTCCGCGGGGCGCTCGTCGGACTCGATGGGCCGACGACGGGAATTCCGTTCCCACTCCGATTGTCGGTGCCCGGCCCAGAGCGGTCCCCCGTATCGATGCCAGATATGGGAGCCGGACGGGGTGCGCTGGTACAATTTATGCCGCATGATCGAGAAGCTCGAAGCCATCGAGCGTCGCTTCGACCAGATCGAAGCCCAGCTTCAGGACCCTTCGGTCGTCGTCAACCATTCTCTCGTCCAGAAGTTGGGAAAAGAGCGAGCGGAGATCGAAGAGATCGTCTGCGCGATCCGCGAGTACAAGAGAGCCCGCCGAGACCTCGCCGAGACCGAGGCTCTTCTGGACGACCCGGAGCTGAAGGAGATGGCGGCCGAAGAACTCGACCGGGCGCGCGAGAAGGTTCAGTCCATCGAGCAGAAGCTGAAGCTGATGCTCGTCCCCAAGGACCCCAACGACGAGAAGGCGGTCATCATCGAGATCCGTCCCGCGGCGGGAGGGGACGAGGCGGGGCTCTTCGCGGGCGAGCTCTTCCGGATGTACACCCGGTACGGGGAGCGGCGCAAGTGGAAGGTCGAAACGATCGACGTCCAGGAGTCCAGCTTGGGCGGCGTGGAGCGGGCCGTGTTCTCGATCGATGCGAAGGGGGCGTACAGCCAGCTGAAGCATGAGAGCGGCGTCCACCGCGTGCAGCGGGTTCCGGCCACCGAATCGGGCGGCCGCATCCACACCTCGACCGTGACGGTGGCGGTGCTGCCGGAAGCCGAAGACGTCGACGTCGAGATCAAAGACGAGGACCTCGAGATTTCCACCTTCCGCTCCAGCTCGGCCGGCGGCCAGCACATGCAGAAGAACGAGACCGCGATCCGCATCGTCCATCGGCCGACCGGAATCGCCGTCACCTGTCAGGACGAGCGCAGCCAGCTCCAAAACAAGTTCAAGGCGATGCAGGTATTGCGCGCCAAGTTGTACGAAATGGAGCAGGAGCGGTTGGCCAAGGAGCGCGGCGCGATGCGCAAGGGCCAGATCGGGACCGGCGACCGGTCGGAGAAGATCCGGACCTACAACTTCCCGCAGAGCCGCATCACCGACCACCGAATCGGGATGGACGTGCACAACATGACGACGTTCTTGGACGGCGACATCCAAGCCATGCTGGACGCCCTGAACCAAGAAGCCCAGGCCCGGAAGCTGGCCGAACTCGAGAGCGAAAGCTGACCTCGGTCAGGGCTCGCCCCAGACGGCAGGGTCTTCGCTGCCGACGTACCACAACGCGATCCCCCGGAGTCCGAGTCGCTCGGCGAGAGCCTTTTTCTGACGGAAGGCGTTCGCTCCCGAGAACCGGCGTTTGCCGGCAACGCGCTCGCCGCTGAGCGCGCAGTCTTCGGCGTCGGCATCGAACGGGGCCCAGCCGGCCCAAGTCAGGCTTCGGGCGGGACGTTCGGCCCAGTCGTATCCGTACCCGGCGATCCCCAGTTCGAGCTTCTCTTTTGGAATCCGGGTCAGGGCGTATGCCGAGACCCGCTCGACCCAGGCGTTGGGAGCGATCGGGCCGGGTTCGCTGTTCGCCCAGGCGTGGTCGTAGGCCATGATCTTGACGGAGTCGGCGGCCCGGCCGATTCGGGCGAAGTCCTGTGCGCTCGGCCCACCCCAGGTCCCTTCGTCCGACTCCTTGGGGTGGACGGTGACCGTGAGGCGAAGCCGATGCCGGTGCAGAGCGGCCGCCAGTTCTTCGACATACGCCGAGAAGCGGTCGCGGTCGCCCGCCTCGAGGCTCTCGATGTCCAGATCGATGCCCGCGAATCCGTCTTCCCGGACGATGGCGACCAGAGCTTCGATGTGGCGTCGGCGGGTCTCGGCGTCGGCGAGCATCCTTTGAACGCGTTTGGCGTCGAAGCCCCCCGCTTCCGAAGCGAAGTTGCTCACCATGGCGAGCGCGGTCACGCCGTGCCGGCGCACGACCTCCCAAAACCGCCTTTTCGCCTCGGGGGCGCCGTGTTCGCGCCGGAACGGCATCCCGTCGGCGTCCACTCCGATCCACTCCGGCTTGATCTCGCCGATGCGGTGGGCCTGGGCTTCGAACCGCTCGAGACTGGCCGGGTTCCAGAACACGAGCCAGGCCGAATGGTGTACGCGGGGCTCGGCCGGGACCGGGTCGACGGAAGTCGCCAGGGCGGCCAACAGAGAAGCGAACGTCGCCGTCACATGCCGATTATGGTCCGGGGTTCCACGAGACAACCCTTCGCCCGCCGGCGCGGTCGGGCACGGGGCCGACCGTTCTCCTCGGGAGGGGTTCCTCGGGCGGTCGACCGACTCTGGCGCGACGGGCTTCGTCGACCATGGCGGTCGAATCGTGCGGGTCGGAACGCCCCTCCCCCGGTTCGGCTCGAGGGATTCCCGTTCGACCCTCCACGACCCGCAACCCGGTTGATCTCTAGCCCTGATAGGGCCAGTAGTCGGTCGGGAAGTCGGTGCGGTCGAAGACGATGCAGCGCTCGCCCGCGCCGTGGCGCCAACGGTCGTCGGGGAGCCTTCGTCCGCGGCGCTCGAACTGCTCGGACGACATCTCGAAGGTGGCGCAGAGTTCGAACCGATCCTCGTCGATCTTGCGGTAGCGGTAGGGCTGGCGGGTGAGGGGGTCGATCCAGTCGTTTTTAACGTCGAGGCTCGCCAGGCGGTCGGGTACCCGGTCGGGAAGGGGCTTGGCGGGCTCGTGACCGGACGACCGCGTCTGCTCCCGCAATTCGGAGGCGAACCGCAGCAGGTCGGCCACCCGCTGGGAGTCGCGTCGGTAACGGGCCATGTCGGCGGGCGTGCCGACGATGGCGAACACGGCCACCACCAGGGCGATCGACAGGCCGGCGAACGCGACCGCCCAGATCCCGTGCGTCGCCCTCATGGCGTCGGCACGGCCTCCGGCGGAGCGCCCTCGGTCGGGGAGGACTTGAGCCAGCGAACGTAGTACGCGACCAGCCCACCGATCAGGGCCAGGGCGAACAGCGCCTTCAGGACCGAGGCCGCGGTGTGCTCTCCCGACAGGATCTTGGCGAGGAATTCGATCACGAACCCGAGGATGGTGGCGACACCGGCGAGAAGGGTGCCGCTGAGAACCCAAAGCCTGGGCGGCGAGGACCACCCGGAGACGCCGAGCTTCAGACGGCGGTGGATCACGCCCATGACACCCAGGTAGATCGGGGTGGTCACGAGGATGACGGCAACCGCGTAGATCAGGCCTTGGGCGTCCATGGTCGGCTGATTTCCGGTCGCGGTCGGGTCGGGAAGCCATCGGTCGATCAGACCGGAGGCGAGGACGAGAGCGCCGGACACCCACGAGATCAGAGTCCCGGACGAGAGCAGGTACAGGAAGGCGTCGAGCGGGCTGGACGCGGCGGGGTCGCGCGGGCGAGCGGGCCCGGGCCCGAACTGAGACGCGTAGTACGCCGCGAGCTCTCGGCGCACACTGCGCTCCGACCAACCCGACTCGAGGAGGACGAGACGCAGGGCCTCGTCGGACGCTCCCCTGCTTTTGGCCTCTCGTATGTAGGTCTGGGCCTTCGGATCGCCGGTCATCAGGAACTCCCGAATTTCAAGGTAGCGCGGAATCGGCCTCGCATCCGGCGTGGCGGGGAGAAATGCCCGGCGGGGATTCGGCGAACACGCTGGCGAAGGGAGTCCGCCCGCCGGACCGGGAGGATCCGCAGGCCGGGTCGCAGGGTCGTTTCTGGACTCAGCTGCCGGGAGACGGCGCTCCCTGCTCGCGGGCCTTGGCCGCCCGTTCCGTGGACTCGGTTCGCGATTCCCGAACCATGCTCGCGACTTCCCCGGGCGCCGGCTCGCCTCGGAACGGCTCCATCGGGGCGGCGAGGCAGGACCTGCCCTCGACGAGGGAGACGAAGCGGCGCCTACGCGCCTTGGGGCGGCGACCCGGCTTGAGGGGGGGGGCGATGCCGTTTGGTCTCGCGAAGGCCGTTCCCCATGTTCTTCCGCGGTTCGCCGTTCGGGTTGGGGTTGGTTCGGGCGGGGCTCATCGAAGCGGCGCGGCCGTAGGCGAAGACGAAGACGGCCCGGTTGCTGGACTGGGTCGAGACGGCGCCGGAGGGGCCGTCGGGGCCGGTCGCGTCGTCGAGGTTGCCCATCTCGTTCGGAATGCGGGCCGGACCCCGGTGTCCGAGGTGGACGAGATCGCCGCCGAACACGCCGGACACCCAGAACGCCGACGTATTGCCGGGGTTGCGGCCCGGGATGCCGTCGGGTGCGGCGATCTTCGCGTTCGAGCGGGAGACGCCGTCGGTGTGCTTCTCCGTGAAGAGGACGGTGTCGGCCGGGAGCGACCTGGGTCCTGCCGGGTGCGGGCCCGACCCTCGGCTGATCCATCCGACCTCGTCGGCGATGCCCGTCGGGCCCTGCCGCGGGCATCCGAAGTT
Source organism: Fimbriimonadaceae bacterium (assembly GCA_046719655.1). Classification (GTDB taxonomy): domain Bacteria; phylum Armatimonadota; class Fimbriimonadia; order Fimbriimonadales; family Fimbriimonadaceae; genus JBDNCL01. The sequence goes on from JBDNCL010000046.1 coordinate 9,098, forward strand.
CCCGTCCGGGACGCAGCCCCAGCCTCCGAGGGAACCGTCGGAGGCGAACGACCCGCAAGGGCCTACGTTCCCGTCCGGCACCGGGTGCGCGGACTTGCCGGCATCGGTGTCGGCGGGGGACCCGTACGCGCCGAGGTTCTGGACCCAGGGCAGGACCATGATCGGCCGCAGTTCTCGCCGGTCTGGCTGACGGCGCGGCGGAAACCGGCCGGGAAGACGCCGTCGCGATCGGCGAGGCGGATCATCGCCGCGGGGCCCATCTGCTTCCCATTGGCGAGGGCGGACGCCTTCTTCGCCGCCCCTTCTGCCGGCGCGGGGACGGGAAAGAGGATCTTGGCCGAGGCGGCGATGATCGCGATGAATCCGAGACCTCGATCAAGGCAGACGCCCGGCGAGCGTTCACAAAACACCTCCGTCGGCGTTTTGGTTCTTAAGATAGGTTTCAAGAATGGCGGCTCGTCGTTTCCGGCTGGCCTCGTTGGACTCGGGGAACACCAGCTCCGGCGTGTAGCGGACGTGCTCGTCCGGGAGCGTCGGATCGAGGAGGTGTTCGAGGAGCAGGTCCACGGCGCGGCGTCCCATGGCCTGGAGCGGCTGGTGGACGGCGACCGCGGGAACGAATCCGGACTTGCCCGGATCGGTCTTGTCGAAGCAGGCGATCTCCACGTCCTCGGGAACGCAGATCCCGCGGGCGCGGATCTCTTCGACCGCGCTGTCCGCCAGTCGAGACGTCCAGCAGACGAGGGCGGTCGGGTTGACATGGAGGTCCTCGTAAAGAAATCGGACGAGGTTTCGACCCCAACCCTTGACGATGGGGTGGGGTTGCTTCCGGGGCTCGGATACGGGCCTTTCGGATTGGTCGGCCGAAGACTGGTTGCTGTAGAGGACCGGAGTGCGGCTCGGCGGGAGCCCGGCTTCGGTCACGGCCTGGAGGAAGCCTTCGGCCCGCTCGATGGAGCTGAACTGGCGGGGCGATCCGCCGAGATAGGCCAGGGTCCGATGGCCGCGGGCGATCATCGCCCGGGTGATCTCATAGGCGGCCTGGGCGTTGGCCAAGTCGATGTTGGAAACCCCCGAAACCCGGTGGGACGAGCCGATCAGCACGCACGGCAGACCACGCTGGGCGAAGCTTTCGACGACGGGGTTGTCTTGGGACGGAGCGACGAGAATGACGCCGTCGCAGTGACCGTTGTAGCGCCTCCCGACCATACCCTGGACGTCGTCCCAGTAGTTTTCCGCCACCAGGGTGACCGTGAAGCCGCGGGCGGCCGCCGCTTCGAACACGCCGTCGAGTATGTGGAAAAAGTAGGGGTTGCCGGCGACCGGGTTGCGCCCCATCTCTTCGATGATGAGAGCGATGTTCTGAGTTTGGACCGGCCGCTTGCGGCTGACGACGGCCGCCGGTCGGTAGCGGAGTTCACGGACGGCGGCGAAGACCTTGTCGCAGGTTTCGGCCGAAACGTGCTCCGTCTTCCCGCGCAGCACCTTCGACACGGTTGCCGTCGACACGTTCGCCCGAGCCGCCACATCGCGAATGGTCGCCATCGTCGTCTCCCTCTATCGAAGAGTCACCGCTTTTGCGATGCTGGTTACAGTGTTCACCCATTCGAAATCTTTTACCCCGCCCATTTGCAATTTTCGGCGAGAAAAGGAGACCGCGGACTCTGGAGATTCCAAGGCGTCGGGAAGCGGTCGAAGCGAAGCTGGTGCAAGAATCGTCCGGCCGAGAACCGACCGCGTTTCCGGGCAATCGACGGATCGGGGGATGGCCTGGCGCCCGTCGCGGCCCAAGTCGACCGAAGCATACGCGTTCAGCGCGACCGGGAGGGTCGCCGGATTCGAGACGCCCGACACCGCGCCGCCACAGGGGGCCTGCGGGCGCACCTCAGAGACACGCCCGTTCCCGAGGAGGCGGAAGCTCTGGCCGGATTGGCCGAAGCGGGCGTTTCGGCGACGTTCGGGCCGGATGCTCCTCCCGACCCCGAGGTCCTGGTTTGGGGGGTCCCCGGCGCCGAGACCCTCGATCGCCTGGCGGATCGGAAGGCGGTCGTCGTGCCTTGGGCCGGAGTTCCCGAATCGACTCGCACGCGTCTGGCGGAGCGTCCGCACCGGAGACTTTGCAACCCTCATCGCCATGCGGTTGCGACGGCCGAGATGGCGTCGGCCCCGCTCGTGGCGGTGGCGAAGCGGATCGTTCCGAGCGACCGCGACCTGCGTCGGGGGCGTTGGGGGGCGCGCGACGGCGCCGGAGGGACGCCCCGGTGCCGTTTTTCTAGAACTTGGCCGTTCCGAACTTCATCTTGGTCAGGCTGCGGATCTGGATCATCGTGAATCCGATGAGGATCGCGCCCATCACCCAGGCGGCGGCGGTGGCGTAGCCGAACTTGAGGAACATGAACGCGTTCGTCCAGATCTCGAGTCCGATGGTGTGGGTCGCGTAGAGCGGGCCGCCTCCGGTCAGGACGAAGATGTTCTCCATCGCCTTGAAGCCGCCGATGAACACCCCCAGCAGGTTGATGAGGATCAGAGGCTTGAGTCCGGGCAGGGTGATGCGGATCGCCTTCATCAGCCAGGACGCCCCGTCCAAGTCGGCCGCCTCGTACCGCTCTTCGGGGATGTTCTTGAGGGCGGCGAGGTAGAGGATGGACCCCGGTCCGGCACCGGCCCAGATTCCCGGCAAGACGACGGCGAACATGGCCAAGGTCGGGTTGCCGAGCCAGTCGTTGGCGGTGGGGATCGGGGCGTTTCCGAGCGGAACCCAGACGAAGTTGTTGGCAAACTCGATGAACGGCTTGAGCAACGAGTTCAGCAGGCCGGTTTCCGACTTGTCGTAAAACTGCTTCCAGAGGACGGCGATCACGATGCCGCTCGTCATGGCGGGCAGGTAGAAGACGGTTCGGAAGAACACCTTGGCCTTGGGGATCTCGTTGAGGGCCAGCGCGAGCATGATCGGGAGGAGGAATCCGATCAGGATGGTGAGTCCGACGTAGGCGAAGCTGTTCACCAGCGACCGCCAGAAGATCGGCTGGGTGAAGACGGCGATGAAGTTGTCGAGTCCGACCCACGACGTGCCCTTGATGATGCGGTAGTCCTGAAACGCGATGACGAGACCGCTGACGAGGGGGTAGTAGGCCCAAACCCCGATGCTGATGGCGGCCGGAGCGAGGCAGATCGCGATGAATCGGTAGATCCGCGGGCGGTTGGTTCCGGCGGCGAGGTGCTCGACGAACGTGCTCTCGCGCCGTTTCGCCCGCCACCAAGCCCAAGAGAGGATGCCGAAAATGCCGATTCCGACCGTCGCCAGCACGGCGCGGGCCACCGCCCGCTGACGGTTCAGGATTTCGGCCGGCGTGTAGCCGAGGAGCTTGGCGTCCATCTCCTTGGCCACGGCGCGGAGGATCTCGATGGCGGGGGTGTCGGGTTCGAGAACGGCCCGATCGAGGGCGCTGTCGAGGACGACGTAGACCTGCTGGACGTTGCGGCCGTAGGGTTCGGGGTGCCCGTTCTTGAACAGCTCCTCGTTCGCCTTCACCCAGGCCGGATCGACTTGGGCCACGTAGTCTTCGTAGCCGAACTTCTGAAGCCACGTCGGGTTGACGAGGTTGCCCAAGCCCAGCTCGACCATGCGCTGGGTGTTGACCCGGGCCGCCTCTTCGCCGGCGAAAAACTTGATGAACCGCCAGCACGCCTCGATCTTCTTCGGGTCCTGGATGGTGCCGTTGATCGCCCACATTCCGGCGTTGATCTCGTTGGCCGGTCCGGCCGGACCGGCGGGGAGGGCGGCGACCCCGAGCAGGGCCGGGTTGAGGTCGGTCATGTTGAGCACGACGTCGTTCGTGTACGCGAACCACATCGAGACCCGGCCTTCGGTGATGTCGGCGGGCAGGTTGGGCGAGATGTTGGCGACCGGGCCGAACGTTCGTCCGCCGGGGCCCACCCATCGCTCCATGGTGAGCCGTCGGTAGAAGTCGAGGGCGACGGCTCCCTCGGGCGTGGCGACCTTGGCGCGCCAGAGGCCGCGTTCGCCGGGTCCGACGACTTCGCCGCCCGCCTGCCACACGAAGTTGCTCCACCAGTACCCGCGGCCCCCGAGCCCTTTGCTGAACGCGAAGCCGTTCCGCCCGGGGGCCGACTCGGTGAGGCGCCGGCCGTACTGGACGAACTCTTCCCAGTCTCTCGGCGGGCGACCCGGGTCGAGCCCGGCGTCCAGAAAGTGGTCCTTTCGGTAGTAGAGGGCGATGGCGACCTGGAACCACGGGATGGCGTAGATCCGGCCGTCGTAGCTCTCGAGCACTTCCCGGATGATCGGGTTGATCCGTTTCACCGAGTCGGGATCTCGGGCGATCAGATCGTCGAGCGGGCGGCAGAAGCCCTGGTCGATGTAGTTGTAGTACTGCCGGAAGTTGACGTAGAAGACGTCGGGCGACGTGTCGCCCGCCATCGACATGAGGAACCCGGCTTCGGCGCGGTCGCCGACGAGTTCGAGCCCGCCGGCGTTGACCACGCGGATGTCCGGGTTCCGGCGGTGGAACTCCTCGAAGACGGCGCGACGCGCCTGCGACCGGGGGTCGGTTGCCTCTTTCGGCGGGATTCCCTGGGCGGGGCCGGCCATCATCCGGATCGTGATCGGTTCCTGGGCGCCGGCGCGCCCGGTGAAGCCGGCAACGACGAGAAGGCACAGACACAGGAGCGCGATCGCTCGGCGCATGGGTGGATGGATATTCGCAGGGCCGGGGGCCGGGTCCTTCTTCTTTCCCCTCCCTCTCGGGACTCCCCCGCGCCGGCTCGCCGGGCGACGGACCCCTATTCCATTCGCGGACGGGAGACCGCATAATAGGGCCGATCAGAACGTCGACGCGCAGACGTCGGTCGATGCGGACCGGGTGCCCTCCGGGCGGTGACTCGGGCCCCTCGCCGGCTCGAGCGAGGCGCTCCGTTCAGGCCCAATTCAGGCACATTCGCTAAGGTAAGGTACATCGCATGTCAGACGTTTTGGAGAGAGTCAGGAAGGTCACCGTCGAGGAGCTCAACGTGAAGCCGGAAGAGGTTGTGGAGTCTGCCTCGTTCCAGGAAGATCTCGGTGCCGACTCGCTCGATGTCGTCGAACTCGTCATGGCGTTCGAGGACGAGTTTGGGATCGACATTCCCGACGACGAGGTGAGCAGCATCCGCACCGTCGGGGACGCGGTCGAGTACATCGGGAAGAAGAGCGGTAGCTAGATGAGCGACCTGCCGCGCCCCTCGGGTCGGGTCGTCGTTACGGGCCTCGGGGCGGTCACGCCGTTGGGAACCGGCGTCGAAAAGTTCTGGCCTCGTTTGCTCGCCGGCGAGTGTGCGGTCGACCGGATCACGTTGATGGATCCGTCCGACTTCACGACCCAGATCGCAGCCGAAGTCCGCGACTTCTCGGCGTCGGACTGGCTCGACCCGAAAGAGGCGCGTCGCGTCGATCGATTTCTGGCCTTTGCCGCCGCGGCGGCCAAGATGGCCCTCGACGATTCGGGCTTGCCGGTCGAGGGCAACAACGAGCACATCGGCGTCCTCATCGGCTCCGGCATCGGGGGTCTCACCTTCATGGGGGAGCAGATCCGCCGTCTTCACGAGGGCGGCCCGAGCAAGGTCTCCCCGTTCCTGGTGCCCTACATGATCCCGGACATGGCTTCGGGATATGTGTCGATCCTCCACAAGCTCAAGGGACCCAACACCTGCGTGGTGACGGCGTGCTCGACGGGGGCCAACGCGATCGGCGACGCGTACCACATCGTCAAGCGCGGCGACGCGGTGGCGATGTTGGCCGGCGGCACGGAGGCGCCGATCAACGAGATCGGGCTGGCCGGCTTTTGTTCGGCTCGGGCGATGAGCACCCAGAACGACGACCCCAAGAAGGCCTCGAGACCGTTCGACGCCCAGCGCGACGGCTTCATCATGGCCGAGGGCTCGGCCGTCCTCGTCCTCGAAGACTACGAGTTCGCCAAGGCCCGGGGCGCCAAGATGCTGGCCGAAGTCGTCGGCTACGGGATGACGGGCGACGCCTACCATATCACCTCGCCCGACCCCGAGGGGGGCGGGGCCACGAGGGCGATGAAGATGGCCTTGCGGACGGCCGGGATGGAGCCGGAACAGATCGGCTACGTGAACGCGCACGGGACCTCCACGCCCTACAACGACAAGTTCGAGACCTACGCGATCAAGAAGGTGTTCGGCGAATACGCGTACCAGCTGCCGGTGAGCAGCACCAAGTCGATGATCGGGCACATGCTCGGAGCGGCCGGGGCGATCGAGTCGGCGATCTGCATCCTGGCGATGCGGGACGGCATCATTCCTCCGACCATCAACTACGAGAACCCCGACCCCGAGTGCGATCTCGACTACGTGCCCAACGAAGCCCGCAAGAAAGAACTCCACGCGACCTTGACCAACTCGTTTGGGTTCGGCGGGCACAACGTGTCGCTGATCTTCCGCCGGGTCTGACACGGCGAGGCCGTCCGGCGGCGTCTGCGTCGCCGACGGTGTGGGGCGGGGATGATTCGGACGGTCGTCCCGTTTCCGCCGACTCACGCCTGCGGGCCGGAGCCCGGCCGGGTCCGTCGATGGGACGGGGGGGGGGGGCGCGGTGCC
>JBDNCL010000047.1:0-15580 GCA_046719655.1 Fimbriimonadaceae bacterium
GGGTCGTCTTGGGTGCCAAGGGGGATTCGACTCCGCCGGACCGGCCGGTGCTCTGGGCTCGGGGGTCGTTGGCGGCGGCGTCGGCGGGTTGCGCGAGGTTGGTTCTCAGCGTCGGGGTCGACCGGCTGTCGTACTGGATCATGCCGTCGGAGCCGCACACCTCGAACGTCACCCGGAACCCGGCCGGGTCCATCCAGGTCGCCTCGACATGGCCGACGCAGCCGCTGTCGAACGTCAGAGTGGTCAAGGCGTAGTCGGGACCCGAACCCCGTTCGGCGGCGACGGACCGGGCGTACAGGGACTTGACTTCGCCGAGGGTCCAGCGGAGCCAGTCGAAGTCGTGGATGGCGAGGTCGACGAGCACGCCTCCCGACCGTCGGTGGTCCATGAACCAGTCTTGGCTCCCGCGCGGCGCGGCGCCCCCGCGACGGGTTCGGGCGGCGGCCGGGTTGCCGAGCGAGCCAGACCGGACGACGGCGTTGGCGCGGGCGAACTCGGGGAAGTACCGGACGACCATGCCGACCGTGAACGGTACCCGGGCTTTGTCGGCGGCGTCCATCAGTTCGGCCGCCTGTTCGAGGGTGCGGGCGATCGGCTTTTCCATGAAGACGGCCTTGCCGGCCGCGACCGCCTCCATGCCGACGGCGTGGTGGAGGTCGGTCGCCACGCAGACGTCGACGACGTCGGCCTTCCCGATCAGGTCTTCGGGGGAGGTGCAGGCGACGGCGCCGCCGGCGGCGGCCATCTGTCGGCGCTCTTCCTTGGGATCGAAGACCAGAATCTCGACGTCCGGCATCTGTCGGTACTGACGGAGGTGGGTCGAGCCCATCCCGCCCAAGCCGAGAATTCCAACGCGCATGCGCCCATTTTGGCGGTTCGTCCGCTTCTGTGTCGCGGGGGACGGCCGGGTCCATCGTCCGGAGTGCCCACCGGATCGGCCCGCGCGGGAAGGGACCGGCGGCCGGGCGGCGAAAGGGGGACCGATGCAGTACGCGTTGGCGGTCTTGATCGGGGCTTCGGCGGGGATTTTAGGCGGGATCGTCATCGTGCCGGCGCTGGTGTTTCTGCTCGGTTTCGATCAGTTGAAGGCGCAGGGAACCTCGCTGCTCGTCTTCATGGTTCCGGTGGCGGTCCTCGGGTTCCTGAACTACCACAAGGCGGGCCGGACCGACGTCGCCATCGGGCTGTTCATCGCCCTCGGTGTTTTGGGAGGCTCGTACCTCGGGTCGAAGATCTCGCTCAGCCTGGACGAAGTTCTGGTCAGACGGCTGTTCGCGGGCTTGCTCGTTCTGGTCGCCATCCAGCTTTTCTTCAAGAAGTAGGCGTTGCGGCGGGGAGACGCGCCCGAAAAAACGGTTGTGGCGCGGTTGGTTGACATAGTAGAATCTCGTCTACTATCTGGCGGATCTGGCCGGCGTTTGCCGGGCGGTCCGACACCGACATGATGAGAAGTCCAACCGCATTTCGGGGGCTCGACCCCCACGATCTCTGGCTGGTGGCGGCGGAAGCCGGACCGGGCTTTCGCGGGCGGCGGCGCATCCTGACCGAAGGCGAGGCGCAGGCCCTGGCCGACGCTTTCCGCGAGTCGGGGGCCGAGCCGCCCGCGTTTCTCGAGCGGGACACGGAGTGGGTCGACCGGGAGGCCAAGCTCTTCGAGGCGGGGAAGTACCCCGACAAGGGGGTGGAGGTCACCCGGGACGACATCGTCGCCCTCGCCGCCAACTTTCGCGAACCGGTGCCGGTGCTGATCGAGCACGCGGCGTCGCCGCTGGATCTCGGCTATCTCACCGACGTGGAGGCCCGGGGCGACAGTCTGTTCGGGACGATCTCCCTGACCCGCGAGGCGGACTCGCTGGTGCGCCGGTCGGGTGCGAAGGCGTTGTCGCTCGGGGTGTCCAGCGACCTGCGGCAGATCCGGGAGGTCAGCCTGGTCCGGCACCCGAGGGTCGCGGACGCCCGGCTCTTCTGCATCGCGTGCCGATGGGACCAGGCCGACCCGCCCGAACCCGAGGACGGAATCTGGCGGCGGCGCTGCGAGGAGCTGGAGGGAGCCGCCCGACGGGAGCGACGGGAGCAGCGTCTTTCCGAGCTGGTGCGGGCGGGCCGGCTCGTCCCGGCGCAGGTGCCGTTCGCCCGCGCCATCCTCGGGCTGGACGACACGGTCGAGTTCGACGGATCGCGGCAACCCATCCGGGAGCTGTTCATCGCCGTCCTGGAGCGGCAGCCGCCGCTGAAGCTGTTCGGCGAGATCGCGCCGACCGCGTCCGACGCCGGGGAGGCGGGATCCGGAGGCGACGACGCGCTTCTCCTTCCCGAGGAGGCGGCGTTCTACCGTCGGTATTTCCCCGACGTTCGACTCGACGAGATCGCCCAGCGAAAGCTCGGGCGTTGACGGGCAAAGGAGGTTTGCATGGCGGCACTGACGCAGAGTTACGAAACGTACGAGAAGCCCGGACTGGTGGTCGGCTACCGGGTCTCGAACACCAAGGTTTTCAAGGGGGCGCTGGTCGGCCTGAACGGGTCCGGATTCGTCGTTCCCATGGCCCACTCGGTCAGCGGACTGCGGTTCGTGGGCGTGGCCAACGAGTCGGTCGACAACTCGGCCGGCGCGGCCGGCGACCGAGTCGTGAACGTGACCAAGTGCGGCTCCTTCGTGATGAAGTCGGCGGCCGGGTTTTCGCCGGCTCCGGGCGACATCGGGAAGGAGGTCTACGCCAACACGGACTGGGAGGTCCAGACCTCGACGGCGGGCCTCACGTTTCCGGTGAAGGTCGGCACGATCGTCGGGTTGGAGACCACGTCGACTGGCGCGACCGGCGTCCGCGTCCGCATCGACAACCACACGGTCTGAGGTCGGTCGCCCGCGTCCAATTTTCAACCGGGGCCCCGAACGGGCGCCCCAAACCCGAAGGAGGTTTGATTTGGCTCTGACCAAGAGCGACATTCCCGAGCTTTTGCTCCCGGGCCTGAAGGCCGAGTTTGCCCTCGCGTACAAGAACGAGCTGGAGAACGGGTTGGCCGAACGGCTCGCAACCGTGATCCAGACGACGCAGCCGATCCAGAAGTACGCCTGGCTCGGCACGGTGCCGCCGATGCGGGAGTTCGTCGACGAGCGCCGTCCCAGCGGACTGGCCTCCCACGCGGTCAGCATCGAAGACAAGGTGTTCGAATCGACGATCGCGGTGGACCGCCGCGCGGTCGAGGACGATCAACTCGACCTGATCCGGCTGCGCGTCCGCGACTTGGCGTCGCGGGTGGCGACGCACCGGCAACAGATCCTGGTCGAGGCCCTGGCGGGCGGTTTTTCGGCCGCGTGCTACGACGGCCAACCTCTGTTCGCCAACGCCCACCCGGTTTCGGGCGGGACGGTGTCGAACCGAACGTCGGACGCTCTTTCGGCCAACGCGCTCGCCGACGCGTGCGCCGCCATGATGGCGTTTCCGGACGACCAGGGCACCCCTCTCGGGATCCAGCCCGACACCCTGGTGGTCGGCCCGAAGCTGATGTGGGCGGCGATCGAGCTGATCGAGAGTCCGGTCGTGGTCTACAAGGGCAACTCGGCCCACCAAGCGGGCTCGACGCCGTACAAGAACGCGTTTCAGGGTCGACTGCGGCTGGTCGTCACGCCGTTTCTTTCCGGCGAGCGGGACGACTTCTGGTTCCTGCTCGACACGAGCCGGCCGATCAAGTCGCTGATCCTCCAGCAGAGGAGCGACGTGCCGGTCGAGTTCACGGCTCTGGAGTCGGGCTCGGGCAGCGAGTCGGCGTTCCTGCGCGACCGGTACCTGTACGGCGTCCGCGCCCGCTACAACGTCGGCTATGGTTTGTGGCAGACGGCGTACGGAGCGTCGCTGTGAGTTGGACCGACTGGGCGGCCCTCGTGGTCGGACTGGGTGTGGGGGGGGGGGGGGGGGCGGTGGCGGCCGTCGTGTCGGCCGGCGGCCGGCTGGCCCGCAGCTTCGGCGTGTTCCGCGAGTCGTTCGAGGACTATATCGAAGGCCGTCCGGACGCGGCCAGCCAACGTGTCCGGGCCGATTTCGACGATCTGACCGGATCGGTCGACGGGGTGGTCGAAGCGGCGACGCGGCTTCGGCGGGCTCTGAGGCTGCGATGAGCGGGGACTGGCACGAGCTGTTCGTGTTGCTCGGGACGTTCGTGGGCACCGCGTTTGCCATCGTCCGCTACGCCATGGCGACCGGACGCGACGCGACCGAACGGTTCATGGACTTTCTCGGCGCTTCGGTCGAGCGCCAAGACGACACCAACCGGCGCTTCCAGGAGATTCTGGAGCGCCACGGCGAAATCATGCGGGAGAACAGCGCCCTCCTCCAGCGGCTTTCGGAACGGCTGAACTGCCGCATATCGGGCGAGTGAGGGGCGTTCGTTCGGGACGCCGGACCACACGGGGCACCTCGTAAGGGGTGCCCCGTCTCCGCATTTTGGAGGGAGGTTGGGAATGATTTTGACGATCGATCTCGAGCGGGTGAAGGCCAAGAGCGGCTTGTCCGGACCGGAGATCGACGCGGCGGCGGCGGCCCTGATCGCGGAGTTGGGGCCGGCGATCGAGGCGTCGATCGATTTGGCCCACCTGTCGTCTGGGGACGGGACGGGCAACCGGGCCGTGATCGAACTCGCGGCGACAGAAATCGTGGCGGGCGAGCTGTTGGAGCAGACGTGGCGCGAGCCGGGGGCCCTGGACCGAGTCCGCATCGGTCCGCTCGCGGTGGAACCGCCGCCGGTCGAGGTCTTGCGGGGCCTTCTCGGTCTGAGAGAGCGCGGGTGGTCCCGGCTGGCTCCCTATCTGAGATCGGGGCCGACGTCGGCTCCGAGTCGGGTGCTCGCCGACGCGGGACGGGCCGTCTGTCTCGGGGAGGTCGGCTGATGTCGGCGATGCCGCGAAAGTTCGGGCAGGCGATTCGGCGCTTCGGGACCACGGTGACCATCGGGCGCGTCGGCGTGAAGGCAGTCGTGGCCGCTCCTGCCATGGCCGAACTCGAGACTCTTTTCCCGCCGGGCGAAATCGACGGCCTTCCGCGCCCGATCCGTCTGCTGTACCTGCCTCACGATGCGTCGGCGGCGGAGGGCCAATCCTGCGATCTCGGCGGCCTGACCGCGACGATCCGTCGGGTGGCGAAGATTCGGTTTCGAGACGAGACGGTGGCGTGCATCGCGGTCGTGGCCTGAGATGGGCGCCCGGCCGGGTTCCCGGATGAGCACGGTTCGGAGGAGTCCCCCCGCCCCGCCCGAATCGAACCTGAGGGGAACCGGCGGCCTGTTGGGGTCGACCGCTTTGCCGGCGGTGCTCGCGCCTGGGGGAGGCGGGCCGGGTCTGGATCGCGGTGCTCTGGAGGCGGCGGACGCGATCCGCCCGAGCCCGAACGTCCGCATTCTGGACAACGCCGACCGCGCCCGCTTCGACGGCGAGCCCTACGACTGCCGGGCGGCCGACGGCGGGCGCCGGTTTCGGGCTTACCGCCCGGGGACGGAGTCGTCCGCGCGCGGAGGGAACGGGTTCTGCGGCGGCGCTGCCCGCTCGCGGAAAACCCGCGGCACGGGCCCGTTCGGCTCCGGCCCGCAGACGCCTCCCGCGGGTGGATCGGGATGGCCGAGCCCCGTCCCGAAGCCCGGCCAACCGTTCGGTCCTGGAACGGCGAACGCGACCTGGGCCGTCGAGCTGTTCTCGCCGTGGTCCGAGGGCGGCCGGCACGGCGGGCTTCTCGGCGAACCGGCGTCGGGCGCCCGCTCGGCGTTCCGCCTCTCGTACCGCGACGTCGACCGGGTCGGGTCTCGAACGGAGCCGGGCGGGTTCGGCGGCCGCTCGCCGTAGGACTCTTCGGCTCGGAGAGGCGAGGCGCCGCGCGGCTGGGGCGATCGGCCGATCGGTCCGATGCTGGGTCCGTGGGCGACCGCCCCGTTCCGGAGGGGCGGAAGAGGAGGGGACCGAACGAGCGGCTGCCGGCTCGAACTTTCGGCGGGCCGATTTTCGGAAAGGGCCCGGGGTCGCGCTCGGGGTCTGTTCTCGGCCGCCGTCCGCGACGGCTCTGTCGGACCCGCCGCCCGCGGTCTTCGGTTGGGGTATAGTCGGCATCGGCTGGGGATGGCGTCTGGCGGCTCCCCTGGCCGTCAAGGTACGCGGGCCGACATAGCTCAGCGGTAGAGCAGCTGTTTCGTAAACAGCAGGTCACCGGTTCGAATCCGGTTGTCGGCTCCAGGAATTCGGTTCAAAACCTGCACGGATCGTGCGGGTTTTTTGGGTTTTCGGGGCGCCCGTGTCGACTTTCGTGGCGAGATTGCGTATCAAAATGTACCTTCGGGCTCGTGATGGGGGCGTGCCTGGGTGGCGGTCGCCCCCCGCTCCGTCTCGCGGGCACGCGGGGGGTGTCCACCCACGCATTCCCCTCTTTTTTCTCTTCCGCTCTTTTAAGAAAAGAGACCGCCACAACCGTCACTCGGCCCGGAATTTGCACCCGAGACGCCCCTTCGGACCGTGTGCCCGGGCGGGATTCCGGCCGTCCCGTTCGCCGTCCGGCGGCGTTCGGCTGCCGGAGGGCGCGCATCGAGACGGGTTCGGCCGATGCTTGTTTTTCTATAATGAATTAAGAACGGTTCAGAGTCGGATCTTCTCGCTTTTGTTTTCTCGAAATAGTGTTACGGTATGGAGAGGAGTACGAAGAGTTGCCTGGATTTGAGAGGTACGTGTCGGACAATCCGTTTCGAGCGGTCGGATCGGGCTCGGCGATCTCCTACGCGCTGCTGAAGAGAAAGGCAGACGCGGTGGCGCGATCGGCGAGCGTCGGCATCGCTACCGAGGTCGCCAAGGCGGACCGCTTCGGTTCGCCGGAACTCGAGGATCTCTCGACGGTCGTGCGGTCGCTCGGGAACGATCTCGAGTCGCTCACCGCGTTCCGGATCATGTGGCCCCTGGGCGAGCGGTGGGTCGACAGCTTGGTCAACGGAGGATCGGTCAGCCGAGCCGACATCCAGCCCGAGGAGCTGGCTCAACTCCTGTTCCTGTCGTCCTGGTATGGGTTTCTGGAAGAAGAGCAGCCCGCCGACGCGCAGGATGCCCTCCGTCGGTGGTCGGAGCTCGCGAACGAGAGCGCCTTCAAGGAGCGGGTCGTCCAGCTTCTCGCGGACGAGGATCGCGTGACCGAGTCCGCGGCGGCCGAGGTTTTCGAGTCGGCGGTCTGCGCCGTGACCCGCCACCTCCTCGGACGGGTGGCCAGGGCCGCCGCCCAGGCCTGGGACAGGCTCGACGTGGAGACGGGCACGGCTCTGACCCGGGCGGTGACCGAATCGGATTTCGAAGAGAGCCTGATCGAGAGGGTCCTGGAGCCCATCGCGGAAGCGGCCGAACGACTGAAATCCGAAGTCGGAAGTCTCACCGAGGCGGCACATCAGTGGCGGAGGGGCCACGCGGTCGGCGTGCCCAAGCCCGTGCGGGCCCTCGCCCGGGTCGGGGAGCTGCTGAAGGGCTGGCACCCCGCCGCATCCAGCTGGCTCGACGCCGTTCACGACTGGCGCGCCGCGATGGTCGAACGGATCGTCGTTGCGGCGACCGAAGCGATCCGGCATCGAAATGCGGACGTTGCGCTCAACCTCCTGCGTCTGGCAAGGGAGATATCGATCGACCCGGAGCAGAGAAAGCTGCTCGACGCTCAGATCGACCGCGTGCAGAGCGCGATGTCGCGGTCGAGGGACGGGTCCGATATCGGAACCCGGTTGGCCGGCTGGCTCGTGTGGGCTGCGATCGGGTTCATCTTCGTCGTCGTGCGGAGTTGCGCAGCCGGCGACGGCGGACACGGATCGGCCTACGACACGAGTCCGAGTTCCTATTCGTCGCGGAGCGAATCTTCTTGGTCGGATCTGGGCCCCTCGGGGTCGGCCTTCCAGCCGGACGGCGGGGCCGAGACCGCCTCTCCCGAACCGGACCCGGCCCTGGAGGAGATGCAGCGGCAGTTGGAGGAAGAAACGCGCCGGCGCGAGGAGGCCGCGCAGAGGATCGAGCGTCTGGAGGAGGAACTCCGGCAACTCCAGGAGGAGATTCCCGAACTGGAGAGCGGGCTGCAATCAGACAGTGAGTGGCTGACTTGGGTCCAATCGAACCTCGAAGAGGTGTGGGACTGGCTCCAGACTCACGAGCCCAACCTGTACGACATGGACGAGGTGAGGGCATACAACGGGGTCGTCGACCGGTACGAAAGCATGCGGCGCCAGTACGACCGCGCTCTCTCCGCCCACGAGGAGAGGGTGGCGGACTATCGGAAGAAGGTTGCTCGGCACAACCGGATCGTGGAAGTTCTCAACACGGAGCGTTGATGTGGGAAGAGGACAGAGAAGGAAGGTCAAGAGAAAGCATGCCGCGGCCGCGCCGACATCCGGCTCGATGACTCAACGGCCCGGGCCGAGCGTCGAAGACGTTGCCGAACTGGCAATCGACCTTTGGAAGGTGTTCGAGAGGGCGAGGTCGGGCGCCGCCGACGAGCGAACCTTGGCTGCCTGCGAGCGGGCCGAGGACCGGCTTCAACGGATCGGTTTCGAGATCGACACGATGGTGGGCAGGACTTACGACACCAACCTCAAGGTCCGCGTCGTGGACCACGATCCGGGAGACGGCCCGCTCGTCATCGGGCAATGCATCCGGCCGGCGGTTTTCTTCAAGGAGACTCTAATCCGGGAAGCCGAGGTCGTCACCAAGGGCAGGGCAGAACGCACATGAGCAGGACCATCGACTGGGGCATCGATCTTGGAACCACCAACAGCGCGATCGGGAGGATGGCGCCGAAGGGGCCCGAAACCATACCGATCAAGAGGCTCAAGTACATTCCATCCGCGGTCGCGATCGACAAGCGCGGCGACCTGAAGGTCGGAGCCGAGGCCCTCAACCCCCACCTTCAGGTTGCGCGGTGGTTCAAAAGGCTGATGGGGACGACGAACTGCCTCCCGGTCGGGGGCGAGCCGTGGACCCCTCAGCAGCTGTCGGCCGAAGTGCTCAAGGCTCTGCGGGCCGCCGCCAAAGCGAGAACCAACGAAGACGTCGAAGAAGTCGTGATCACGGTTCCGGCGATGTTCACGCAGCCGCAGTGCGCGGCGACCAACGAAGCGGCCAACCTGGCCGGAATGAACGCGGTCGCTCTGTTGCAGGAGCCGATCGCGGCTGCGACGGCCTATCTCTCCGACAATCCGGCCGAAGGTTACTACCTCGTGTACGATCTCGGCGGCGGAACGTTCGACGTCTCCCTCATCCGACTCGGATCCGGGGAGATGAGCGTCGTCGAACACGGCGGCGACAACTATCTCGGAGGCGCCGATTTCGATCGGGCCGTGTTCGACTGGGTGCTGGAGCAGATCGAACGAGTCGGAGGCGACACCCGGGCGTTCGAGTCGGACGGATGGCAGCGGACCCAGCTGCTGCTGGAGTGCGAACGGGCTCGGGAGGAGGTTTCCGACCAGGCTTCGGCGACGATCTATCTCGACGACTACGACTTGCCGATCGCCAAGCTCGAGCTGACCCGCGAGTCGGCCGAAGACCTGGTCTCTTCTTTTGTGACCCGAACGATCGAGATCGCGCACGATCGGGTCAAGCGGGCGGGGACGTCGCCGCGTTCCATCCTGCTCGTCGGCGGTCCGACCCAGATGCCGTACATCCGGAAGCGGCTTCAGGACGAGCTCGGCTTGCCGATCGCTCTCGACCAGGACCCGATGACCGTCGTCGCCCAGGGAGCGGCCGTGCACGCCTCGACGCTTCTGCGCGAGCGCGCCAACAGGCCGATCCTCCAGAAACCGGGTTCGGCAACCCTGTTCCTCAACTACGAACCGGTCTCGCCAGATGAAAGCACGGTTGTCGCCGGCAAGGTCACGGACCCCGAAAACTTTGCGGGGGAAGTGCGCCTGCGGAGCACGGACGGTCTTTGGGAGTCGGGTTGGCGGCAGCTGAAGAACAGCGCGTTTTCGTTCGAGGTCCCGCTCGGCCGGCAGTTGGTCACCGAGTATGAGATCGAGCTGCGCGACCCAACGGGCAAATCGATCGAGTGTCGCCCGTCCGGATTTTCGATCCGGTCGGGGATCCGGTCGGCCCAGCCGGTGACTCCCTACAATTACGGCGTCGTGCGGCAGAGCGGCAACGCCCTGTTCATCGTCAAAGAGAACCAACCTCTGCCCGCGAGCGGGGTCGACGAATTCGCGCTGGCGAAATCGATCGTTGCCGGTTCGAACGACGAGGCGGTCATCTACTTCGTCGAAGGGCACAGCCTGATCGCTCACGACAACGTCAAGGTGGGCGAGCTCAGGCTCCGCGGCACGGACATCGGGCGTACGCTCAAAGAAGGCGAGAAGCTTGAAATCCGGATTCGGGTCGACGAGAGTCGACGGGCTACGGCCAAGGTCTACATCCCCCTTCTGGACGTGGACTACTCGGTCGAACTCCACTCCATCGTCGATCAGCCCGACCTGGAAGATCTGACCGCGTCCCTGATGGAGGTAAGGCAGGCGATCAGCGATGTCGAAGAGCGGGTCGAGGGCGACGAGGAGGACGACGTGATTCGGGCCGATCGGCAGCTCGAACAGATCGAGGCGAATCTGGATCGGGTTGCGCGGGGAGAGGTCGGAGAGGCCGAAAAGGTCGCGAAGCAGCTGGCAGACGTCAAGGCGAGACTGCGCCCGCTCCGGGACAAGTACGAGCTCCAGGCCAAGTACGAAGGTCTGATCGAACTGGTCGACGAGGCGGAGGAACTCTGTGAGCAATTTGGGGACCGGATGGGGCTCGCCAAGCTTCAGGACGCCCGATCCGACGCGTCGAAGGCGCTTCGGAACAACCAGGCGAAAGCCATGGAGTCCGTCCGGGAACGAGTCCGCGAAGTCTTTTGGGAGCACTACGTGAAGACGAGGGACTGCTGGGAGCATCAGGTGGAGATTCTCCAGGGCAAGGCGAAGCTCGCAGACGATCCCCTGACCTTTTTCGAGCACATGAAGCGGGCCGAACGGGCGCTGGCTTCGCAGGACTACGACGAGGTGCGTCTGCACGTTCTTCGGTGCTGGCAGCTTCTGCCGCAATCCATGCAGGCGGAAGACCGCTTCCACAACGTGGCGCTCCGGTAGGGGCGGTCATCCGGGCCGACCGGGCGTCCGGGCGCGAGGGGGAAAATCCCCTGCGCCCGGTCCGGGTCCGTCCGGAAGGCGCCTAGTCCGCCTGTCGGGCCGGGGGGCTTGCCTGGTTCCACGGACGGTCTCCGAAGAAGTGGGTGCCGCGGCCGAGTTCGGGGTCGACGCGCCACTCCCGGATCTCTCGGCGGATCGCCTCGTGGGACAGGAGCCTGCGGTCGATCGGGGCGCCGCCGATCTGCTCGACGACCACGTCCAGCGGCTCGTCGAGGTTGGGTGCGTAGGCGACCCGGAGAACGCAGTCCGTGGCTCCTCCCCCGACCGACCCGACTGCAAGCTTGCGGGCCATGTAGGCGCCGGCCCGGTCGACGTGGGTGAGGTCCTTGCCGGAAAGGGCGCCGCCCCCGATGGGCACGCGGGGGCCGTAGTAGTCCATGACGAGCTTGCGGCCGGTTTGGCCGTTGTCGCCGTCGGGGCCGCCGTTTACCAAGGGCCCGTTGGGGTTGACCATCACCTCGACGTCGTTCCATGAGGCTCGCCAGCGGGAGTCCGCCTGTTGAGCGGTGTCGTAGGCGTCTCGGAGGTCGGCCACCACCCAGCCGACCACGTCGACAAAAGCGTTCTCCTCCCGCTGCTGGATCGTCACGAGGACGTGCTCGAGGATCCAGTCGGCGCCTTCTTCGCGGATGCGGACGAGGATCTTGCCGTCGGGGCCTTGCCCCACCAGCCGGCCCGACCCGCAAGACCGGGCCAGAGCCTCGCGGAAGACGTGGGCAAGGTAGTGCTCGGGGGGCAGGTAGCGGGTCTTGGCGTCGTACCCGGCGTAGGCGACGACGATGCACTGGTCGTTGGTGTGTTCGGTCCAGGTGCGCGGGTCGCGCACTTCCTGACTCACGGTGCTGCGGATGTTCCAGCGACTCGAGTCGATGGCGTTGCCGGCGTGGTAGCCGACTTCGCGTCCGACCTCCCGCACGATCTCGTCGAGGGGTTTGTCCATGGGGCGGCGGGTGGCGGTGCCGCCGGTGAGAAAGAACTCGTCGCACCAGCACGACACCTCGACCTGACAGTAGGCCTGTGGGTCGGCGGCGTAGGCTTCGGCGAGGATGCGGTCCGCGATCTGGTCGCAGAGCTTGTCGGGGTGTCCGGGGAGCACCATTTCGGAGAATCGGATCATTCTGGGAACCTCCCAAGTTGCCGGTAAGGGATGCCGGCGCGTTCGAGGGCGTAGGGGGAGCCGTTGCGGGTGACGACGGCCCAAAGTCGGGTCTTGCCGATGCGGGCAATCTGATTGGGGCTGATTGCCTCGATGTAGCCGTCGGTGAACACCACGGCCGAGGGTGGACTCGTCTTGGCGAGGTGGTCGAGGACGCACTTCATGCTGGTGCCTCCCGTCGTACCGGTCCTGAGACTACCGCCGACGATCTCGGCCGGTTCGACGACGTCGGAAAACGCCCAGAACGGGGTCTTGATCGCGCGGCGGAGTTGCCAGAGAAGCTCCACGATGTGCGGCATTTCGGCGTTCATCGATCCGGACACGTCTAGGTACACGTGGGCTTTGCCGAGGGGGCGGGGATGTTCGGACAGCCACTCCGATTCGGGCAGAATCGGCGACCACAGGGACCGCACAAACGCACGCCGGTCGCGGGCGGTGAGAACGGGGATGCGGTATGACCGGGGAGCGCTTTCGGTGAGGACGCTCCGGCGGTCGGGCACCAGGCACTCCTCGAGCACGCGGAAAGTTTCCGCCTTCCATCGCTCGAGTGCGACATTGGCCTTCGGGATTTCTGTGCGATAGCCGACCTGGCCGACTCCGCGGTTCTTGGGCGACCTCCAGATAGAGTCTCCGTTCATCGTCTTGATCGCCTCGTCCAAGGCTTCGGCCAGTTCGAAAGGAATGTCATCGCCGATTCCGTCGTGGTTGCCGATCAGAATGGGATCGCCGGGACCATTCGGGTCGAGCGTCTCAAGGTCGCGGGCGATTTCGAGCACGTCGTCGACGACCAGCTTGCCATCGTAGATGCCCTCCCAGACCTTTTCCAGGGGGGAAGCCTCTTCCACGGTAGGCTCGATGCCATAAAACTCTCGATCGAAAAAAGCCACTCTGCATCGTGTGGCCAGACTCGTCTCTTCCTCCTCCGTCATCGGTCGGAGCAGGCGTCCGAGGCCCTTTTCACCGATGTAGTACTGCACGAAGAAGTTGCTGTACGACGGGCCGGCGGTGCGGTGGATGATGGCGTTCACGACTGCGTCGAGCGCCATGTTCTGCACGGTCGTCAAACGTTTGAAGCGCTCGGTATGGCCGAGCAGAACATGGAGAAACTCATGGAGGATGCACGCCTTGACGTGCTCCTCGGTCTGGCAGTGTTCGCTCAGAAACCCGAGATTCACGAGCAGTCGGGGCCTCGATTCGAGGGTAACGGCTAGGGTCGGTACGGTGTCGGTGAACTCGGTTCGAAGGATCCTCAGAACCGGTCGCGCGGCGAGCGGGTTCTCGTCCACGAGTTCGGCGAGAAGCGCGAGGAACAGGTTTTGGTCAAGCCGCATAGAAGCCCTCCGTCGAGAAGAGTTCGAGCCGCCGGCCGAGGCTGGATCGGGTCCAAAGAACCGGTCGCGTAGGATCGTAGAGGTGGGCGGTGCACATCCCGAGGAGCAGGGCCTCGACGAGCAGCGCCTCCGAAGCAGGCGCGTCTTCTTCGGGCCAAACGACGGTCGGGGTCGACTGGCTCGGCATGGCCACCATCGGCTGCTCCGGGAGATCGCGGGCGAGGGCGCGTCGGGCGTCGTCGGGATCGGCGTATCCCAACTGGGCACAGAGTCCGTAGACGAGGGCGAGGGCGTCGGCACCCTCGGGAAAGAGGATGCCGACCTTTCGACGCCGCGGGCACCGGACGAAGCCTCGGTCGTTGCCCATTACCGTGGCCTGGAGGCGCTCTCGGCGGGTCCGGCTCCGGGGTCCTCCCGTGTTGCAGAGCATCCCGTCGATCATCGGGCCCTCCGCAGAAGCCGGACGCACCGGTCGAACTCGACCTCGATCTTCTCGGGTTCGTCGAGGGGCAGGCCTTGGGTCAGGGCCCAGTAAAGGAGCTGGGTGGCCCGCTCGCGCCGGCCCCGGGAAAGGGTGTTGAGGAAGGGAGCCACCTTGGCAAACCCGGGGTGGACCGAGTTCTGGACGTTGAGCGCTTCCTGCCACGTGATTTCGGCGTCGATGTCGAGGATGGGGGTCGCCATGCGGGCGAGGTCGGCGACCGCCTCCGCATTGAGCGGCAGCCGACCTTCCAGAGCGGCCGGGTAGACGGCCATGGCGAAGGCGCCGGCATTCAGCTTGTCGTCGGTTGCGAGGAACTGGCACACGGCGAGCGTGCCCGTCTCGGGGTCCGGGCACGACCTCAACAGCAAGCCGAGCTTTCGGTCGAGTCGGCCCTCCAGATGGAAGGTGTGGGTCCAGCGCTGCTTCTCGTCAGCGACGATGCATGCCCAGGCGGTGCGGTGGGCGGCCGCCACGTGCTCGGGAGAAACCTTCTGGCCCCAGGCCGGCTGGGGAAGGGAACGTTTCAGGATCAGCTTGTAGACGCGCTCCTTTCGCCCAGCGACGATTTCAGCGGCCAGCAGGCTGCGCGAGATCATCCGGGCCCGGCGCGGAGAGACGCGCAGACCGGCCGTGTTCAGGGCGGTCGTGGCGATCCGGGCGTACTCGACGATGTGGGCCGGGCAGTTCGCGACCATGGCGTTGAACTTGCGGCGCCAGTCCGCAACCTTGCGCCTGAGATCCGTGTTCGGGTCGGTTATCCGCCCTTCGCCGGAGGGATCGGCGACCAGGCGCTGCTCGTCGTCGGTAAGGTCGTTCCAGTCGACCACCTCGACGATGAGGCCGAAACGGTCGGCTAGAGCGCGGTCCAGGGGCTCGCTCCCCGCATAGTCGCCACCCTCGTCGAGACTGCACGGGTTCATCGCCGCCCATCGATAGCGGAGCTTGGGGAGAGCGATTCCCTGGATCCTTCGCTCGTGGACGAGGGAGAACAGTCGGTTCTGATGCTCGGGCTTGCAGCGGCTGATCTCGTCGACGAGCACGCTTTCGGCCGGCCAGACGGTGGCGGGCGTTTCGAGGAACCGGACTCCACCCTTGTCCTCCTCGGGGAATGGGAACCCGACGAGGTCGTCGAAAGACACGAGCGAGGCGTTATAGTGCCGATGCTCGAGTTCGAGAGCCTCGGAAAGGGTGTTGAGCAGGTGGGTCTTGCCGGTTCCGCTCCGTCCGATGAGGAGGAGGGGGTCTTCGCTCACGAGGGCGGCGAAGATGGCGGTCTCGACCTCGCCAAACCCGTAGGCGCCGATGGAAGCGAGTCGGCTTTTCATGCCTTCACCTCCTCGCGGCAGGCCATGGCGACGCGGGGGAGGGCGTTCGCTCGCGAGCAGGCGTGGGACGGGTTGCAGGCGCGGACAGCCTGGGGTTGGCGATTTCGGCCTCCAGGGAGGGCGATCT
>JBDNCL010000048.1:0-15510 GCA_046719655.1 Fimbriimonadaceae bacterium
CCTCGACAGCCGTCTGGGCATCCTCGCCTTCAACCCGGCCGGATACAACTTCCAGGAACCGCGTCCGAGAGGTCGGAGGATTCCGCTCGTCGCCCGGGTCAACTACGACGTCTTCGACTGGCGCATCATCCGGGACGAGTTCCGGATTCCGGGCAACGCCCCGTTCCAGCAGAAACTGCTCCTGAACTCGCTGAAGGTCCGGGGCAACCAGGACGTCGACCGCAGCACCTACCAGGGCATCGAGGTGCCCCTGCCGGACGGCAACGGCGGCACCCTCTTCAGCGACGTGATCCTGGTCGACGTCGAGACCGGCGGCGTGTTCCTCCACGACCCGACGAACCCGGGCAACCCGAGCGGGCCCGCGTCGACGCTCAACGACTACCTCAACGTCGATCCGACTCGGTCTTCGTTCGCGGTCGACAAGTCGATCGGCATGATGCGGTTCCTCGACTTCGACCAAAATCCGGCCAACGGTCTGCAGATGCGGCTGTTCCTGCCCGGCGCGACGACGCCGATCACGGTGGACGCCTCGGGACGGGCGGTTCGAGCCCTCTACCGGGCGCGGGGCGAATGGGCCGTCCAGGTTCTGAAGGCGCCCGCCCGGTTCACCCAGACCTTCAATGCGCCGAACGTGGGGCAGTACTACGTGGGCCAGTCCCCGCTGGCCTCCGGCACCGGGCCGGGCGCGCCGACCCGGATCTACTTCCCGGGTCAGGACGCGGGCGGCAAGGTGACGATCGGCGAGATCTGGTACGTGGACGGCGGCGGAAACGTGCGCACGATCCTGGACCAGAACTTCGTGATCCGCTCGGCTCCGGCCGATCCGCTGGGACCGTACGTCGACATCCGCGAGATCGACCCGTCGGCGACCGCCTTCGACTGGAGCCAGGGCTACTCGGTGCGGCGCGTGAAGGGAGCCTCCCTCGGCGTCCGGGTCCTCTGGAACGACCAGTCCTTTACGCTCGGCCCCGACCCGGTGGCGAACGCCGACGCCTTCAACACCTGGTCTCGGATGTGGCGACGCAACCGTGTGGAGACCTTCCTCCAGCGAGGGGGAAACTGAGATGACGCAACGACATTCCCGACTGCGGAGCGCCGGGTTCACGCTCGTCGAGCTGCTCACCGTCATGGCGATCACCGCCGTGCTGCTGACGCTCGTGATCCTGCCCGTGATCCAGAGCTTCAACCTGACTCGGGAAGCCGAGGGCTTTTCCGAGGCGCAAGAGAAGGCCCGGAGGCTGGTCGAGAGAATCTCGCGGGAGATCTCGCAATCGGCCGGCGTTCTGGACCCCGGTCCGACCCGCGGCCAACTCGCGGTCGAGGTGCCGGGTCGAAACGGGGCCGCGATTCCGCCCGTCATTCTGGAGTTCGCCACCGTCGATCTCGTCCGCCCGGCGGCCGGCGACCCCACCCGCGGGCCGAGCGGGGCCTTCGTCAACCCGGACACCGGTCGCGAAGACCCGACCCTCCGGGCTCCGAAGGGGCAGGTCGTCCTCCCCGTCACCCCGGGCAGCACGATCGTCCGGTACTGGATCGGCCTGCGCGACCCGTTTGCGCCGAACGGCTACAACAACCCCTACGACGGGTTGCTGATGGCTCGAAACGCCCAGCGGGACAACCTCTTCGTGCTCTACCGAGCCGAGGTCGAGCCTTTCGTCCTCCGTCCCGGCGGCTTCGTCCTGAACGACGAGTTCTTCGAGCCCGACCCCACGACGATCGTGAACGGAGTCGCCCAGCCGCTCATCCACGACCCGTACTTCTTCTTGCCCGGATACGACCGAACCGGAGCCCCCATCACGGGAGCCGAACGGGCGGCCAAAGAGCGCCGCGTCGCCGCTTGGCGCAACCGCGCGACCATCCAGACCGAGATCAGCCGTTTCGACATGATCCAGGCTGTGTACGACAAGGGGACCCGACGCGTGACCTACGACGGCGACGTGCCGCGCATCCTCGCCCTCATCCAGTTCCGTCCGGCTGCGCTGGCCGGCGAGACGGCGTCCGGCATGACGGCCACGCGCCTGTCCGAAGAGACCGAAGCCCGCGAAGTCCAGGGACCCGACGTTTTCGAAACCCGGTACGGAGCGTGGAGCCAGGCCGTCGTGCGCCTCTTTCCCGACGGTTGGAGCAGCGGTCAGCCCTACACGGTCGGTCGCCGGACCAGCACCCCGGCCGGATTCCGCGAGATCGGCCACCTCTACGACGGTACGGGCGGCGGAGACCTGGTCGGCGGCGTGCCTCAGTTCGACGCCACGCTCTACGGGCTGATCGTCCGCAACTCGCTCCCGTACCCGTTCAGCAACTCGATCGTCCCGGCCGGGGTCGCCGACCCCGCCAACCGGGCCCGGTTCCGGGCCTTCTACGCCGACGCCCGGGGCGGCCGAGTCACGACCAGCTTCTCGATCGAGGAGGTCGGCGAGACGGGCGTTACGTCGTTCCGGCCCGACCGCAACTTGCCCACGACCAGCACCGGCGATCCGTTTTCGCCGCTGAACGATCCGGCCCCGGCCGCTCTCGGCACCCCGGCGGGAACGCCGTCGAACGCCGCCTACGAGATCAACCGCTCGTTCAACGCGATCTGGCAGTCCCAGCCGGGTCTGCGGCCCAACATCCATCGGTTCATCGACCTGCGCGTGCGCCCTCAGGCGGACGGCGTGACCCCCAGCCCGCTCCACCCCGATCCGAACATCGGCTTTGCCCAGGCTCGGATCGTCGCCGGCAGCGAGGTGGTCATCGGGCCCGACCAGAACCCCGGTCCGAACTACGGACTTCCCGTCCGCTACACGCGGACCACGGGCAACCCCGGTCCGAACCAGTACCGGATCAACTACACCGATCTGCGCGAGCCGGACTACACCGCCCTCGGCCTGACCCCGCCGCCCGCCAACTACACGCCCGGCGACTTCATGTCGGCCGTGTTCCAGCCCCGGTTCCGCGCCGGATACATCCAGCTGAACTCCGATCCCAACGTGCCGTTGCCGGCCGGGAACATCGTCGTGTCTTATCGCTTCCAATTCACGGGAGCCGGAGACACGGTCACGGTGAACTACGACACACGCCAGCTGATGACCGTGCTTCTGACGATCCGCAACTACCCGCAGTCGACCCTGCCCAACCCGCAGACGGTGACGCTGCAGGCGACGGCGACGGTGCGAAATGTCCTTCGGTAAGAGTCCTATGATCCGCAACCACGCGATTCGCCGTCAGCAAGGCCAAACGCTCATCATCGCGATGATCGTTCTGGCGGTCCTGCTGATTCTCGGCCTGGTGTTCGTCGGCGTCGTCAACCGGAACATCCTCCAGGCCAACGTCAGCCGGCAGCGCAGCGTGGCCAACGACCTGGCCGAAGCCGGCATCCGGTTTGCCCACTCCCAGCTGGTCAACAGCGCTCTGGGCGCCGACTGGCGCCCCGCGCCGACGGCCGCGGTCGGACCGGGCGACCCGGACGCCGATCTGCTGGCGCCGAACGGTCCGGACGGCCTCGGGGCCTATTCCCGCGTGAACTTCCGCACGGGACGGGCGCTCATCCGGGTCCGGTACGCGCCCAGCGACGCCTTCCTTTTCTCGACCGCTCCGAACGGTCCGCTCCGCCAGCCCGGCCGAGCGCGCAACTTCCTGACGATCGAAAGCATCGGCCGCGTGGGCGCCGTCAACCCGAACGACCCGACCACCGTCGTCGGCCGGGACCGGCGGGAGTCGAGCAAGCTCGTCGCCTTCGCGTCGTTGGGCATCACGGAGCAGGCGATGTTCATCACCAACCGGGACCGGGTCAGCCGCCCGGCCGAGATCGGTTTCCCCGAAGCGGTCGGCGCCACCTACGAAGGGGTTCCCGTCTCCGTCCCGCTCCAGATCGGCGGCTTCGCCCGGCTCAACGAGTTCGGAGCCGTTCCCGGCCCCCTGGCGCCGAACGCGGTTCCCTTCGGCGGGTCGCTCTACTCGAACGCCTCGCTGAAGATCACGGGTCGGGTCGTCGCCAACCTCAACCAGCCGATGGGCGAGGCGTGGCTGGTGAACGGTTCCGTCCGCGGCGACACCGACACGTCCAGCCTCGGCATCAACCGGGCCTTTTGGAACGCGGCGACCAACCAATGGGCCGTCGATCCCACCGTGAACTTCTCGAACGGGACGACCCCCAGTCTGGACAGCCGGTCGAGTGCGTTCAGCACCTTCTTCGGCCTGTTCCGAGACGGCAACCAGGGGCTCGACAGCGACGGGTTCTGGCGATCGGTCGGCCGCAAGGAGCCGCCCTCGATCCTCAACACAGACCCGGACACCGGCCAGAACCGCTACCTGATCCTCTCCCGCGACAGCGGCCGCATCGGACCGGCCGGCAACGCCGGGCGGTTCGGCCACGGCCAGGGGGTCTACGTCAACAACCTGGAAGACCGGCAGCTCGCCCAAGACGAAACGGGACGGCAAGCCGCCGGATCGGAGCGGTCGCTGATCGACGAGTGGTTCAACCCGCCGTCGGACCTCAGCGCGCGGCGGGCGAAGAACTGGTACGGGCCGTACTACATCCCGCCGGCCGCCAACGTCCAGCTGCTCAGCGACGGATTCACGATCACCCGGAACGCCGCCTCGAGGCCCCAGCTGCGCACCTGGCGCCGACCGGACGGCTCCGACTCGGGCCTCGCCACGATCCGATTCCGGTTCGGAGACGTGAACGGCACGCCGTTCATCATCAACTCGCTGACCCCGGGCGTCAACATCAACGACCCGAACCCGAACTTTCTGGCCGGCCAACCGTTCAACGGGGTGCTGTTCTTCGAAGGCAACGTCCGCATCCGCGGCACCATCCCCACCGACCGACAGCTCACCCTGGTCTCGATGGGCACCATCTACATCGAGGGGAGCATCACCCGCGGCGTGGTCGACTCGGCGGGGAACCGCCTCAACCGGCCCAGCCGGTCGATGATCGGTCTGCTCGCCCGCGAGTACGTGGCGGTGAACACGACGATGTTCTTTGGGCCGACGGCGGCCGAGAACAGCGAGCCGGGTCGGGACATGCTCCGGATGCTGACCGGCGGCGGCGAACTGACCTTCTCGACCGAGTTCGTTCTGAACCCGGCGACGATCGGCGGCAGCATCGTCAACCCGTCGACTTGGACTCCCTACATCTGGGGGCCGGGCGGCAACCAGGGCTACCGCGAGTTCACGACTCCGGGCAACAACAACGGGCCCCGGCTGGCGACCAACCTGATCCTGAGTCACTCGATGGAAGACGGTCCCGCGCCGTTCTCCATGGTGTCGATGGACGTCAACTTCGGACTCGGCACGCCCGCCAACCCGTCCACCTACCTCTTCCCGATCGACCCGATCGCGCCGTGGAACTCGGTTTCCGGCTTGGCCGGCTTCGATCCGGGCTACGTGACGCCCGGCTTCGCGGTCCCCAACTTCGCCCCCATCTACGGTCTCGGCGGCGAGACCTGGCAGCGGTTTGCCCAGTTCGAGTCGATCGGACTGCCGCTGGTGGATTCGGACGACGTCTCGTTCGCGTTTCCGACCCTGACGCTGGGGAACTCGAACGGTCAGGGCCGGTTCCGGCTTCTGATCGACGAGCGGAACGACTTCACGATCCGCCACAACCCGGTCGCGTTCGGAGCGACCAACAACTACCTCGTGGCGCGGGCGGCCGTGGTGCCGCACGACGTGCGGATCGAGGCGGCGATCTTCGCCGAGGAGGGGTCGTTCGTCGTCATTCCCGGCAACTGGTTCAACCCGAACCCGAACGACAACCGCCCCGCCTTCGAGGCCAACGTCGAGCGGTACCAGAGGGCTCCGTTCAACCTTTCGGAAGCGGATGCCGTCCTCCAGGCGCAGCGGGACCGGCTCGCCGAGCACGGGGCTCATCCGGAAGCGCCGTTCTATGGCGAACCCTTGGCGGTCAAGGTGTCGATCGTCGGCTCGATCACCCAGAACATGCCGTTGCCGATGAGCTACCAGAGCGAGTGGCTGCGCAAATGGGGCTGGATGCCGCGCCGCATGGGCGCCATGTACCGCCTGGCGGGCAGCTCCGCCATACCCGTGCTGCTCCCGGCGTCCCACGTCGTCGACGGATTCGACATCTCCGGCGTCGACCGCGCCGTCCCCAACCTGACCGTGTCCTACGATCCCGCCCTGGCGACCGCCCGCGTCGCCGGCTTCGAGATCAGCCCGGCGAATCCGTACATCCGGGTGGACGAGTTCGGACGGCCCTTGCCCCCGTTGCCGAGACTGCCCGTGAGTCCGACGCTTTCCTACTTCGGTGAGGTGCTTCGCTAGATGCTACGAAGAGTTCTCGCACTGGTCGCGCTGGCTGTCGCCGCCGTGCCGGTCGTCTCCGCCCAGGAGTCGTTCGCCCGACGCGCGGTGGACATCCGAGCCGGAGTCGTCCTGCTCGACAGTCAGCAGTTGAACGGATTTCCGCGCAACTTCGCCCCGTATGTCTGGTACACGCTGGACAGCTTCGCGCAGGCAAAACCGGCGGGCTGGAACATCTTCAACCCGGTCGCGAACACTCGGGTCACCCCCGAGATCCAGGCCCGATGGGCGGCCCAGAACGGCGCCCTCGGGTCGCCCTTCGCGCCCCCGGCGGTCGGCTCCGCCCTCACCAAGCGCGACGCATCCTACTGGGAAGTCCGTTTGTCCCAGGCGAGCGACGCCCAGATCGCCCAGTTCGACGTGCTCGCCGTCTCGGCGCACGGCTTCGTCTCCCTGAACCCGCTGGAGCGCGAACGTCTGCGCACCTTCATGGAAGGGGGCGGGGTGCTCTGGGTCGACGTCACCACCGGCACCACCGTCGACGTCACCAACAACTTTCCGCTGCCGATCGCGACCGTGAACGGTTCGTCGACGATCGGAGGCGACCTCACTCACCCGCTGCTGCGGCTCCCGAACCGGCTGACGCCGGCCGACGCCGCCAACCTCTTCGGTCCGAACACGACCGGTCTGCGCAGCGTCGATCTCGCCGCCCTCGGTCTGGGCGACATTCAGCCGATTCAGGGCACGTTGCTGCCCGAGGGCGACCGGCTGCTGACCGTGCTGTCGTCGCTTCGCGGGCCCGGCGTCGCGGTGGGGCGCGTCGGCGACGGTTTCCAGGTCGTCACGTCGATCGACGCCCACCTCGGACTGAGTCGGGGCAGCCTGATCGGGTCCGACGTGGTCCAGGTCAACCAGTTTGCGACCTCGCTGCGCCCGACGTTCGACGCCCGCGCCAACGCGGTCGCCCGGTTCGCCGTCAACCTGATCCAGCTCACGTCCGGCTTCGGCCAGAGCGCCCAGGGCGCCCGACGCACCAACAGCACCCGCGCCGACGTCGACGCTCCTCTGCTCCGGCGTTTCAGCGCCGAGATCCCGCTCAACCCGGGCCCGGGCAACTACGTGCCGCCCGCGGTGTACAAGGGCCTCGTCTTCCTCGCCACCGACAACCAGATTCTCGCGTTCGACGCCAACCCGTCCTCCGATCTCACCGGCGACGGCAAACCGGACGACGGGGTCCCCGACTTCGCCTTCGGAGCGAACCAGGACCTCGTCTGGTCCAGCCAGGTGCTGACCGGACCGATCTCGTCTCCGACCGTGGTCGAGGTGGCCAACGGGGCCCCCGCCGACCAGGTCGCCGTCGTCGACGGACAGGGGAACCTCGTCGTCTTCGACGCCACGCCGGCGACTCTGGGAACCAACGTCGCCCCCGTAGCCGTGATCAACCCGCCGACCGCGAGCTCGCTCGACACGAGCCTGCCCGGCCGCGGCCCGTACGCGCCGACCTTCCACGACGGCTTCTACTTCGTCGCGGACGAAGTCGCCACGGGCATCGGCGGAGCGACGGGCCGAGTATGGGTCGCCAGCGCGCTCACGCTGGCCCGGGTCTCGACCGCCAACCCGTTCGCCGCCGGCGGGGCCGCCAACCCGGCTCTCGGGCGACCGTCCGGCAGCCCCACCGTCGGGTACATCCCGATCGCGGACAACTCCGGCGGCGTCGACCGAGTCGTCTACTTCCCGAGCCGCCCGTCGGCCGTCGCCGGTCCCAACGCGACCGCCGGCATCACGAGCCTGTGGCTCGGCGCCAAGGGCGAAAAGCCGATCGGCTTCTCCGGCGCCGGTCCGGTGCTCACCGTCCAGACGCGGGCGTCCCAGGCCGGACTCCAGGTGGTTGCCGGCGGGGCCGCCAGTCTTCTCGGCATCAAGCTGACCGTTCTCGACAGCAGCGGGAATCCGCTCTCGGCCGCCCAGATGCAGGCTCTGTTCACGGGCGGCGTTTCGGAAGCGAGCGGCATCCTCAACTTCAACCTTCGCGACGCCAGCCTGTGGAGCAGCGACTACGACGTTCGGATCGACTACACGATCGACTGGGGCACGGGAACGCCGGCCCAGAACGCGCAGCTGGTTCGCGGCCAGGTTTTCTTCCCCGACAACTCGAACCGGTCCCGAAGGATCTTGGGCGGCGTCGCCCTGTCCCCGCAGGGAACCCTGCACGCGGTCGTCGGCAACGGCACCCTCGGAGGAGCCCTGTGGTCGCTCGTCGAGGAAGGTCGGGGCAACTTCCGGGTCGTCAACCGGTGGGAGCTCTACCCGTCCTACCGGTTCGTCCTGAACCAGACCCAGGTCCAGACCGTGGACCCGACCCTCGGCGACACCGACCCCGTGCAGGCCTTCGCCGACCCCTTCATCGGCGGTCCGTTCAGCAACCTGAGCATGCAGGGCTCGCCGACCGTGCACAACGGCGTCGTCTACGTCACGGCCCGCGGCAACAAGCGCGGGTTCGTGAACTCGACGATCCTGCTCGCGTTCGACGCCGAACCCGGCGCCGCCGTGATTCCGGTGGGCGACCTCTCGGCCGACGCCCGCATCGTCCAGTCCGACGTCGCCCGCAGCGACGGCATGGGGTCGGCTAACTGGCAACCGGGCGTCCTGACCCAGCTCCAGTCCGGGCAGTTCGCGTACGAGCGCGAACCCACCGACTCCCGGGGACAGATCCGGATCGACAACCTGGCGCAAGGTTCGCGCGGACCGTTGACCAACGTTCTCAGCCGGAGCCAGCCGATCGTCATCCGTTCCGGCGGCACCGCCGACCGGGTCGTCGAACCCGATCGTCTGGGCGGCCGCTGGAACCCTCTGCTGTGGTACGTCGTGCTCCACGGGGTCCGAAACGGCAGTCCGGCCCTGGTGACCGGCGAGACCCTGTACGTGGCGGGCCAGAGCGTCTTGCCGAGCATCCTCTCGGGCGCCGGCCTGACGCCCCGCGGCATCCTGTGGGCGATGGATGCCCAGATCAGTCCGAACGACGAGTTCCTCCGGTCGGACCCGAACCGGCCTTGGCTCAAGCAGGTCTGGCAGTTCTCGACGAACGGCGGATTCCGGGCCAACGGAGCCGTCCGCTGGCCGCAGGTCGCCGGCGTGCAGTCTTTCGACGACTGGCGCGTGCGTCTGCTTCAGACCGTGCTGGGCGCTTCCAACGACGCGTTCGGCGTGATCGGCGGCGAAGGAACCCTGTTCTCGTGGGGACCGAACGGCCTCTACGCCTTCTCGCGCCAAGACTTCATGGTCGTCGACCAGGGTCGAGTCGGCCGATTCGACCCGTCGGGCAACCCCCTGTGGGTGACCGACGCCACCAGCACGACGGCGATCGAAGGCGACGCCGGCTCGGCGTCCGTCGTCCGGCCTCTCGTCAGTCCGTCTCGAGCCTACGCTCTCGGGCCGCGCGAGCAGATCATCGTGGACACGGGGGCGAACCGGATCGCCCGAATCGACCACAACGGGCGCGAGATCCGTTCGATCGAAGGATTCCGGCTGGATCCGAACTTCACACCGGACGGATTCTCTTCGGGCGACCCGCTCCGGCTGAACCAGCCTCGCGACGTCATCGTCTTCACGAGCTTCCGCGCCAATCCGACCCAGTTCAGCAACGCCCGGCCGCTCGAGTTCTGGGTGCACTACGTGATCGCCGATTCCGGCAACCGCCGACTCGTCGAGATCGTCGACCGGTACGAGGCCGATCCGGTCACCCGGACGGTCGGGAACGTCGTGACCCAGTCCGACGGTCGGCGCGCCATCGGCGTCCTGCTGTGGCACAGCCCGGCCGAGTTCAGCGGACGGCAGTTCGACTACAGCAGCCTGGATCGGGTGTACGTCCCGACCGGCGGCGGTCGGTACGTCTACGCGGCCGGCATCGGCTCGATCCGCCCGACGAGGGTCGATCTGGGACTGGACAGTCCCACCGCAACGTCGATTCGAACCTCGGACCGCGGACGCGGCGGCATCGTCATCATCGACGGCGGGGACACGATCGTCCTCAACGAAGTTCAGATTCCGGACATCGCCGCCAACGTGTTCTTCAACTTCGAGTCGGGAGCGTTCGACTCGGCGGCCCAGCCCGCGCGGCGCAAGCCGATCGGGACCGTCACTTCGGTCACGATGCGCAACGTGGTCGACCCGATCTTCGGACCGCGGATCGCGATCATGTTCACCGACGACGACGGCGTGTTCGAGATCATCCAGCCGAACATCGGCGGCGACTGGGTCGTCCGATGGATGATGCCCCGCCAGGCGTACCAGGCGATGCGGCGGAACCTCGGCAACGGCCTGCCCGCTCCCTCGAACGCCCGCGACCTCCGCGCCATGTTTGCGCGCCGGCTCGACAGCGGCGAAGTGCTGATCGTCAACGGCTACGTCGGACTGACGCGGGGCAACCCGGCCGCCAGCATCCCGCCGGTGGCGTTCAACGGAGAAGTGATCCAGGTCGACGGAGACGTCGATCCGACCAACAACAACTCGCTGCCCGGCTTCGGGTTTGGCAAGACGAATCTCGGGTTCAACTCGATCAGCGTGCGGTTCGAACTGCCGCCGATCCAGGGCACGCGGGGTCTCTCGTTGCCGGTCTTCGCCGACCGGCGATAAAGGAAAGTGGATTTGGAGCAAGTGATGCGACCGATTCGGAACCTTGGCTTGTGGTTGAGTCTGGCCGTCCTCGGCGGAGCCGGCGCGCTGCCGGCGAACGCTCAGGACTTCCCCCAGATCAAGGGAACGCCGGCGGGTGTGGGCCGGAGCACCGACCCCCTGACGAGCGGGCCGGGACAGGCCTTCCTGCGATGGTGGCGCCCGAACGCCATCGACACGGTCGGTTCGACCATCGTGGTCGACAACACGAGCGGAGCACCCGCCGTCTCGACGACCGGCACGTGGACGGGGGTCACCAATCCGGCCGACGAGGCGTCCAACCCGTTCATCCCGGACCCGAACGCGCCGCCGGCGACGAACCCGGCCTACGTGTGGTCAAACCTTGTTCCCGCCGCCGGGGGCGACCCGACCGTGCCCGGCATCGGCGCCCACGCCACGTACACCTTCCAGATCAGCCCGACCGACGGCGTGGCCCGCAACTACGCCCTGTTCGTGTGGATTCCGACCGGACCCACGAGAATCGGAGGCGTCGACCGGTTCCCGCAGCAGTTCTTCGTTTACGAGGTGTTCCACGGCAACGGCCAGCGCTTCGTCGACGTCGTCGATACGTTCGCCGGCGGAACCGGCTGGGTCCGTCTGGGGGGAGGAGGGCGGTTCACGAACCGCCTGTTCAACTACGACGGCGCCACCCCGATCCTGATCCGCCTGCACAACATCGTGCCGCGCGACGGGTTCGGCGTCCTCACCGCCGACCCCACGGCGAACATCGTCTACGCCGACGCCGCCATGGCGGTGCCGGAGCGCTCCACCTACAACGCCTCCCCGATCGTCAGCCTGTTCAACAACGGGGGCGGCGACACGATCCACGTGGTGGGGGCCTTGAACCGATTCTCCTCCGCCGTACGCGACGGCCAGACGGAGACCACCATCCAGGGCGTCGTGACCTCGTACGAGTTCGATTCGGCGAGCGGTGCCGACAACACCCGGTGGCAGTTCGTTCCGGCCGTCGACTCTCAACAGTCGATCCAGGTCGAGAACCCGCCGACCGCCGTCGGTTGGACCCCGTTCGACACGGGAACCAACTTCCGCGGAACCGAACTGCTCACCGCGGGTCTCGTAACCGGACTCGGCTTCCCGGTCAACGTCGACTACCAGCCGGAACTGGAAGACGGAACCTACGAAATCTACGCCTGGATCCCGGGCGACATCCTCGGCCAGCCCAAGGGCACGGCCGTGATCTACGAGATCCGCGAGGGAGCCACCGTGACCCAGGTGGTCGTCGATCAGTCGACCGCCTCCGGCTGGACTCGAATCGGAAACCGGCGATACGTCCACAATGCAACCGCCGGCGAACCCCTCCGGGTCTCGGTCACGAACGAGACCGCGATTGCGGGCGGCGAACCGGGTCGCTTCGCCTACGCCGACGCCATCCGATTCGTCGGGGCTGCCAACGGGGCCATCAACTCCACCCCGATCCACGCCAACACCCTGGTGCGCCTCACTCCGTCTGGACCTCTGGTCCCCCGCGCCGTCGTCATCACCGCCACCGAGAACGGTCGGCTGTTCTGCCTCGACGCCGAGGGTCTGCCCGGCGGCCGCACGCAGGTGCTGTGGACGTACCCCAGTCTTCCGCGTCCCGACGACCCTTCCTGGACCGATCCGAACGAGGCTTCGGACGAAGACGGATCCGGGATCATCGCCAGAATGCCCGACACCGGGTTCGACCTCTCGTCGGCCACCATCGGCAACGTCAACGGCCGCGACATCCTCTTCATCGGGGCTCGGAACGGACGCGTGTACGCGATCGACGTCGCCGGTCGGGGCGACATGAACCTCGCTCTCGACATCCCCGGCACGACGTCGCGGTACTGGTCGTTCCCGAACGACTTCCCGGCCCGCTTCGTGCCCAGCAACCTCGGCGCGATCACGACCCCGGTCTTCGTCGACAACCCGCGACCGATGGTGATCTTCGGCACGGCCCAGGGCCGCATCTTCGCGCTTGACGCCGAAGCCGGTCCCAACAAGACCACGTCGGTCGAGTGGACGTTCCCCGAGCGGACCCAACCCAACCTCGGGCCGATCACGGGCACCCCGGCCGCCGAATTCGGCCGCCTGTTCTTCGGCACCTGGCGGGGCGACGGCGATCGGGGCCGGTTCTTCGCCTTGAACCTCAACGACGGGAGTCCGGTCTGGGAGTTCAACGGGACGACCGCCTGGAGTCCCCTGTCCGCGTTCGTGGCCGCCGGCAACTTCGTGAGCGGACCGACGACGATCCCGTCCGCGCTCAACCCGGGTAGTCCCGACCTCGTGGTCGTCGCCAACGAAAACCGCTGGATCACCGCCCTCGACGCCGCCAACGGCAACGTGGTCTGGACGACGGACGAGCTGGCGTCGCCGGTCACCGCCAACCTGACCTACACGCCGATGACGGTGTTCAACTCCCTCGGCCTGCTCCAGACTTTTCCGGTCGTCGTCGTGCCCACGAGCGACGGACGTCTGTCTGCCCTCTTCACCCAAGCCGGCACCACGAACGCGTTCGGCGGCAACAACCGCCTCGCCTGGGAGTTCACGACGAATGCCGAGTTCGTCGCGTCGGCCGCCGTCGGCCGCGGATGGATGTACGCCGCCGACACCGACGGAAACCTCCTCGCCTTCAACGACCTTCCGGGCGTGATCTCGCCCGGCACGCCCCCGGGGCGTCCGACCGTGGTTCCCAACGACCCGGCCGGCGTGCCGTTCCGCAACGCCCGCATCGCCTTCGTCAACCGCGATACCTACAACCGGTACCGGAACAACACGCTGACGTTTGCCGAAGCCAACGACCCGGCGAGGCAGGTCACCCGCGACGCCTTCGAGTGGGGCGAGACGATCTACGTCATGGTCTGGAACTTCCCGGCCAACAACACCGACGGCGGAGCGCCGCTGCCGACCACGATCGAGTATCGCTTCAGCACCGACGGGTCGTCCTTCCGCAACATCGTCGTCACGGCGCGGGCTCTGCCCGGCGCCCCGTCGACCGACCAGGACGGCGTCACCGTCGTGTCCTTCCCGATCCAGGGTTCGGGCAACAACGCGATGCCCCCGGGAAGCGGCACCGTCTCGATCGGCATGCAGGCGTTCTTCGGAAGCGGTCCGTTGCGACGCGCGCAGAACGTCGCCCTGAACCCGGCGACCAGCCGACGCAACTTTGTCGTGGCCAACCCGCTCGCCATCGTGACCGGATTCCTCGCCAACGGGGCGCCCGACCCGAGCCGCTCGCTCGGCTTCACGACCGACCCGACCGACCTCGAGGCCATCGAGAACGGTTCCGTGAACCAGGCGACCACGACCAAGAGGGAGGACTCGCTTCTGGCCTTCGTCGGCCCCGTCCAGCACGGTCAGCAGCGCTCCACGACCATGGCCCTGGTCGACCGAAGCCTGATGACCCTCCTGCGGGGGCCCAACCGTGGTCTCGATCAGGTTCGGATCGACCGGCGCGACCTCGCCTTCCGCGGCGGAGCCGCGGCCGTCGTCAAGCCGATCGACCCTCTGGCCTATCCTGGGTTCGAGGACCTTCCCGAGCGATTCCCGAACGACAGCCTCGACTACCCGAACATCGAGCGCCAGCAGGTCGCCGTCGTCAAGGACAAGTTCGGACGAGCCGAGAACCCGGTGTTCCAGGCCAGCAACCTGTTGCCGCCGCTGAACGTCGACCCCGGCAACCCGCTGACGCGCACGCTCCAGCTGACGCCGCTCGACATCGACCTGACCGTTCCGCGATTCCAGCCGCCCAACGGAACCGCGTTCCTGGACTCGGCCGGTGACGCCGTGCCCGCCGGCTACGCCGGACGGTTCACCGTCTTCGTGGACAGCAACGGCAACGCCCGATTCGACGAAACCCGCCGCGCCGAAGCGTTCCGAACGTTCTGGGTCGGCGTCGGCGTCCCCGTGGACGAGCGCGTCTCCGTCACCACGCCGGTTGTGGACCTCGGTTCGCTGGCGCAGGGTACCGGTTTCTCGCCCGTCTCGCCGTGGGAGGCCGGGTCGCCGTTCAGCCCGTGGAGCGGTCCCTACCAGAACCTGTTCCGCAGCTTCAACGTCCGCAACGAGGGCAACGTCAACCTCCTCAACCTCCGTCTGGCCAAGGCCACGACCGAGGGCGCCGCCACGACGCCTTGGGGGCTGTTCGCGCCGGCAAACCACGAGCGGAGCTGGCTCGACACGACCCTGCACCTGTGGTCCGATATCGACGCCCGGTTCGCGCTGAACAACCTCGCCGGCAACAACCGCGTGCTGTTGCAGAAGGCCCGAGTCGGAGACCGGAGCCCGACCTCCCTCACGACCAACCCGATCCGTCGCGAAAACGCCCTGCTGGACGTCGTGGCCGGAACGTTGCTCCCGTCTCCCGCTCCGGCCGAACCGAGAGTGGCCGTTTCGGTGCCTCTCGGCCACCCCGTCGGAACGTACAGCACCGTCCTGCGCGTCATCGAAGACGTCGACAACAATGAGTCGCTCCAACTCCTGGGCGGCCGCCCGCAGGAGACCTACTCCGACCCGACCATGACGCTGAGGTTCAACGTCCGGGAGACGCGCCTCACCAACGACGTGACCCGAAACACGGCCCCCATGGTCGCCGACTCTTCGCTGACGGGGTCCGAAACC
>JBDNCL010000049.1:0-14928 GCA_046719655.1 Fimbriimonadaceae bacterium
AAAGGGTCGGCTGCGAATCGAGGGAGCCCTGCTGGATGGTGGCCGTCGACACGACGTTGGTTTGGGGGGTGAAGATTGCCCGCCCGGTGAACCCTCGGACGTTGAGAAGCTCGTCGATCGTGGTGAGCCGAGACAGGCCGGTGTTGTAAGGGTTCGGCAGGTTCCCGTAGTACTCGTCCTTTCCGCCCTGGGGTCGGGGGAAGTTACCGGGTTCGCGCCAGTCGAGAAGGGAGTCGATCTGCTCCTGGGTGAGCGGCAGGCGCTCGAGTTGGGCTTGGGGGGCCGTGTTGATGTTCACGAACGCCGACGCATCCAGAATCTGGATCCGGAAGGAGCCCCCCTCGATGGTGAACTCTTCGCTTCCGTTCTGACCCAGCCGAGCCCAGTCGTCCTGGAGGGAGGTCGGGTCGCCGACGTCGAAGAGCGACAACTCGGCCAGAGCGCGGTGCAGGGCGGACTGAGCCGCCCACCGAGCCTGGCTCGACTCGATCCGGGCCAAGACCCCCTGGTAGCGGGCGCGCTGCGAAGACGCGGCGGCGGCGAGCACGGCTACGAGGGCGGCCAGAACGGCCAGCGTCACGACGAACACCGAGCCGGACTGTCGGTTGCGGGGCGAGCGGAGGCGGGCGCGACCGGGCTTCACAGCGTGCCTCCTGCCGGGACCGGGTCTTCGGGCGTCGCGTCGCTGTGGAGAAGCCGGACGACGAAAACGCGTTCGGGGTCGTCTTCGCCGAGCCGGTAGGTCACCCGGACGGCGGCCGGCAGTCGGTTCTGCTCGTTGGCGCGCGAATCCCAGGTCGCCCGCCACTCCAGCCCGTCGAAGAACTCAAATTGGATTCGGGTGACCTCGGCCGACAGAAGCCGCTGGACGCCGCCCTGCGACGGGTCGCCGTCGGCGGGCCTCTGAATGCGGAGAAACAGCCCGGATCGGTCGTCCGGTACGTTGATGCCGACGGTCGAGATGCTGATCTCGGCCGGCCCGCCCTGCGGTCCGAAGGTGGCGTTCAGCTCCTCGAATTCGGCGTCTGCTTCGATCGCGGCGAGGCGCGGTCGAAGTCCTACGGCCGTGAACGTGACCTCGTCGGCGAAGGTGCCCGCACCTTGCCCGAGAGTCGCGCCCGTTGTCGGCAGGGTCGAACCGGCCGTCGTACCGATGAAGTAGGCCGTGTCGGACGGGGTAGCGGGCAGAAACGCCTGTTGGAGCAAGTCGCCGACCTCGCGCTCGAAGGCGGCCAGCCTCTGGGATTGGCGGGTGCCGTCGCGCAGGCGCGTCTCGACTTCGACCGCCACGCCGAGCGCGCGCACCGCACCGGCGATGATGAAGCCGAGCATCACCACGACGACGAGCAGTTCGATGAGGGTGACGCCGCGCTTCATCGAGCCGCCTCCTCGCCGATGCTCGCTTCGCTCGGGGCGCCGGCGAATCCGCCTCCGGTCGCCGGCGGCCGGAAGTAGAGCGTCTCGATCGAGACGCCCGCGTTCTCGGTTCGGCCCGGCGGAGTCACCACGATCCGCACGCGTTCGAGGTTCGAAATCCCGGATGCCGAGACTTCGACCTCCCACCGGATGTTGGGCAGACCGCGGTCTTCGAAATCCCCGCTGAGCGAAGGCGTCGCGAAGTCGAAGGTCGCCAACACCTCCCGCAGCTTGTCGGACGCCAGGTTTTGGAGGATCTCCTTTTCCTCCATGCGCGCCTCGGCGCGCGTGATCGACCCGATGGCGCCCAAGGCGGCCACGACTCCGACACCCAGAAGAACGGCGGCGGCCAGAACTTCGACGATGCTGAAAGCGATCCGCAGACGCCGGGCTCGGCGCGCCGGACGTCGACCCAGCGCGGATGGAGCGGAATCAGGTTCGACGTTCATTCTCACCTGCCTGCCACTCGTCGGTTTGGACGTCGGGAAGTCCGCCGTTCTCGATCCGGGCGTCGCCGTTGCGGTCCACGACGATCGACCGGGACGCTCCGTTGACGTCGAACTCCAAGGCCCCGCCATCCGATTTGCCGTCGGCATAGAAGCGGAGCAGGAACTCGCCGGAAACGACGGTTTCGTCGGCGACTCGGAATCCCCGGCCCCGAATGTTGCCGCCGAGTCGGACTCGGCGCAGAACCGACTCGCCGAGGTCGTTGGTGTCGACGTCGTTCGCGCTTCCGAAGGCGGCCTGCCGCGCGGCCGCAAGACTCGCCGTCCCGGTCAGACCGGCGCCGGTGATCGGCGCGGCGTTCAGGACGTCGGCGGGTCGGACGATGGTCAAGGTTTGGGACGCCTCGTCAAATCGGACCGCGACGGTCTGGCCCTCGCGCACCGCCCGGGCCTGCGCTTCGACCAGGGCGTCGCGGGCCTGGATGAGGGCGAGCCGGGTCTGTCGGGCGTCACGCTGATTGACGAGATTCGGTACCACCAATCCGGCCAGCAGAGCCAGCAGAACGATGACGACCGAAAGTTCGATGAGCGTGAACGCGCGACGGACCACGGTCAATCCCCTTCGATGATGTCGGCGTCCTCTCCCTCGCCCCCTTCTTGCCCGTCGCGGCCGAGAGAAGCGATGATGAACGATTCCTCGCCGGCCCGACCCGGATATTCGTAGATGTACGGGTTGCCCCACGGGTCGTTCGGTATCTCCTTCGTCGTGTAGGGACCGCGCCATCCGGTGACGTCTGGCGGCGGGACGCGCAGGGCTTCCAGTCCCTCTTCGGTCGTCGGATACCGGCCGGTGTCGAGCCGGAACTGCTGGACGAGGCTGCTGAGAGACGCGATGTCGCTCTGAGCCTTGGCGATCTTGGCCTCGCTCGTCCGGCCGACGACGCGCGGAACGATGAGGGCGGCCAAGATCGCCAGAATCAGAATGACGACCAGCAGTTCGATGAGCGTAAAGCCACGGTTTCTATAGCGTTTGAGCACGGTTACTCCTCCGGGCGCGACCCGTACGGTCGCCGGGTTACCTGACCAACTCCTGAGCTTGGAAGATGGGCAGGAGAACAGACAGGACCACGAAGCCTACGAAGCCTCCCATGGTCAGAACGATGACCGGCTCGACAAGGGCGGTGAGCCGCCGCATCCCGTTGTCGACCTCGAAATCCAGGCTGTCGGCCACGCGGCCGAGCATTTTGGGCAGGTCGCCCGTTTGCTCGCCGATGGCGACCATGTGGGTCAGAACGGGCGGGAACGCGCCCGTGTCCCGCATCGCGTCCGCGATGGCCCGTCCCTCGCGAACCTCGGCCTCCACCTGGTCGGCGCTCTTGCGGAACAACCGGTTGCCGCTGGCCAGGCCGGCCAGCTTCAGAGCGTCCAAGATCGAGACGCCGCCGAAGAGCAGCGTTCCGAGCACCCGCGAGAATCGGGACACGGTCGCCTTGGCGACCACCGGCCCGACCAACGGCAATCTCAGAATCAGGCGGTCCTTGGCGAGCCCGCCCGCCTCCGTCATGGCCCAGCCTCGAAACGCGACGAAGCCGACCGCGAGGGCGCCGACGACGAGGATCCAGTTCTCGGTCAGAAAGGTTGTCGAGGAGAGCAGGATCTGGGTGGTGAGAGGCAGTTCGTTGCCGAGGTCCGCGAACACGCCCGAAAGCCGGGGGACGACGAACGTCAGCAGGAAGATCACCACCGCGACGGCGGTGAACGTCAGCACGCCGGGGTAGATGAGGGCGGACACAATCTGGCTGCGGCGGGCGACCTCGTTCTCCTGAAAGTCGGCCAGGCGCCCGGCCACCTCCGCGAACTGGCCGCTCGCTTCGCCCGCCTTCAAGGTCTGCGTGTAGACGTCGGGGAAGAGCTTGGGGTGTTTGGCCAGCGCGTCGCTCACCGGCAGACCCCCGCGAACATCTTCTAGAACCGCTTCCGCGACATCGGCGAGGGTGCCCGACTCCGACTGCTCGCTGACGATGCTGAGCACCCGGTC
Source organism: Fimbriimonadaceae bacterium (assembly GCA_046719655.1). Classification (GTDB taxonomy): domain Bacteria; phylum Armatimonadota; class Fimbriimonadia; order Fimbriimonadales; family Fimbriimonadaceae; genus JBDNCL01. The sequence continues at coordinate 3,901 of JBDNCL010000049.1, forward strand.
GAGCGGCAGCCCGGCCGAGGCCAGGTCGGCCATGCGCCGGGTGAAGAGGGCGAGATCTCCTTTCGAGACTTTGCCGCGCCGTCGCTTGTCCCCCTCGTGGCGGGCGGCTCCCCGCGCCTGCTCCCGGATATCGAGGATGAACCGCCCGTCTCGGGCCAGCTGCTCCACGGCCGCCTGCCGGTCGGGAGCATCCACAAACCCGGTTCGTCGCTTGCCCGACGCGTCCAGAGCCGTGTACGCGAAGGTCGTCACACCCAATAACCTCCGGCGGCGCCCGCGGGCCGGCCGGCCCTCGAGTCTGAAAACCCGATCACAGCTCCTCCCTCTGACACACGCGCAGCACTTCCTCGGCTGTCGACCTGCCGTCGAGAACGGCCAGTTTGCCGTCGCCGAGCAGCGTGCGCATGCCCTGCTTCTCGACCGCGTACTGCTTCATCACGGACGAACTCGCGCGCTCCACCGTCATCCGCCGGATCGACTCGTCGACCAGGAAGAGCTCGTAGAGGCCTTGCCGGCCCCGGTAGCCGGTTCCCGTGCACTTGTCGCAACCCCGGCCCCGGCGGAACCGTCCCTTGGCCGCCTCTTCGTCCGTGATACCGAGAGATTTCAAGGCTTCCGGCGAAGGGGTGTCCGCTTCGGCGCAGTTCGGGCAGACGCGGCGAACGAGACGCTGGGCGATGACGCCCACGAGCGACGAGGCTACGAGATAAGGTTCGACGCCCATGTCGAGAAGTCGGGTGACCGCACCCGGAGCGTCGTTCGTGTGGAGCGTGCTGAAGACGAGGTGACCGGTCAACGAGGCGTGGATGGCGATCTCGGCCGTCTCGACGTCCCGGATCTCGCCAACCATCACGACGTCCGGGTCCTGACGGACGATCGAACGAAGTCCGTTCGCGAAGGTGAGTCCGATATTGGGCCGCACCTGAATCTGGCCGATGCCGGCGATCTGGTACTCGACCGGATCTTCGATGGTCAGGATGTTGGTGTTCGGGGACCAGATCTCCTGGAGCGATGCGTACAGGCTCGTCGACTTGCCGGAACCGGTGGGGCCGGTCGCGAGGATGATGCCGTACGGCAGGGAGATCAGGCGACGGAACTTGGCGAGCACGTCTTCCTGCATCCCGAGCTCGGCCAAGCCGAGCATGGCCGTGCTCTTGTCGAGGATTCGCATGACGGCTCGCTCGCCGTAGACGGTCGGCACGATGCTGACGCGGACGTCGATCTGGCGTCCGGCGATCGTCAGACGGATGCGGCCGTCTTGAGGCAGACGGCGTTCGGCGATGTTCATCTCGCCGAGAATCTTGAGGCGGCTGACCAGAGCGGCGTGCATCCGCTTGGGCGGGCGCATCATGGTTTGGAGGAGTCCGTCGATCCGGTATCGGACCACGACCTCGCGCTCGTACGGTTCGATATGGATGTCGCTGGCCCCGTCCCGCACCGCCTGGGCGAAGATCAGGTTGACCATCTGGACGACGGCCGTCTCGGCCGCCATCTTGGCGAGGTCGGCGAGGTCGGTGGTGTCGTCGATTTCGGTCGTCGAGCCGTTGCCGTCGTCGGAACCGGAAAGCCCGCTCAGAATCCTCTCGAGGAAGTGCTCCTCGATCGACTCCTTGATCAGGCCGGGGTCGGCGAGGACCGGCACCACGTCGCGCTGAATGAGGATCCCGAGGTCGTCCACCGCCTGGAGGGCGCTCGGCGTCCCCATGGCGACGACGAGGGCGTCGCCTTCGAGTCGAACCGGCAAAACCTGATGCTTCAGGGCGTAGTCTCCCGGCGCCAAGGCGATCGCTTCCGGATCGGGTCGCACTTCGGAAAGGTCGACGTAGGGAAACACGCCGGAAGCGTTTCCCGAACCGGGTACGGAGGTCGCTCCGTTCTTGGGGGGCTCAGAGCCGGGGCCGAAGTGGGTCATGTCGTTTCGCGGGTCGGACACACAAAGGAGACGCGGACTGCTGGCGTCCCGTTGGCGTGGACGTCGACCGGCCCAGGAAGTTCACCTGGCGTTGGAGGCAGCGGGCGACAAAAAGGACCCGATCGGCCGGGAGAGCTTTCCCGGCCGAATGGGACGGTCGGGACGGTCGAGGCGCCCGGAATCACGTGCGGGCGCGCCGCCGGCGGAGAGCGAAGACGGAGGCTCCGCCCAAGACGAGGAGACTCGTCGGTTCCGGCACCGGGACGATGGTCACGTCGTCCACGCGGCTGAAGTCGGCTCCGGTATGGAAGTCGGCATTGATCCCGATTCGGGTCAGACCGGCCAAAACCGACTCGATGTCGGCCATCGTGGCGAGGCGGATGCCGCTGGCGTCGCCATAGAGCCAGCCGTCGGCATCCGTCAGGAGGTAGCGGTACGTGCGCCACTGGCCGTCGCCGACGATCTGTTCCTGGCGGTAGATGGCTTGGGTGTCGTTGCGGAGAACGACGAAGGGGTAGGGCTCGGCGTCGGCAAAGTCGGCCGAATAGCGGAACGAGATTTCCAACGCACCCTGGAATCCGCCCGACAGCTCGGGGCTGAGATGGAAGCCCCAAGCCGCAAAGTCATCCCCTTCGATGTAGCCGTCCGGATTCCAGACCGCGGCGCCGACATCGGACAGCTGGAGAGTCGTCAGGCTGAAGTTCCCCTGACGCCAGTTCTCGTTGTCGGAGTCGAACGTGTAGGACAAACCGGGGCCGGCGAACGACGAGGCGCCGACCGCAAGCAAGCCAAGCAAAAACAACCGCCGCATGCGGGCAGTATGGTCGATCTCCCTCGGTTGCACAACCTGCAATTTCACCGGCGTCGAGTTCCGAGGGTTGCGGGCGTTCGGTTCTCAAACCGTCGACGTCAGGTTCTGACACGGCGGATCCAGCCGCGCCCACTCGATCGGCCCTCGCGACCGGTTTCGGGCCGTGATGGCGTTTCGTCGGTTCGACCGGTATCGGGTCGCGGTTCGGGCGATGGGCTGGGAGGAGACCCACGCCGTTCGGAATGCCCGAGGGCTTCCCCAGGACAGGCCGGGCGATACCCCGTGGATCGCGGTTGCGGGGCTCGATCCCCCGGTTCCGAGAGCGGGGTCTGGACCGGTGGGCCCGGCAGTTCGATCCCCGTTGGCGGCCATCGGAAAGCCACCCGCCGTCGGATCGGGCGAAGACCGGGCATGCAGACGCCGGGCGTCGGCCGGTCGGCGAGTTTGGCCCGGGGTCGCGATCCGCCGGGCGACCCCGTCGAGAACCCGACGGTCGGCCGAACGGACGGTCGCGCCGCGGCCTCGTCGAGAGGGGTAACCTTCTGCCCTATGGGCGACTCAGGTCCTTGTCGGATGGACGAGATCGCACCCTAGTCTGGCCAAATCCGGCCCGGGGCCAAGGGGTGCGGTGCCGCAAAGGGTGAAGGGGACCCCGCATCACCGGAAAAAGAATGGCCACCCTGCAACACGATCGACTGGCTTCTCGGTTGCGCAGCCTGTTTGCCCTCGGCGCCGACAATCAGGCGATCGAAGGCCTGCTCGCCGAACTCACCGCCCAAGACATCGCCCTCGTTCTCGCCGAACTGGACGAGCAGGAGACTCTGCTCGTCTTTTCGCGGATCAACCCGGGCCTTGCGGCGACCGTTCTCGGCGCGATCGATCCCGAACGCCTGCGTTTCATCTTGTCGGAGGCCGACCTGGGCCTGCTCGCTCCGAGGCTCGCCCTGATTTCCAGCGACGCGAGCCATATCGCCCCTCACGTGGCCGAGGCGCTGGTCGATCTTCCCGCCGACCGCCGATTGGCCGTTTTTCGCTGCCTGCCTCGGGTCATCGCGGCCGAAACGTTCTCCAACCTGGATCCCGAGACGCGAGACGCCCTCCTCCACAGTTTCACCGATTCGGACGCGAGGCGGGTTCTCACCGACCTGAGTCCCGACGACCGAACGTTCCTCTTCGAGGAGTTGCCCGGGCAGGTCACCCAGAGGCTGCTCAATCTTCTGGGGCCCGAAGAACTGAAGGAGTCGAGAAGGCTCCTCGGTTACCCGGAAAAGAGCGTCGGCCGACTGATGACTCCCGAATACGTGGCGGTCCGCGACGACTGGACGGTCGAGCAGGTGCTGCGGCACGTCCGCGAGCAGGCCAAGCGGATGAGGCGGGAGACGTACGACGTTCTCTATGTCACCGACGACCGTTGGCGCCTGCTCGATGCCCTGGCTCTCCAGAAGTTCGTCGTGGCCGCCCCCGGGAGCCTGGTTCGCGACCTGATGGACCGATCGTTCGTGGCGATCGAGGCTCGTGAGGACCAGGAAGCGGCGGTCGCCGCGATGAGGCGCTACGACGTCGCCGTGCTACCGGTCGTCGACTCGGACGGGGTTCTGTTGGGGATCGTCACCTCGGACGACGTTCTGGACGTCGCCGAAGAAGAGGCCACGGAAGACTTCCGCAAAATGGGGTCCGTCGCGATGGCGGCCGAGTCGCTTCGCGACGCCACCGTCGCCGTCCTGTGGCGGGCCCGCGTCGGCTGGCTGATGGCCCTGGTGGTGGTCAACGTGTTCACCGGAGCCGGGATCGCGCTCTTCGAGAGTACCCTCGAGAAGACGATCGCGCTCGTCTTTTTTCTGCCCCTCCTGATCGGTTCGGCCGGCAACGCCGGGTCGCAGTCGGCGACGATGATGGTCCGCGCGCTGGCGACCGGGGATGTTCAGATTCGGGACTGGCTTCGCCTGTTCGGCCGGGAAGTCGTCGTGGCGGGATCGCTCGGAGCGACGATGGCGGCCGGCGTGGCCGTGATCGCGTCGATTCGGGCTCCCGAAGTGATCGCCGTCGTCGCCGTCACGATGGTGGTCGTGGTCCTGATCGGCAGCCTGCTGGGGATGTCGCTGCCGTTCCTCCTCACGATCTTGACGCGCGACCCGGCTACGGCATCGACTCCGCTGATCGCTTCGCTGGCCGACATCGTCGGGGTTCTGATCTACTTCACGGTCGCCAGCCTGATCCTCGGAAACTAGCGGATTTCAGGCTGCGTCTCGGCCGGTCCGGCCGGGCTGTTTCTTCGGCTGCCGGTTGTTGCCTTCCGCGAACCAGTCGGCGAGTTCGGTCTCGCGCATCGGCTTGGCAAAGAAGTAGCCCTGCGCCATCCGGCAACCGAGAGCCTGACTCTGGACGCGCTGGTCCTCGGTTTCGACGCCTTCGGCCACCACTTCCAGGTTGAGAACCTGACACAGATTCACCAGCGCCCGCATGATGGCGGTGGCCTCGACGTTGTTCCCGAGCAGGGAGACGAACGAGCGGTCGATCTTGACCGCGTCGACCGGGAGGCTCGCCAGCGACCCCATCGACGAGTACCCGGTGCCGAAGTCGTCGATCGCGACCCGAACCCCCATGTCCCGGAGCGCCTGGAGCTGGGCGAGATTGGCGGACCCGTCCGTGATGATCATCGTCTCGGTGACCTCGATGGTCAGGTAGGAGGGGGGCAATCCGGTGCGTTCGAGAATGCGGCGGACGTCGACCGCGAATCCGGGCATGCGGATCTGCTTGCCCGATACGTTGACCGCGATGCGCACGTGCTCGGCGCCGGGAATTTCGGCGTGCCACCGAACCGCCTTCGCGCACGCTTCCTCGAGCACCCACGCGCCCAGGCTCTCGATCAGGTTGATCTCTTCGGCCAGGGGGATGAATTCGGCGGGCGACACCCGACCGCGGCGTTCGCTGTCCCACCGGAGGAGCACTTCAACCTCTTCGGTCACGCCGCTGTCCAAGTTCACGAGGGGCTGGAAGTTCAGCGTGAACTCCCGAGCCTCCCAGGCCTGGCGCAGGTCGGCCTCCAGATCGAGCCGGGCCTGCACCTCCTCCGTCATGAACGGCTGGAACGTTCGCCAGCGGGACTTCCCGGCGTGCTTGGCGTAGTACATCGCGGTGTCCGCGTTCTGGATCAGCTCCTCGGTCGAGGAGCCGCTCTCCGATCCGACGATGCCGACGCTGCACGTCGCCGAGATGGCGTTCCCGCCGATGTCGATCGGGGTCTCGAGCATCCGAACGATCCTCGACGCGATGGCCTCCGCGTCGCCGACCGAATGGGGCGCTTCGAGCAGGACCGCGAACTCGTCCCCGCCCAAACGGGAAACCGTGCTCTTCGGGCCCACGCAGGTCAGCAGCACTTCGGCGACATCGCACAGGAGTCGGTCGCCGGCATCGTGGCCGAGACTGTCGTTGACGTACTTGAAGTTGTCGAGATCGATGAACATAAGGGCGAACGTCTCGCCCGAGAGAGATGCGGCCTCGAACTGCCGCGCGACGACCTCCAGGAACCGCCGACGGTTGACGAGGCCGGTGAGCGGGTCGCGGTTCGCCATGATCTCGAGAGTCGCGTTCGCCTCCTGGAGCTCGGCCGTGTAACGGACCAAGGCGGCTTCGGCGTTTTTGCGTTCCGTGATGTCGATCGCGTTGCCCACAAACTCGAATCCGTCGTCCGTCGCGACGCTCGTCCCGATGGAGCGGTGCCAGCGCCAAGTCCCGTCCCGGTGTCGGATGCGGTACTCGACCGCGATCTGACTGTTCGAATCGCGAAGGATCGATCGGAGGAAGTCGCCACACACCGGAACCTCGTCTTCGTGAACCAGGTCGAGGAAGTTCTGGCCGACAATCTCGGAGGGCTCGTGCCCGAGCAGCGTCTTCCAGCTTGGCGACACGAAGGTCAGGGTCCCTTGCGGCGTGATCGTGTAGATGATGCTCTGGCTGTTTTCGATGAGCGTACGGTATCGGCGTTCGGCGTCGGCGACCGCCTTGATCATCGCCCGGCGTTCGGTGACGTCCCTCGCGGCCGCGTAGATGCGCCCGTCCACAGGCCGCGACCGCCACTCGATCCAGCGGTACGAGCCGTCCTTGCACCGATACCGGTTCTCGAACCCGTCGACCGACGACCCGGATATGATGTCGCCAAACGTTGCGATGGTTTCTTCGACGTCGTCGGGATGGACGAAATCGAGGAAGCGCCTGCCCTCCAGTTCGGCGACGGGGTACCCGAGTGCGGCCTCCCACTGGGGGTTCACCCGCACGAACCGACCTTCGGTGTCGGCGATGCAGAACAGGTCGAGGCTGGAGTTGAAGTACTCGTCCAGCTCCTTGTGGGCGGCGACGATGGCCTCTTCAAACCGCTTTCTCTCCGCGATGTCGCGCCACGACACGTGAAAGTGCTCTTCGCCGCCGATCCGCATCAGCGTGAGCATCACCTCGACCGGGAAGGGGCCGCCGTTCAGTTGTTGGTGGACCCATTCGAAGCGGTGGTGTCCGTTCTTTCTCGCCAGCGCCACCATTTCGGCGGCCAACTCGGCCGAATTCCGGCCGTTCGGCTGGGTTTCCGGCGAGATGTCCTCGGGCCGCAAGCTGAAGACTTCGTTCTTGTTGGACAGACCGAGAGCCTGAACCGCGGCCTCGTTGCAGTTCACAAACCGGCCGTCGCGCATGATCAGGATAGGGTCCATCGACCGCTCGAACAGGGCGCGGAACGCCTCTTCCCGCTCTTTGAGGGCATCGACGGCGGAGTGGCTTTCCGTGATGTCGAGCACAGCCAGGACGGCCAGACGCCGTCCGGCCAGATTGACGGGGCTGGTTGTGATGGACGCCCACATCCGGGTGGGCGGAGTCTGCCTCGTCATGATCAGCTCTTGGTCGAAGTTGCTGACCGTCTTCCCCCGGCTGATCGTCCGCCGGATGGCCAGGCGGATGGCGCAGGTCTGGCACTCGGTGCCGGAGCCGCACCCGCTCCCACCCTGTCGGTGCGCGCACTGGATCACGTCCCCGAAGTGCCGATCCACGAGCAGGTCGGGATGGGTCGCGGCGAGCACTCCCGCCTGATGGTTCGCCCGGGCGATCTTCAGGTCATCGTCGACGATCATGAGCGCGATGTTCGAACTGTTGAAGATGGCTTCCAGATTGGCCCGCTCGTATTCGAGGGCCTCGCTCGCCGCCGCGGCCGCAACCGCCATCTCGTTGGCCTCGACGATCGCGTTCTGCATATCCTCTTGGGCGATGCGCAGCGTCTCTTCGGCCGCCTTGCGGCCCGAGATGTCGCTGTGGGTGCCGAACATGCGGAACGGCGTTCCGTCGGGAGCCCGTTCGACGATGCGCCCGTTGGCGAGAATCCACACCCAGTGGCCGTCGCGGTGACGCATCCGGTACTCGACTTCGTACCGACTGCCGGGGTCGGCGACGTGTCGCTGGAGGATTTCTCGGACCCGCTCCCGATCGTCCGGATGCACCATGGCCTCCCACCTCGCCGACGTCATCGGCCCGAGTTCGGCCAGGCTCGTTCCGAGCATCTCGGCCCACCGCTCGTTGACATGGAGCGCGTCCGTGTCCATCTTCCACTCCCAGATGCCGGCGTTCGTGCCCTCGATGACGTTGGCCAGTCGGGTGCGCTCCTCTTCGACCTGCCGCTCGGCCTGTTTCCGCCGGGTGACGTCGTGAACGATGGCGTCCAAGACCTCCTGGCCGCCCTGGTCGATGAGGCTGAGATAGATCTCGACGTCGCGCCAGTCCCCCTGGGCTCCTCTCTGGCGGCAGGCGAACGGGGATTTGGAGCCTGATCGGGCATGCTCGAGCATCGCGCCGACCGCCGCGTGGCCGTTTTCGGTCAGCTCCGCAACCGACCGGGCGACGAGGTCGGTCGCTTCGACGCCGAAGAAGACGGACGCCGACTTGTTCGCATCGAGAATGCGCCCGGACTGCGGGTCGAGAAGCAGTTTGATCGACGAGCTGTCTGTAAACAGGCGCCGGTACGCCTCGCGGCTCTGTTCCAGGTCCTTGGTCTGGTAGAAGATTCCGAGGTCGGCGCGCTTCAGGACGAAGAAGGTGAAGGCCAGAATGACGGCGAGCAGGATCGTCCCGATCGACGTCCCCATGGCCAACTTGTCCCCGAGCAGGGCTTCGCGGGCCGTCGCGTCCGTGATCGTCATGAGGCATGCGATCTCTTTGCCGGTGCTGTCCGGCAGAGGCGACATGCGCCAGCGCCACTTTCGGTCTCCCGATGCGACCAGGTCGGTCACGGCCCCGTTGGCAAGCCCGGTCTGAGGGTGATGGTTGGCGACCCGAACGAGAGCGTCGGGCAGACGCCCCATCGTCGAAAAAGCGACGACGCGGTGGGGCATGCGATCCCATTCGGCCGGGACCCCGAGCCGGTGCATGGCGGCCTCCCAGCTTCCGCGGTCGAGATGGTCTTTCGATACCGTGACCGCCAGTTCGCCGGCCGAAGTCTCGTGGACCCGTTCGAGGATGCTGCCGATCTCTTTGCCCAGGATGACGTAGCCGACCAGATTCCCGTTCTTCAGAACCGGTTGGACGGCCCGCAGAGCCAGAGTGCCGCGGTATCCGATGTCGACTCCGGCGGCCGGAGCCCGGGTGGCGGCGACCGTCTTCAGCCCCTCGCGGACGATGATGTCGCCGTAGTGCTCGGGCAGATGGACACGGGCGATGCATCGGCCGTGCGCGTCGACAAACGTGAGGCGCGAGATCTCCAGCGTGCGGTTCCAGACTTTGAACTGCTCGGTCCATTCGCGGAGCAGACTCTCGCGGTCTCCCTCCTGGATGCCGTCGGCGATGCCCGCCGCCTGAACGACCGCTCCCAGGAGAGACTGCAGATGCTCGGCCTCGGTCTGCAGTTCGAGGTGGAGGTCGCTGACGATCCGAATGTGCCGGTCGGACTCCTCCGCGATCATCCGCCGGATCTCGAGGTCTTTGTACACCAGAAGACCGCCGAAGATCAGCAGAAACGACGAGACGGTGAGGATCGGCAGCAGGCGTCGAAGCAGGGGTTTGGGCTGGACCCTCCGGCGGCAGCGGGCGACGGCGCCAACAAAGATCAGGGCGGCCAGGGCGAACGAAAAGGCGAAGATGGGCAGGACGCGGGTGAAGATGGCCGTGTTCCAGTCCTGCTCGGCGACGTCCATCGCCACGACGATCGGCCTCTCGCGGCTGATCCGCTTCGCGACGGTCACAAAGGAGCCGTACTCGTCGCGAGTGGGACCGGCGATTTGAGCCTGGTCCTCGGCAAGGGCGCGGTCGAACACGGCGGGCACCTGCTGGTACACGGTTCCGGGGCGGGACGCCAGCGGGTCCCCTTCGAGAATGGCCTCCGGCCCGAAGCGCGCCCCGGCCGGATCGAGGAGGACGGTGTAGACCGTGAGCTTGGCGTTGGCCGGGCCGAAGCTTTGGCGCACCCGGTCTTGAATGGCCCAAAGCTTCTTGCGGGTTGCCCGGTACGTGGGATGGGTCACTTCGTCGGATCGAAATGCGAGCCCGTCGAAGTCTTGGGGCGAGAGGTGGGCGAGTTCGTGGCTGGCCACCGCCACAAACTGCCGGCGGTACTGCCGATCGATCTCCTTCCAGGCCCAAGCGGAGGCGACGAGGCCGATCGCGAGCATGGCGACGCAGGCGAGGAAGCTCCGGATCGGCACGATCCCGAAAATCGAATCCATGCTGTCCAAACCCGCGCGACAGGCGCGTTTGAAGAAACCGGGCATGAACCACATAGGGCCTGGGGTGTCCTTTCCTCGCATTTTCCGTAGCCAGACTCTGTTCTCATCGGCATATCGGGACTCCCGACAGAGGAGACCGAACTGGAATACAGACAGGCTAAATTGCGCAATTGGGCGCAATCAGATTCGGGGACAACGCCGGGGGATACCCGCCGGCTCGCCGGAGACCGGCCGAGCCCGGTCCATCGCGGAGAGGGTAAACCGGTCGGACTCCAGACGGGCTGACACCCATGTACCATCGCATCCGAACTTGGCACCGTTGGATCGGTCTGGCGTGTTCGATCGCCCTCCTCCTGATCAGCGCCACCGGTTTTCTCCTCGCGATCAAGGCCAGGGTCGACTGGATTCGGCCGGCTGAAAGGACGGGGACGCTGTCCGACGCGCCCTCGACCGTCGTCGGGGTCGAAGCGGCCATGGCGGCGGCGTTTGCCCAGGGGATTCCCGAGCTGGCCTCGCCCGCCGACGTCGACCGCGTCGACTACCGGCCGAAGCGCAACGTCTACAAGGTGGTGTCGCGCCGCGGATACCACGAAGTCCAGGTCGATGGGGCAAAC
>JBDNCL010000005.1:0-31744 GCA_046719655.1 Fimbriimonadaceae bacterium
GCTGCGAACCCGTCGCCCCCCCCCGGGCGGGCGAGGTTCTTTCGAGAATCGGGCCCGTTCCCGGATCGACGGCGAACGGGCGGGGTCTCCGCCACCCCGCGGGCGGGACGGGACCCAACCCGTCGCCCGATCGTCGCACAGGGGCGGCCGGGGAGCGGGCGGACGGGCCCCGCCACCATCTTGACGGCGGCAACGGGGCGGCAAGACGGCAGCCCGGCCTTGCCGGGCGATCGTTCCCATCCCGCGCGCCGCCGCCTGCCGAGCGATGACGGATGGCGGGAATTTCTGAACGCGGAACGGACCGTCCCGCCGACGACGAGGGGCCACAAGGGGCGAGACGGTTGCCGGTTTCCGATCGACCCCGCCGGCGAAGGAAGTTTGCACGGTCGGTCCGGGAAAGGCGAGACGCCGCTCTCGAACCCACGGCCGCGGTTATGGCCCGAAGCTCCAGCACCGATGCGGGTGGGAAAGGTACGGTCACAGGCACCGCCATGATCCGCGCCGATCGAAAGCTCCGACCCCTGATCCCGATGTCTTGGACCGTCGGACCGGCCGACGGGCCGGACGACGCCCCGGTCCAGACCGTGCTGGCCGAGGTGCCCGGCGCCGTCCAGCTAGACTGGGCCCGAGCGATGGGCTGGCCTCTGCCCGAGGAAGCGTCCAGCGTCGACGCGTACCTCTGGATGGAGGACAAGTACTGGGTCTACCGCACCCTGTTGCCGGGGCTGTCCCTCAAGCGGCCGTCGGACCGGGTGTATTTCGTATCCAAGAGCATCGACTATCGCTTCGCCGTGCGCATCGACGGACAGACCATCTTCGAGCAAGAGGGGATGTTCACGCCGGTCGAGATCGACCTCACCGACGATCATGCCGCCGGAGCGTCTCTCGAGGTCCGCGTGTACCCGGCTCCGAAGGCCCAACCCGAACCCCGGAACCGTTTTCAGGCCCGGAGCTCGGCCAAGCCGGCCGTAAGCTACGGATGGGACTTCCATCCCCGCTTGATCCCGCTCGGAATCTGCGACGAGACCGGCCTGGAGATTCGACCGCAGACGCACCTGGCGCGAGTTCATTTTGGGTACAAGCTTCACGCCGAGAACACCCTGGCCCAGATCCTCGTTCAGGCGACGGTCGCGGGAGAAGGAAGAGGCGTCGCCCGTTGGCGGTTGCGCGATCCGGACGGGAACGCGGTCATCGACGGCGAAGGAACCTACGAAGACGGCCAGGTCTGGATCGAAGCGGTTCTGACCCACCCCCGGCTCTGGTGGCCGCGCGGGCAGGGCGACCAACCGCTGTACACGTCGGAGCTGGTCCTGCTCGATTCGGACCTCCGGCCGATCGATCGGGACGAACGACGAGTCGGCTTCCGAACCGTGCGCCTGACCACGACCTCGGAGCACTGGACCGGGAACGACCCCGACGTCACCCGAATCCCCACCGGGCCGAGAAAACCGCCGATCACGCTCGAGGTGAACGGGCGCCCGATTTTTGCCAAAGGAGCGAACTGGGTCAGCCCGGACATCTTCCCGGGGAGGATCGACGACGGTCTGTACGGTTCCCTTCTCGAGATGGCGGCCGACGCCAACTTCAACCTCGTCCGGTGTTGGGGCGGTGCGCCCGTGCCGAAGGACGGGTTCTTCGACCTTTGCGACGAACTCGGGCTCATGGTCTGGCAGGAGTTTCCGCTCGCCTGCAACGAGTACCCGGACGAGCCCTCCTACCTCTCCGTTCTGGACGCCGAGTCCAAGTCGATCATCGCGCGCCTGCAACACCACCCGTGCCTGGCGTTGTGGTGCGGCGGAAACGAGCTCTTCAACCCGTGGTCGAAGATGACGCCGCAGCACCTCGCCATCCGGTTGCTGAACCGCAACTGCTTCGACCTCGACCCCCAACGACCGTTCTTGGAGACTTCCCCTCTGTTCGGCATGGGCCACGGCTGGTACACCTTCGTCGGTCCCGACGGTCGCGAGGTCATCCAGATGTTCCGGGAGGCCCGGTGCACGGCCTACACCGAATTCGGCGTCGCCGGCCCGGCTCCCCTGTCCAGCCTGCGGAGCCTTCTGCCCGAAGACGAGACGTGGCCGCCGACCGCCTCGGGAGTGTGGATTTTGAGAAAGGCGGTCGAAGCCTGGGACGGCTCGATAACCTCGTGGCTCGAGCTGCCGACCCTGGAGCGCTACTTCGGCCCCCTGCAGACCCTGGAAGCCGGGGCGAACGCGGGGAGCGTGATGCAGGCGACCGGCCTGAAGTTCATCTACGAGGAGGCGAGGCGGCAGAAGCCTTACTGCAGCATGGCCCTCGCCTGGTGCTACAACGAACCGTGGCCGTGTTTGGCCAACTGCTCCCTCGTTCATTGGCCCGACGTCGCGAAACCGGCGCTGGCCGCGATCGGCGAATCTCTCAAGCCCGTCGTCGCCTCGGCCCGATTCGAACGGTTCGCCTATCCTCCCGGGACCCGGTTTTCGGCCGAGATCTGGCTGCTGAACGACTCGCCCGAACCGGTCTCGCCCCGCGTGATCCGCGCCCGACTCGAGTGCGACGGGCAAACGGTCGAACTCGGCGAATGGGAAACGGCCGAACTCGAACCCAACACGAACGCATCCGGACCGACCTTCGAGACCATCGTCCCGAGCGGCTGGAGCGGGCTTTTCGACGTCGTGCTCGAGGTCGACGGCCACCCAGACGAAGGCAACCGAGTCACCCTGTCGGCGCGCCCGCCCGCCGAACGTCGGGCGACAGGGTAGATTCCGGTCCATGTCGCTCACCCGGGAAAAGCTCGGCCAGGCCGTCTCCCTCGTTCCTCGTTCGGGCGCCACCGTCTGGTTGACGTTCGTTCGAGAGACGTCCATGATGCGGGACCCGGTCCTTCCCCTCATCCTCAGCGGCGGGCTGACGTGGGAGTCGGCCCTGATCGTCGGCGCCGACGGCCGACGCGTCGCCGTGGTCGGGAACTACGACGCCGACCCCTTGCTTGCGTCCGGCGAATGGGACGAGGTCGTGCCGTACGTCAAGGGCATACGCGAACCGCTGCTCTCCGTCCTCGAGAGCATGGTGCCGCCAGGCGGGGCGATCGCCGTCAACTTCTCGGAGGACGATGTCGCGGCCGACGGCTTGAGCCACGGCATGTTCCGGAAGCTCGAGCGCATGATGGCCGGAACGAGGTTCGAAGGGTGCCTCGTCGGCGCCGCCGACACCGTCACCGCGCTCCGCGCCCAAAAGACGGCGACCGAACTGGCGCGAATCCGCCGGGCGATCGCGGAGACGGACGAGGCGTTTGCCGAAATCGCCCGGTTTGCCGAGGTGGGCCGATCCGAGCGCGAAGTCTACGAGCACGTGCACCGATGGGTGCGGGAACGCGCCCACGGTTTTTCGTGGGACCCCGTCGGCGACCCGATCGTCAACTCCGGTCCCGACTCCATGATCGGGCACGGCATCCCCTCACCCACCGTCCGCATCGCGCCCGGACACATCTTCCACGTCGACCTGGGCTTGATCGTGGACGACTACGCTTCCGACATCCAGCGTTGCTGGTACGTGCCCGAGCCGGGTGAAACCGAAGTCCCGGCCGACGTCGTCCATGCGCTGAACGCGGTCAACGGCGCGATTTCGGCCGGCGCCGAGGTTCTCCGACCGGGCGTGAGGGGCCACGAGGTCGATGCCGCGGCCCGCAGCCACATCGTCTCCCGGGGTTATCCCGAGTACCAGCACGCTCTCGGGCACCAGGTCGGCCGCGCCGCGCACGACGGCGGCGCCGTTCTCGGGCCCCGCTGGGAGCGCTACGGGCGGACGCCCGAGATCCCGATCGAAGCCGGCGAGGTCTACACGCTCGAACTCGGGGTCACTCTCCCCGGCCGGGGCTACCTCGGAATCGAGGAGATGGTCGTGGTCACCGAACGAGGTTGCGAGTTTCTTTCCGAACGCCAGCTCGAAATGCCGCTTCTAGCGTGACCGCGCCTACCGACGCCTCACCGTCACCCGAAACACGGCGACGAACGAGCAGTTCGTGCCGGTGGCGCAGGCCATCTTCAGATCGAAACCTTCGGGGAAGCGGACGAAGGTGTGGATGGCCCGAAGCCCGTGCGCCACTTCGTCCGACCAGAGCTGCGCGAGGTCGGCCCAAACCGCCTCCAGGTTTCCGGCGGGAAGATCGATCACGACCCGAATGTCGACGTGGTACGGGGCCGCCGGCTCGTCGACGGGACGCATCGACGCGACGTAGGGCAGCCGGGCGATGACCCCCAGCAGGTCCTTTCGCCAGGCGTGCTGCTCGCGCAGGCTCACGGACGGCAGTCGGCGGGCCCATTCCCGAATCTGGCGGTCGAATTCGGGAGGTTCGAGAGGGCTGCTCACGTCGCCATTACAGACGATGGACGACGGTACGAAGTGTTGCCGGAGGCGAAGAATGTCGAAATCCGGCGGCCGTTCGACCACACTGAGGCGGAGGGTGCGCGCCATGCCCGATGCCCGTACCGAAACCCGCCGCGTGTTCGCCGCCTGTTGCCTCGGCCCAGAGGGGGCCGACGAATGGGCGGATTGGTCGTCACGCGCGCTTCGGCCCTTGGGGTTGAGGACCGTCCCCGCCGAACAGCTTCACGCGACCCTGTTCTTCGCCGCGGCGGCGACCGAGGAGGCGGTCGCACTCATGTCGGCGGCGGTCGCTTCGCTGATCTGGACCCCGGTGGGTTGCCGGCCGGGAACGGTTCGGCCGTTCGGGCGCAACGCCGTCGGTCTCACGCTGGAATGGTCCGATCCGGCCGGCGTCCGTCTCGCGCGGGCGGTGTCGTACGCCCTCGCCCCGGAAACCACGCCCCCCGACGAGCCTCTGGCGGCCGGCCTCCGGAATCTCGGCTCCCTGTTTGCGATCTTCGGGCCGCTCGGCCGCCGATGGCTTCCGCACATCACCCTCGCCCGAGCCCCCAAGTCCGCCGACCTCGGTCGGCTGCGCCTCCCGAAGCCCCCGCCGTCGATCCTGGCGTTCGACTCCCTCGCGCTGTTCGAAAGCCGTCTGACCCCTGCCGGTCCCGAGTACCGAGTCCTAGCCCGATCGGTCGAACGTCGGGGCTTCGGGCCGGTACATTGACGAGAGTTGACGACCGAGGTGTCGTTCCTTAACCCAACGGGGGTAGGGTGATCTCAGACCTGTTCGAATCAGGTGTGAGGTTCATTCTTATGAGAAGGCGCAGCACGTTCATCGCCATGACCGTCGCGGGGGCGGTCACCGCCATCCCCTCGGCTCAAGCCGCCGTCTACTTTGCCGACAACTTCGCCACGTTTGCCGACGGCAATCTGGTCGGGCAAGGCGGGTACACGCAGGTCGGCTCCATCGCGACGCTCCCGCTTCAGGTTTCGGGCGGTCGGGTGGTCATCCCCGGCGGACAGACGGTCAACAACCAGGATGCGGTCCGACTCGTCGATCCCGTCGCTCCCGTCGCGGGCAACTCGGTGTTCGTCGGCGCCCTTCTGACGATCTCGTCGGCGCCAGCGTCGGCCGACGGCTCCTCGTACTTCCTCGCGATTCGGTCCAACACCTTCGACAACGGCCGGATCGTCGCCCGCCAGAGTGCGACCGATCCGTCCAAATTCTCCCTCGGGATCCGCGCGACCGGCCAGTCTGGAAACACGTTCGTATTCGGTTCCGAACTCGATTTCGGCACCGACTACATCGTGATCATGGCGATCGACTTCGTCGCGGGCGCGTCGAACGACGTCTTTTCGCTTTACGTCGATCCCGTCTCCACCATCCGGTCCAACAATACGCCCTACGCGTCGGTCGTCAACGCGGTGACCGACATGGACGACTATCGGGGCGTAACCATCTCGCAGTTCGGGAGCAGCACCCTCACCACGGCCGGTGCGAGCATCGGCGCCCTCGCGCTGACCAACGACTTCGGCGAGGCGGTTCAGGCCGTTCCCGAGCCGGCCACGCTCGGTGTGCTCGGATTGGGTCTCTTGGCTCTCATGCGAAGACGGAGCCGGTAATCGTCTACCCTTTCGCGGGAAGCGCCCTTCGACCGCATCGGTCGAAGGGTGCTGTTTTTGTGCGTGGGGATGGACCGACCCGAATGGAGTCGACAAACGCGAATCCATCGGTGTTTGGATCGACGCGATTCAGGCGTCAGTTACCCCGACCGTTCCAGAAACGATCGATCTCTTCCTGCGTCGTTCCCGTTCCCCGCAACCGATCGATGCTGGTGACCTTGACGTGTCCGTCGACCCACGCCACCAACACCCGCTTGGGGTCGAAGCGTCCCCACAGTCCGCCTTGCGAACGGGCGTCGATCGTGCCGTCGGCGGCGACGGTCGGATAAGACCGCCAACCGGGAACCGGCCTGGGCAGGTCGGGGAAACCGAACGGCGACTCGAGCCGGGCGTAACCGATCGGGTTGCGAACGACGACGGGAGGAACCCCCGGGGCCGCGCCCGGAACCAGCCGGTCCTTCATCGTCGCTTCCGCGAACATGAGGGTCTCAGCCGGGGAACCCAGGCCGGTCGTGCTGACGCCGCCGAAGCGCTGCACCATCGGAAACGGCAGAGACATGTCGATCGGGAGGGGTACGGAAAGATACCGAAAGTTTAAGCCGTAGCTCGTGTTGGCGGCATCAATATAGTCTCGTTGCGAATGATTCGGATCGAAGCGTCCTCTTCCCTGCGGATCCCGGGTGGTCGGGTCTTCGGCCCGGTCGTTCGGGCAGATGAGGATCGACCGGTTCTTCGCATAGGGTTGGAGAAGGAGTCCGTAATAGTAGAACCCCAAGGCAGTCGGATAGGTTTGGTCGAGAGGGTTGTACGTGTAGATCGGAAACAGAACATCGTCGTAGTCGATCGGGTACATCGCTCCGGCCAAGCCGAGCTGCTTGATGTTGGAGAGCGAAGTCGTTTTCTTCGCCGCGTTCTTGGCTTGGGCGAAAACAGGAAAGAGAATGGCGGCCAATATGGCGATAATTGCGATCACGACCAGAAGTTCGATCAACGTAAAGGCTCGTCGCATATTCCGATTCTTCTGGCTGAGTTCCCCGCCCGCATTGGCATATTTGACGATCTTTGTGAAACCGTAAGGAATGAACCGCGTTCCCTCAAACAGAAACGATTTCCGTCAAAGATGACGAGTTCAAAAGGAAAGCGCAACCCCAGGCGGGACCGGCATGCCCGGACGGCGGCCGCCCTGTCCGAGGCTTCCGACCCAGCCGCCGGTCCGGTCGTCTGGTCCGGTCTTCGCTCGTCGGGCGGTTCGAGCGGAGGGTTTCCTCGGCAGCCCTCGCCACGGCCGGACCGGTCTCGGCCGTTCTGCGCCGAGCTTGGCCTCTGCGTCCGCGTCGAGAAGGCTCATCCCGATGTCGGCCGTGTCCAGTGGGTACCCGTACCGACGAGCCTCAGGATCCCCGAAGACGTCGACCGTTCCGACTCGGACGGCGCGGTGGAAGGACGACGGGGCGACGCCGATGGTCCTCTCGATCCCCAAAGTCGGCTCGCGAAATCCGACGGCGCTCGTCCGAGCGTCGGAAACGGAAGGACTTCCCGCAGTCGGCGGCAAACCTTCGGGCCATGAGACGGGCGGCCCTGCTCATCGGTACCGTCGCCTTCTTGGCCGGGCTCGCCGGCATGTTGGCCTGGTATCGGGACTACCGCCTCGATCCGGAGCGTCTCTACGCCGTGTCGGCGAAAGACCTCGGCGGCGACCCGGCCCTCCTCCGCGCCCGACAGCGGTACGAGAACCGCGGCTCGCGGTACATCTGGGGCTCGAACGACTGCTCGGCTTTCGTCAGCGACTACCTGACGGCGGCCGGAGTCCCCATCGGCCGACGGATGACGACGAAGTGCCTCGCCGAACCCGACCTGACCCGGCGCGGACTGGTGGATGCCGGACCGGCCGACGGCGGCGACGTCCTCAACTTCCGCTATCTGTCGAAAGACGGGCTCGGCATGGCCGGCCACTGCGGCGTCGTGCTGAGACGCGGCGAGGAGCTTTGGGTCGTCCACAACCGGGAGGGATCTGGCCTGGTCATGCAGCGCATCGAGGGCTTCTATCGCCTGGCCGAAGGCCTCGGAGTGTCGCGCAGGGCGGTCCGCACCCTGAGGCCGATCCGGGCAGAGGTCGGATCGACCTCGGGAAGCGAAGGTCCGGGGACATCGAAGCTTCCGCACCGAGAACGGCGCGGGGATGCCGCGCCTAGTTCAACGAAAGCAGCGCCTGCGCGACCATCAGCACACCGGATGCGGCGAGAAGCACCTCGACCACGACGACAAACGTCTCTTTGTTCAGTCTCGTCACGAGGGGTTTGCTGATCGCGGTTCCGACTAGAAGGCACCCTCCCAACGCCACGCCGACGATGAGCCCCTCGGCATCCAACGTTTGCAACTTGCCGTAGGCCAGGCTCTTGGCCAAATGGATTCCCGCTGTGCCGAGCGCCTCGGTGCTCAGATAGGCCCCCTGAGTCAAGCCGTACGAAACGAAGAACGGAGCGTTGATCGGCCCGGTCGTCGAGACGACAGCCGACAGAAAGCCCATGACGGCGCCGAGAACGGGAAACTGCCCCAGCTTCATGCTCCGTTCCGTCTTGTCCATCCACCGTCGAATGGGGATGAGGGAGACGACGAACACGCCGAAAACCAGCGGAAGGAGCTTGGTGTCGAACCTGACCAGGACGAGCGATCCGAGGATGGCCGACGGAATGCCGGCCGCCAAGTAGCGCCAGACGACCTTCCAATCGATGTCCCGGTACCAGAGAGCGACCCTCGAGAGGTTGCCGATGAGGGCCGCGACCGTGAGCATGCCGACGGAAGGCAGGGGTCCGAACGCCGCGTTGCAGACGGGGAGCAGGAGAACGGCACTCCCAAATCCGACGACTCCCGCGACCGCGCCCGCCACGACGCCGACCGCGGCTATGGCGAGGAGCGTGACCGGGTCCGGCACACCGTGAGGATATCACCCGACGGCGCTCGGCGCGCGCGCCTTTTCCATTCGGCCGATCGCGCCCCGCGCCGCATCGACCGGAGGTTCGATTGGGGAAGGTTGGTACTCCCGACGGGATTCGAACCCGCGACCTTCGCCTTGAGAGGGCGATGTCCTAACCGCTAGACGACGGGAGCACGCGACGCAAAATATACCCCAACCGGTGCTTCGCGCCAAGGTCCCGCCGCGCCGCTCTCCCGACGTCTCGGGGCCCGGTCGGCGCGCGGGCGGACTTGCGCACCCGCTTCTGCCGCCATAATCTCGGTCATGAGCGCCGCCACTCAGCCCGCCGCCGACGTCCGCTGGGACCTTTCCGCCCTGTTCGCAAGCCCCGAGGATCCTGCGATCGAGGACTTGTGGAAGAGTCTCCACGAGCGTGCCGACGACCTCGCGGCCCGCTATCGGGGCAGGCTGTCGAACGCCGAGCCCGAGCTGCTGGTCCAGGCGATCCGCGACGCCGAGTCTCTCGCCCAAGACCTCTACAAGCCGGTCTCGTACGCCAACCTGATCTTCGCCGAAGACATGGGGAACCCCGCAAACGGGGCGTTCCTGCAGAAGCAGATGGAACGCATGAGCGAGATCAGCGTGAAAACGATGTTCTTCGAGCTGGAGATCCAGCAGGCGCCGGCCGAGGTCGTCGATCGGGCCATGGCCTGGGAGGGAATGGCCGACTACCGACACTACATCTCCGTTTTGCGGGCCTACAGCCCGCACCGCCTTTCCGAGGTCGAAGAGGTGCTGCTGGAGGAGACCGCCAACACGGGCACCCGGGCGTGGGTGCGGCTGTTCGAAGAAGTCACCTCGAACCACGAGTTTGCGTACCAGGACCCGAACACGTGCGAACAGGCGACCCTGACCCAGGAAGAGGTTCTGGACCTCCTCCGGGACCCGGACCGGGCCGTCCGGCAGGCGGCCGCCGATTCCCTGACCAATGGCCTCAAGCAGATGGAGCGCGTCATCGTCTTCACGTACAACAACCTGCTCCAGGACAAAAAAGTCAGCGACCGCCTGCGGAAGCACCCCTTCCCGGAACACTCTCGGCACTTGGCCAACGAATTGGACAAAGAGACGGTCGACCTTGTGATCCGTCTCTGCCGCGCCAACTACGGTCTCGTCGAACGGTTCTACCGCGTGAAGCGCGAAATCCTCGGTCTCGACGAGCTGACCCACATCGACCGGTACGCGCCCCTCTTCGACACGGTGGAGACGGTGTCGTTCGACGAAGCGAAGGAGATCGTCCTCCGGGCGTTCGGCCGCTTCAGCCCGAAACTGAGCGACGCGGCGGCCGAATTCTTCGATCGGAAGTGGATCGACGCCGAGCCCCGTCCGGGCAAGTCTCCGGGTGCGTTCTGCAGCGGCGTCACCCCCGACCGGCACCCGGTGGTGCTGATGAGCTATCTCGGGAAGATGGACGACGTCACGACGTTGGCCCACGAGCTCGGGCACGGGGTCCACGCTTCCCTCGCTCGGCGGCAAACGCTCTTCAATTTCGACACCACCCTGCCGATCGCCGAGCTGGCGTCGACGTTCGGAGAGATGCTCGTGTTCGAGGACATCGCCGCGAAGGCTTCGGTCGCCGACAAGCTGGCTCTGTACGCGGAAAAGATCGAGGGGATCTTCGCGACCGTCTTCCGGCAGGCCGCCATGTTTCAGTTCGAGCAGGCTTGCCACACGGCGCGGCGGGAGCAGGGCGAGTTGACGCCCGAGCAGTTCGGCGACCTTTGGCAGGAAAAGCTGCAGGAGATGTTCGGCGACAGCATCAAGCTCGGCGACCAGCACCGATCGTGGTGGAGCTACGTCGGGCATTTCTTCTTCGCGCCGTTCTACGTCTACGCCTACTCGTTCGGCGAGTTGCTCGTGCTGTCGCTCTATCAGCGCTCGAAGTCGGGCGGGGCCGCATTCGCGGAAAAGTACGTCGAACTGCTCGCGTCGGGCGGGTCGAAGAGCCCGCAAGATCTATTGCGGGGAGTGGACGTCGACATCCACTCGCCGGTGTTCTGGCAGGGCGGTTTCGACGCCATCGACCAGCTCGTCGGGACGTTTGAAGGGCTGTGGGCCGAGTACCGGGCAGCGGGCCCGAGCGCCCATTAGGCCGGCCTGGCGACCCAGACGACGGGGTCCGCTGGCCGGGCCCCGACCGTCTCGGCCTCACCGTCGGGGCCGGACGCCTCAGGCCCGCTTGGTGAGAGCGATCAGGTACTGCCCGTAAGCCGTTTTCGACAACGGCTCGGCGAGCTTGAGGACCTGCTCGCGGTCGATCCACCCGAGACCGAACGCGATCTCTTCGGGGCAGGCGACCATGAGACCCTGTCGCTTCTCGATCGTCTCGACGAAGTTGCCGGCCTCGAGCAGCGACTCGTGGGTGCCCGTGTCCAGCCACGCGTAGCCGCGGCCCATGATCTCGACCTGCAGTTCCCCGTTCTCCAGATAGATGCGGTTCAAGTCCGTGATTTCGAACTCGCCGCGTCGGGAAGGTTTGAGCGACAACGCCCGGGGCACGGCCTGACCGTCGTAGAAGTACAGCCCGGTGACGGCAAAGTTCGACCTGGGTTGGGCCGGCTTCTCTTCGAGCGAGACCGCCTTTCCTTCGCGGTCGAATTCGACGACGCCGTAGGCTTGCGGCTCCCGCACCTGATAGGCGAACACGGTGGCTCCGGTCGGGCGCGCGCCGGCTCGGCGAACGAGTTCGACCAGACCGTGCCCGTAGAAGATGTTGTCGCCCAGGATGAGAGCGGACGGACCGGAGCCGACGAAGTCGGCCGCGATGTGGAACGCCTGGGCCAGCCCTCCGGGGTGCGGTTGGACGGCGTAGGTCAACTCGATTCCCCATTGGCGGCCGTCCCGCAGCGCCGTCTGGAACAGCGGTTGGTCGTGCGGCGTCGTGATGACCATGATCTCCCGGATCCCCGCCAGCATCAACGTGGTCAGGGGGTAGTAGATCATCGGCTTGTCGAACACCGGCATCAGCTGTTTGCTGACCGCCGTCGTCAGCGGGTAGAGCCGCGTGCCCGAGCCACCGGCGAGAACGATTCCTTTTCGGTCCATCCGGGTTTATTTTGGCCGCCCGGCGAAGCGACGCGAGACGGATGGCGGGCCGACCGGCTTCGGCCGCGTTCTCGGCTCCGTCCGATCAGTCGACGACGTCGACCTGCACCGAAGGCACCAGACCGATCTCGGCCCCCTTCTGCAAGAACAGCCGGATGGCGGCCACGCCCTCTTCGCCCATGTCCAGGGTTCGGTTGTTGACGTACATGCCGACGAACCGGTCGCTCGTGCCGACGTCCATCCCCCGGGCAAACTGGAGCGCGTACTCGAGGGCCTTGTCCCGGTTGTGGAGTCCGGCCGCGATCGATTCCCGCATGCAACGGCTGATTTCCCGCACCGCGTCTTCCCCCAGGTCCTTGCGGACCGTGTTCACCCCGAGGGGGAGAGGCAGGCCGGTTCCCGCCTTCCACCACTTGCCCATGTCCTCGACCAGGTGCAGGCCGTCTTTGCCGTAGGTGAGCTGACCCTCGTGGATGATCAGACCGGCGACGAAACGGTCCTCCAGAACGGCGGGGATGATCTCGTCGAAGGGCACGACCTCGAACTTCGGCCTTGCGTCGGACCCGAACTTCTCGGCGAAATACAGGTTGAGCGCCAGAAACGCCGACGTCAGCTTGCCGGGAACCGCGATCGTCGTGTCCCGCAGTTCGTCCAGACCCAGCGCCCTCTTGGCGACGATCATGGGGCCGTAGTCGTCGCCGAACGAACCGCCGTGCCGCAGAAGCGCGTACTTGTCGGCGACGTACGCGAACGCGTGCACGGAAACGGCGGTGGACTCGAGCTTCCCCTCCATCGCCCACTCGTTGAGGGTCTGGATGTCGCGGAGAATGTGCTCGAACTCGTACGGACTCTCGACCGTACCGCTGGCCAAGCCCCAGAACATGAAGGCGTCGTCGGAGTCGGGCGAGTGGCCCAGGCGGATCGTCATGAGGTGAGGTTACCTTTCCAGATTGGCGAGTCCCGGCCCTTCCGAGTACGCTGAGACCGGACCGTGCCCCGTCGACCAACCCTCAGCCCATCGAAGTTCGCGACGTACCTGACCTGCGCGGTCAAGTACCGTTGGACCTATCTCGACCGCCGCGGGCGGCGCTACATGCGGGCTCGGGCCGGCTTCAGCTTCGGTTCGACCATGCACCGGGTTCTCGAACGTTTCTACGACCCTTCCGACCAGGAAGTAAAGACGGTCGAGACCAGCCTGATCGCCCTCGACCGCCACTGGATCGATGCCGGCTACGCGAGCGACGAGGAGTCGGATCAAGCGCGGATTCGGGGGGAGCAGCTGATCCGGGCCCACGTGGAGGCCGCCCTCGCCGCCGCCGACACTCGGCAGACGGTGGCGGTCGAGAAGATGCTGCGCTGCCCGATGGGCCGCTTCGACTTGATCGGAAGGATCGACCGCATCGACGAGCACGCGGACGGCACGATCGAGGTCGTCGACTATAAGTCGGGCCGGAGTTCGGTCAGGCCGGAGGACGTCGCCGCCAGTCTGGCCATGGGGTGCTACCAGATCTTGGCCGCCCACCACTTTCCCGACCGTCCCGTCTTGGCGACCATCGTGGCCCTGCGCTCCGGCGAACAGGCTTCGGCCGCCCTGGCGCCCGAGGAGCGTTCGGAGCTGGCGCGGGACCTCAGGGTCCTCGGAGACGAGATTCTGGACCGAGACTTTGCCGAGATCGAGCCTTCGTGGATCGCAGCCTGTTCGGACTGCGACTTCCGACCGCTGTGCCGACTCCACCCTCCGTTCGCCGAGGAGGAGCGGAGCCGTTCGGCCGTTTGACCGCTACCCCCGGCCTTCGTAGTACCGGAACCCCATCGCGTCGATCAGGTCGGCGGCCGCCTCGCGCATCGATTCCAGATCGACCCGTTCGACCAGCCGGGCGAATTCGGCCGGATCCCAAGGCGTCCCGGTTTTCAGCTGCCAGTACCCGGCGACGAACGTCTCGTCGCGGAAGCGGCCCGCGGCCGAGTCTCCGATTCCGAAGTCGAACGGAGACATTCCGATCCCGTAGAGCAAACTGGAGCGGACGGCGGCGGCAGCCCGCACGCGGTCCGCTTCCGTCCATTCGGCGATGTCGCGGCGGAGGGCCCCCCGGATCTCGTCGACCCGGTTCGACAGGTCGCGGCGGGTCGAGGCGATCAGCATGCGGGGCTGAAAACCTCCCGGAGCCCCGAAGAGGAGCGCTTCCTGCCGATAGCTGATCCGCATCTCCTCGCGGACGATCCGGTACAGGCTCGCTCCCTTGCCGGAACCCAGCGCACCGATCGCCAGAACCTGAGCCGGCAGACCGACCGAGCGGGCGGGCACGACCGGCGCCACGAACTCGAGGACGGAGGCCGGTCCCGGCACGACGGTCCGGAAACGAGGCTCGGGCCCGGGCAGAGGCGCCCGATCCGGCCTTTCCGGCGGCCACGCCTCGACCCTGGCCGACCAAAGCGATCGGACGGTTCCCGGCTCGAACGGTCCCCGGACCGCCAGCACCATCGAACCGCGCTGAACGAGGCGCCGCAGGAGCGAGGCGACCGACTCTCGATCGACCCTCGACCCGTCGGCAAGGTTCGGAGCCATGGCCGCACTCCAGGTGTCGGCCGGACCGACCGAAAGGCGGGCGCGGGCCGCGTCGATCGTCTCCGCACCGAGCACGGGCCGTCGCAGAAGAGCTTCCAGCACCCCAAGACCGGCCGACAGACCGTTCTTCGAAACGGACAGCGAGACGCGCAGGCCGTCGGGCAGAGCCACGAACTGCGGTGCCCCGAGGACAGACGCGAAGGCGAACATCTGCTGGTGCCCGAAGTCCATCGAACCGTCGGCCAGCGCGGCCGCCAAAACTTGCAGGTTGGCCGCCTCCCAAGCGTCCAGTCGCGGCACCTCGAAGACCATCTCGATGGCGTGCGCCTCGGACGTCGGATCGGGCATTTCGACGACGAGACCGCCTCTCGGGCCGGTCTGGGCCGCCGACCAAACCGACAAGAACGCCGCCGCGATCAGGCCGACGACGCGAAACGAGGACGTCCGCAACGGTCCGATCACCGGTTTCCTCCCGCCGCGGTCCGAGCCGCGTAGAACCGGTCCATCGCGGCCTCGAACTCGTCGGCCGTCATCGCGTCGAGGTTGTGGAGAAAGATCTCCAGTCCGGGACCGGCGCCCTGAACCGCCAACCGCCCTCTCAGCGTGTTCGCCCCGCTCGGGCTCGTCCGCCACCGGTTTGCCCATTCTCTCGCCAGAGCGCGGCCCGTCTCGAACAGCACGGATCGGGACGCGGCGCTGCCGGCGGCGAAAAAGCCGGCGAAATCGTCGGGCGCATCGACCGAACCGACGATCACCAACCCGGGCTGACGGGACGGCGTGTGGATCACAAACGGCGCCGGGACCTCCGAAGCGACGGCAAAGGCGGCCGCCAGGGCGTGGGCGGTCGAAGGCTGCGTGAAAGGACCCACCGCGATGCCGCGGGCGGCTCCCCGAGCCTCTTGGACCTGCCAGGACGCGTCCCCTTCTGGGAACTCCCGCCGGGTTCCCCGTCGGCCGGGCTCTCTTCTCGGCAGATGCTCGACCAGGCTCGCCCCGAGCCTCCTCCCTTCGTCGATCGACATCGGGCCGGCGACCGTCACGAGGAGGTTCCCCCCCACGAACAGGGTGCGGTGGAGTTCGGAGAGCGTTTCGGGCGTCGCCGACGCCATCTGGTCGAGGTTGCCGAACGGATCGAGGCCGGCGTCGCCGAAGGCGGCCCGCCAGAGACGCTCCGACAGCAAGCGGGAACGGGGCCGAAGCGCCGACTCCTCGCGCATGATCTCGATTTCGCGGGCGATGTCTTCTGCCGTCGGTCGTGGCGGCGTCACGATCGGCCTCAGGGCCTGGACGGCGGCCGCCAGCCGGTCGGCGGGCCCTCGAACCTCGAACTGCATCGTGTCGCGAGTCGTTTCCGCCGTCGTGAACAGCCCCAGAGACTCGATCTGCCGATCGTAGCCCTCCGGTCCTCGGGCCAGAAGATGCTCCAACAGGTGCCGCCGACCGTGTGTCTCGGGGGTCTCGGCCGCGTCGACGCTGTTCACCCAGATTTGAACGCTGATCTCCCGAGACTCGGGAAACCGCTGAACGATGACTTGAGCCCCGTTTTGCAGCCCGAAGCGACGCCACTCGATCTCGCCGGGGGCCACGTAGGGTTCGGCCATCGAGAGACGAGTCGAAGGGGTTGCCGGATCCGGCGTCTGCACCAAACCGACGACCAGCGCCGCCGCGACGACCCCACCGAACATCTAGCCTTCCACCCTGAGCAGCTCGACTTCGAACACGAGAGTCGTGTCGGGGGGGATGACGTTGCCTGCCCCGCGAGAGCCGTACCCGAGTTCAGACGGAATGGTCAGCCTCCGTTTCCCGCCGACCCTCATTCCGGCGACGCCCATGTCCCATCCTTTGATCACGCGGCCGGCGCCGAGAGGAAAGCTGAACGGACCTCGCCCGACGCTCGAGTCGAAAGGGCGGCCGTCTTCGAACATGCCGGTGTACTCGACGGTGACCCGCTTCCCGGCAACCGCTTCGTCTCCGTCGCCCACGACGATGTCATCGACCAGGAAGTCTTGCATAGGGGCATTATGAACGCCCGGGCCCGGCCGCCGGGGTCTTCTCGTCCGGAACCTCGTCCCGAGACGCCTACTCCCGCATCATCCACGGGCTGAACTTCGCGTTGGGGGTGTGGGTCACCTCGCACAGCCGAGCCACGAAGATGGCGAGAGCGTCGCCGAAGACCTGGATCGACATCGTCGGTTCGTTCGAGGTCGCCAGCGGAGCCACGCGCCCGACGAACCCCCACCGGATGAGCTTTTCCAGCGCCGCCCTTTGCGGGTCTGTCTCCCGAATCGTGATCGGTTCTCGGTCGAACGGGATGGGGCGGGGGGTGAACACGATCTGCTCTTGAACCAGGTCCACCAACCGGTTCATTTCGCGGACCACCTCGGACCTCGTCACGGGCGCCGCTCCTGCCGGAATGGAGGACACGCCGACGCCCGGTTTCCGCACGATAACCCGGCGGACAACCTCGTCCAGTCGGGTGAAGACGGCGCGGGCTTCCGAGCGGGTCACGGGTCCGTCGCCGGCCGACGCGCCCGGTCGGGGTTGGGCGCGCGCCGATTCTCCGCCCACGGTCTGAGCCGCGGCCGCGGCCACGCAAGCGAGAACGACCAGGGGTCCGAAAGCCCGAAAGAAGGCGCGCATGGCTGAATATGGCCCATCCGACGAGAAAAATGTATCGCCCGCGGCACGAATGAACCCGAGTCCACCGATCAGATGGTCGTGACGGCCCCGCTCTGCCGAATGGCTTCGAGCTCCTCGAGAGCCCGTCCCGTACCCACGGCCACGCAGTTCAGAGCATTGTCGGCAACCCGCACCGGTATGTCGGTGACGCTCATCAAGAGCCGGTCGAGACCCCGCAGGAGAGCGCCCCCGCCGGTCAGGGTGATACCCCGCTCGATGATGTCGCTCGCCAGTTCCGGCGGCGTCACCTCGAGCACCTGGCAGATCTTCTCGGCGATCTGGCGGACCGGTTCGGCGAGGGAGTCGCGGATCTCCTCGCTGGTGACTTCGACCGTCTTCGGGAGGCCCGCGACCAGGTCGCGGCCGCGAATCTCCAGCCTCATCTCCTGCTCGAGGGCGTAGGCGGAGCCGATCTTGATCTTGATCTCCTCGGCGGTCGGTTCGCCGATCATGAGGTTGTAGGTGTTCCGGATGTGCCTCATGATCGCCTCGTCGAGTTTGTTGCCGGCGACGCGGATGCTTTGAGACAGGACGATGCCGCCCAGACTGATGACGGCGACGTCGGTCGTCCCGCCCCCCATGTCCACGACCATGTTCCCGCCCGGAGCCGCGATCGGAAGACCGGCCCCGATGGCGGCCGCCATCGGCTCCTCGATCGTCATCGCCTCGCCCGCTCCCGCCTCCTTGGCCGCCAGGATCACGGCGCGGCGCTCGACGTTGGTGACGCCGCTGGGCACGCAGACCAACACCTTTGGCTTGAACCACCGACGACGGCCGCACACCTTGTCGAAGATGTGCTGAAACATCTTCAGCGTGGTCGTGTAGTCCGCGATCACCCCATCCTTCAGGGGACGGATCGCCTGGATGTTCCCCGGCGTTCGGCCGAGCATGTCTCGGGCGTCGTTCCCGACGGCGAGCACCCGACCGTTCGAAACGTTGATGGCGACGACGGTCGGTTCGGACAGCACGATGCCCCGTCCGCGACGGAACACGAGAATGTTCGCCGTGCCGAGGTCGATACCGATCTCAGGAACGATCCTCAATGGTTAACCGAGCGCCTCCTTCGGGAGGTGGGCTTCGTGATCGTCGATCCGCACGATCGAACCGCCGAGGCTTCGGATCCGCGCCTCGAGGTCCTGGTATCCGCGGTCGATGAAGTGCACGTTGTGGATGCACGTCTCGCCTTCGGCCGCCAGAGCGGCGAGGACGAGGGCCGCTCCCGCCCGCAGATCGCTGGCCACGACGGTCGCCCCCGAAAGACGATCGACGCCCCGGATGAGGGCCGACCGTCCTTCGACGCGGATACTGGCTCCCATCCGGTTCAGTTCGGGGATATGGCCGATCCGGCTTTCGTAGATCGTCTCTTCGACCACGCTGTTGCCTTCGGCCAGCGCGAGCAACGCGGCCATCGGCTGCTGCATGTCGGTCGGAAAACCGGGATACGGCATCGTTTTGACCTTGATGCCCTTGAGGCGGCGCGGCGCTGCAACCCGAACCCAGTCGTGCCCTTCCTCGACCACCGCCCCCGCCTCCCGCAGCTTGTTCATGACCGCGGTCTGGGTGTCGGGCTGGATGCCGAGAACGCGCACGTCGCCCCCGGTGATGGCTCCCGCCAGCAAGAACGTTCCGGCTTGCAGGCGGTCGTTCGGAACGATGTAGTCGGCCGGAGCGAGTCTCTTCACGCCGATGATCGTGATCGTGCTCGTGCCGGCGCCTTCGATGCGGGCTCCGAGACGGTTGAGAAAGTCCGCGAGGGTGATGACTTCAGGTTCGGCGGCCGCGTTCTGGATCGTGGTGACTCCCTCGGCCAGGACGGCCGCCGTCATCAAGTGCTGGGTCGCGCCGGCGCTGGGGAAGTCGAGGTAGATTTCGGCGCCCCGCAACCGGTCGGCGCGGGCACGGTAAACCCCGCTCTCGAGTTGGACGTCGGCCCCGAGGATCTGCAGGCCCTTGACATGGAAGTCGACCGGCCGAGCCCCGATCATGCAACCGCCCGGCGCCGGGATCTCGGCCTCGCCGAGCCTCGCCAGCAACGGTCCGAGGATGTAGAACGACGTGCGGATGGCCCGGAACATCTCTTCGTCGCAGTCGCCCTGGTGAAGACGGCTGCAGTCGAGCGACAGCGAGCCTCCCCGCCACTCGACCTTGACGCCGAAGTCCTTGAGAAGGTTGGCCTTGATCCGGATGTCCGAGACCAGAGGCACGTTGTGGAGCACGCACTCGCCGGGCACCAGCAACACGGCGGACATGATGGCGAGCGCCGCGTTTTTGCTGCCGGGAACCTGGACCTCCCCGTTCAGCGGCTTCCCACCGTTGACGACCAATATGCTCATTCGCTGACCCTCCATCCGTGGCAGGTTCCTTTCGACTCCATTCGCCGGGATCGACTCCCAGGCCGCCATTGTACCGGACTGCGGCAGGCACGCGGCCCGGAAGCGCCTCCGTCCCATCCATCGTCCCAAGGCGGACCGAGCGGCCGATCCGCCCGATTCCCGTCAGTTGCCGATCGCTTCGGGATGGAACTCGTCGAAGACCGGCAGGTACATCCGCCAGTCTTCGCGCTCGTGCGCGTGCAGGTAGACCGGCAACGACAGGTACGGAACGAAGTGCGGTCGGCGCGGACGGCGAGCCAGGTGCATGCCGGCCTGAGACGGGGTCTTGTCGCCTTTCCGCAGGTTGCACCGGCGGCAACACGCCACCAGGTTGTCCCACGAGTAGGGGCCGCCCGCCCATTTGGGAATCACGTGGTCGATCGTGAGGTCGCGGCGGGAGCCGCAGTACTGGCACGTGTAGTTGTCGCGCGCCAGAATCGAATGTCGGGAAAGCCGCAGTTCGGGCATCGGGCGGCGCACCGGGTACCTCATCTTCAGCACCGACGGGGCCTGGATATGCCCCCGGATCGTCCGCAACGGCGTGTCCCGATGGTGGACCACTTCCGCCTTGCCCCGAAGCATCAGAGAAAACGCCCTCCGCATCGAACAGACGTTGAGCGGTTCGTAATTGTGGTTGAGGACAAGCACGTCAAGCATCGGCAACGATCCACCCACCTCCGCCGGATTCGACTCGGCGCGCCCGCCGAGGCGACCGAACGCAAAAAGCCCGCATGCACACGCACGCGGGCTTTGTCGCGAAGCCGCTCTCGAACCCGACGCGTATCGTCGTGCCCGCCCAACAGGGCGGGTGGGACAGGTGGCGTCTCACGGGTGCGAAGGCGCGGTTCATGGTCTTCCGTACCCCTTAGACGTATGAATCCTCCGTTTCGAAGCACCCATCTCGCCGAATCCGGTCAACGATTTGTTAAGGAGTTTGTCGGTTCGCGCTAGAGAACGCCCTTCGGGGGCATGATCGTGATCTCGTCGTAGGACCGGTCCAGCGGGGCCAACACGACGTCGGCGATCGCCTGAGCCACGGCCCCGACGGGAAGCATGTCCTTCCGCGGAGGGACGAACGACTTCCCTTCCCAGATCGGCGTGTCGACCGCGCCCGGCAGGATCGAGGTTACGCGGACGCCCTTTTTTCGGTACTCGGCCGCCAAAACGCGGCCCAGCATCCGGAGACCCGACTTGGCGGCCGAGTAGGCGCCGGTGCCGGCGAACACCAGTTCGGAGGTGATGCTCAAAACGTTCACGATGTCACCCCCTCCCGCCTCCAGCATCCAGGGAACAACGTCGCGGCACGCCAGCATCGGACCGACGAGGTTGACCTGAACCTGAGCGAGCAGAGATTCGGTGCTCTGCTCGTGGAAGGGGCCGAACTCGGCCAGGCCGGCGACGTTGACGAGGGCGGGCCGGGCGTCGCCCGCGGCCTTTCGAGCTTCGGCGACGAAAGCGCGCACCTCGTCCAGGTTCGACACGTCGACCCGGATCGGCAACACATGGGGCGCGCCCAGATCGCACAGTTCGGCCGCCAGCTCTTCCAACAGGCCGACCCGCCGGGCACCGATGACCAGCTCGCATCCCGCCTCGGCCAGCAGCCTGGCCGACTCTCTGCCGATGCCGCTGCTCGCACCAGTCACGAGCACCCGTCTCCTCAAGAGCGGGACACCTCGAAGAGGTTCCGCGCCGTCTCGTAGAGGCGGACTCGTTCGAGCCGGGCCGGGAGGTGGCCGTCCAGAGCGCGCCAGATCTCCTGCACCACGACCTCGCTCGTGGTCACCCGACCGGCGAACTCGGGCAGGTCCACGTCCAGGTTCCGATGGTCGTAACGCTCGACCACCCGGTCGTTCACGACGGCGTCCAGCCGGCCCAGATCGACCATCATCCCGGTCGTTGGGTCGACATCTCCCGCGACCGTGACCTCCAGGACGTAGTTGTGTCCGTGACCGGCCCGGTTGTTGCACTTTCCGTACAGGGCGACGTTTTCTTCGGCCGAAAGCGCTTCCGAGTGGAGGCGATGGCTGGCGGCGAATTCGTAGGTTCGGGTGAGGGTCAGCATAGGTTTGCGGGGATCGGCGTTCCACTCCCCGTACAGGGTGGCCGTTTCAAACAGTCGGATCCCCTCGACGGACGGAGATCCGGGAAGGGCTCGAATCGGTTCCGGCAACGCGGAGGCGAAATAGGTCAGGAGGTTCTCGATCGAGGGGGCCCGGTTTCGGAAGTGCTCCACCTCGTCGTTGATGCTCTTCTGGTCGAACTCGGCCAAGATCCGCTCCTTGAGCACGTCGTCGACCCGCTTGATGTTCACGACCATCCCGTTGACGGGATCGACCGTTCCGGCGATCGTGACCTCGAGGGCGTAGTTGTGACCGTGGTTGTACGGCGACGCCCAGCGACCGAAGACAGCCCGATTCTCCTCGGGCGTGAGGTCGGTCAGCCAGTATCGGTGACCCGACGAGAAGGTCACTCTCCTCGTCAGCCGCACCACCGACGGTACCGATCCGACGGGCGGCTCGACGATTTCGGACTGAGTCGCGATCATGAACGTTCTCCCGATTGCACTCGGCTCCCCATACTACGTTTCCCATCGCGATCCGGTGGCATGGTCACTTTCCGCGCCGGTAAGGGGTGGCGAGGGCGGCCGGCGCGAGCGTCCCCTTGCCGACGACCACAAGGATGAGGAGCGCGGCCGCGTACGGGAGGCCGATCAGGAGCTGTTCCGGAACCCGAACGCCCTTGGCCTGGAACAGGAACTGGAGCGACTCCAGGTACCCGATCAACAGGCAGGCGGCAAAGACCCACAGCGGCTTCCACCGGCCGAACGTGACCATGGCGATCGCCACAAACCCTCGGCCGGCCACCATGTTCTCGGCGAACGAACCGACGATGCCCAGGGCGAGGTAACCGCCCGCGAGTCCCCCCATCGCGCCGCCGAAGGCCAGGGCCAGGGTCCGGATCCGGTTAACCCGAAACCCCGAGGCTTCCGCCGCCTTCGGGTACTCGCCCACCGCCCGCAGAGCCAGGCCGATCCCGGTGCGGTTGAGTCCGAACGCGATCGCGGGAACGGCGAGGATGGCGATCAACATGACGAGGTCGAGCCCGCCGACCGAGGGAAGCTGCTCGACCGTCAGCGACGCGCCCGCCTGTCCGAAGCGGGCCCGGTACAGGGTGCCCGTCAGTCCGGTCGCCAAGAGGGTCGCGGCCGTGCCGACCACCACCTGGTCTGCCGAGAGGGCGATCGCAAAGAAGGCGGAGAGTAGGGCGAGGGCCAGCCCGGCCACGACGCCGACTCCGAGGCCGATCCACGGCGAGCCGGTCGCCATGGTGGCCGAGACGCCGAAGAACGCCCCGACCAGCATGGACCCTTCGAGGCCGATGTTGATGACGCCCGCCTTTTGGCTCACCGTTTCTCCGAGCGCGGCCAGAGCCAGCGGAGTCGCGAACTGGAGCAACAGCAGAAGCTCGCTCAAGACGCCTCCTCGACCACGACCCGCCGATCGGCCCAAGCCTTGAGGCCCACGAATCCGAGCACGGCGACGGCCTGCATCACGAGGATGATCGTCGATCCTCCCGTCGTAAACCGGGCGAGATTCTCCGATCCGGCGAACAGGGCCCCGAAGTAGGTGGCGCTGAAGATCGTGCCGACCGGATGCAGCCCCCCGAGGAGCGCCACCGGAATGGCGAGAAAGCCCCAGTTCTGGGAGAATCCCTGCCCGATCTGTCCGGCGAGGGCGGTGTACTCGATTCCGCCCGCCAGACCGCAGAGCCCGCCTGAGATCAGCATGGCCAGAATCTGGTATCGCCCCGCGTCGATGCGGTTGGCCCGAGCGGCGGTGGGGCTCTCGCCGACCAGGCGCAGCCGGTAGCCGGCCACGGTGCGGAACAGGAACCAGCCCGCCAACAGAGCCACGAAAAACGCGGTGACCACGCCGACGTGGAGATCGGACTGCGGGTTCCAACGGGCGAGCATCACGTTCTCGGGAAGCCGCTGGGTCAACGGAAGCTGCCGCGCCGACTCCTGCAGGGGTCCGCTCACCGCCCAGCCCACCAGCCGGATCGCCACGAAGTTCAGCAAGATCGTGCAGATCACGACCTGAACGCCGCGGTGCACATGGAGCCATCCCGCCATCCCCGCCCAGAGCATGCCCCCGACCGTACAGGCGATCAGGATGGCCAGGTTCGTCGCCGGCCCGGGCATGGCGGGCGCGAAGGCGAACACGGCCGCGCCGAAGAGGCCGCCGACCAGAAACTGACCCTCGCCGCCGATGTTGTACATCCCCGCCCGCCAGGCGATCACCATACCGATACCGGTCAGGAGCAGCGGCGTCGTCTTCACAAGGGTGCGCGACCATCCGTAGGCGTCGCCGAAGGCCCCTTGGAAAAGCTTCGCCAGCGAGTCGCCCACCGGCAACCCGAAGACGGCCAGAGTGACGACCAGAACGACGAACAGCCCCAACGCCATTCCGAGCACGGCCCAGACCTTCTTCAAGGCTGGCCTCCGACGAGCGCGACCGCTCCGTCCCCTTCGGCCAGGGCACCGCGGCTCAAGTACACGCGTCGGGACGACAAGGCCGCCAGCTCGTCCAGGTCGGTGGAGATCAACACCACCGCCGCTCCCTTTCGGGCCGCGCTCAGAATCTGCTCGTGAACGTAGTCGGTGGCCTGAATGTCGAGCCCGCGGGTGGGGTTGACGGCCACGATGAGGTCGGGCACCTTGTCGAGAGAGCGGCTGACGACGACCTTCTGCTGGTTGCCGCCGGACAGACCCCCGACCAAGTCCTCGGTCGAGTTCGCCTTGACTTGGAACCGATCGATCAGGCTCCGCGACCAAAGCCGGACAGCCCCCATCAGCAACAGGCCCCTCTTCGAGAGTTCGACGCGCCGGTGACCGGTGACGAGGTGGTTGTCCCGGATCGAAAACCGGAGGGCCAGTCCGTCCCGCTGGCGATCCTGCGGAATGTAGGCGACGGAGACCTCCCCGTAGTCCAGCCGTTGGGGCGGCTCGGGCGCGTCCAGATTGCCCCAGGCGACCCGACCGGACACGGGAGCGATGACGCCGGCGAGGACCTCCGCCAGCTCGATCTGTCCGTTCCCGTCCACCCCGCCGACCCCCAAAATCTCGCCCCGACGAACCTGGAACGACACGCCCCGGACCGCGGTCTCGCCGCGGGCGCCTCTGGCGACGACCGACTCGACCGAAAGGCCCTCGGGCGAATCGGACGGAGGCAGCGGGAGTTGGGGCGCCGGCAGATCGCCGACCATCCATTGGGCCAGAGTGACAGCGTCGACCGATGCGATCGGGGACTCGGCGACGAAACGCCCCCGGCGGAGAACGGTGACCTCGTCGGCCACGGACAGAACCTCGGACAGCTTGTGGGCGATGAGGGCGATCACCTTCCCCTGATCGCGCAGGTTGCGAAGAACCCGGAACAGGTCCTCGACCTCGGTGGGCGACAGCACGGCGGTCGGCTCGTCGAAAATGAGCACGGGAGCGTCGGTGGCCAGCGCCTTCACGATCTCCAGCCGCTGCTGAACGCCGACCGGCAGCTGGCCGGTGCGGGCCTTGGGGTCGAACGACCACCCCAGATCGGCCGCCAGATTCAGAGCCCGGGTCGCGGCGTCCTCGAACCGGACCGGTCGGAACGGTCGGTCGATCGCGGCGAGGGCCAGGTTTTCTTCGACCGTGAAGGCGGGCACCAAAGCAAAGTGTTGGTGGACCATCGCGATGCCGGCCCGGCGGCATTCGGCCGGATTGCCGAGCGGAACCGGCCTGCCGTCGAGGGTGACGGTGCCCGCATCGGGCAAGACGAAGCCGGCCAATACCCCCATCAGGGTCGACTTGCCGGCTCCGTTCTCGCCGAGGACGGCGTGGATTCGGCCCGGAGCCAGGGTGAGACTCACGTCCTCCAGGGCGACGACCGGGCCGAACCGCTTCGTGATGTTCGAAGCTGCGAGACTCAGAATTCGTCCTTCGGCACGACCAACGTGCCGTCCAAGATCTCCTGCTTGGCTTGCTCGATCCGGGCCCGAACGTCGGCCGGCACCTTCGATTCGAGCGCCGGGTTGAAGCGGAACTCGATCGCTCCCTCCTTCATCCCCATCAGAACCACTTCGCCCTTGAACGTGCCCTCCTTGACGCGGCGGGCCAGATCGACGAACGCCGGCCGGGCGACGATGACGGCCGATGCCAGCACCACGCCCGAAGCGTGGTCGTTCTGGTCGAGGTTGGCGCCGAAGACGTACACCCCACGGTCGCGCGCCGCCCCGAAAACGCCGGGAGCCGCTTCGTTCGCCTGGTGGATGATGAAGTCGGCTCCCTGATCGATGGCGGTCAGGGTGGCGCGTTTGGCGGCGGCCTGGTCGCTCCCGTTCCCGGTGAACGTCTCGATGACGCGAATTCCGGGGCGGGCGGCCTCCGCGCCGGCGCGGAACGCCTTGAACGTCGAGCGGATGCTCGGGACGTCGTCCCCGCCGATCATAGCGACGACTCCGGACTTCGACATGAGGGCGGCCGTCATGCCGGCCAGGTAGAAGCCCTGCTCGAGATAAAAGCGGAATGCGCCCGCGTTCGGCGCCGTGCGGGCGCCCGAGCTGCTGACGAAGATCGTGTTCGGGAAGCTCGCCGCGACTTCGACCCCGGGCTCGTTGTATTCGAAACCGTGCCCGAACACCAGGCGGTAGCCTTGTCGCGCGTAGGACCGCATCGCGTCCCGAATCTGGGTGCCCTTCGCCTCCTGGTTGTTGATGGTGGCTCCCAGCTCCGATTCGATCGCCTTGAGACCGTCGTACGCCATGGCGCTCCAGCCCGCGTCGCTGACCGGTCCCGGCGTCAAGAGCGCGACCTTGAACTCGTCCGTCTCTCGGACGGCGGAGGGTGCCCCCGCACCGCCCGAACCCGATCCGCCCGTACACCCGCCGATGATCGCCGCTCCCAAGGCGGCCGCCAGCATCCAAACCGAACGTTTCATCTGTAACCCTCTACGAGCTTAACCACGAATCGTCGGTCGGGGCAAGGGCAAACGGGCTCCCGCCGACGGCCGGGCGTCCTTCGGACTCGCTCGGCCGCGGCCGTTCATACTTGGCCCATGCGTGCAAGGGGCCTGCTGGCGGCCGGACTCGCGGCCGCGATGGCGGGGACTTCGGCCTCCGCGTTCGCGGTCGGTCTGTTCTGCGGCCCCCCGATGGCGGCCGCGCCGCCGACGATCCCGTACGCCCGAGCCTACATCAGCCACCGAGACGGCGTCCAGACCATGATCGTCGACGCCGCGATCTATGGTCCCCCGGGCCGGTACGCCTGGATCATCGCCGTCCCCGCCAAGCCCGAGGTCGCCCAGATCCGAGACGGAGACCCGCTCGGCGCCCTGGTCGAGAAGATGCCGCCCGCGGTCGGACCCGACGACTCCCGCCGTTGGCGGTGGGCCGCTTGGGCCGCCCTCTTGGGGCTCGGACTCGCGATCACGGCTCCGTGGCGGCTGCGCGGCGACGCTCGGGCCAACTTGGTTCGGTTGGGGCTGGAGTCGTTGGTCTCGGCCGGCCTCGTCGGTGCGGCGTGGGCTTTCGGCGGCGTCGGGATGCAGGCGGAGGTGTCTTCGCCGGCCACCACCCCGTTTCGAGACGCACCGCAGATTCTCAATCGAACCATGCGCGGCGGTCGGGTCGACGTCATCGAGTCGCCCTCGCCAACCGAGATGGCGAACTGGTTCCGGACCCACGGGGCGGCGCCGACCCGGGATGCCCGGCCGGTGATGGATGCCGCCATCCGGCAGGAATGGTCGTTCGTCGCCGTCACGCCAACCCGGCACGATGGTCGAGCCCAGGTTTCCGCTCCGGTCGAGATCGTGTTCCCGACGCCGGAACCCGTTCTGCCCCTGCGCCTCACCGGAGCCGGCCAACGCCACGACCTCGTTCTCGACCTGTTCGTGTCGGGGACGCGACCCGCGCGGGCCGACCGAGCCGAACGCTGGGTCCTCGACCCCGACCCCGACGGCAAGGGCGGCGGTCTGGCCATGCAGCGCGCCTCGGGACTGCCGGTCGCGGGGGGAACCTTGACCCGACTGCGGGCACGCTTGCCGTCCGAGCTTGCCCGCCGCGACCTGACGATCGGGTGGGAAGAGGGGCCGGTGCCGTCCCCGGGACCCGTCCTGCGCGAGAACCAGGTTCGATCGAGGGCCGAGTTGGCCTCGACGCTGGCAGCCTGGGTTGTGGTTCTCACCGGGGTCGGACTCGGGTACCGCCGCGGCTGGACCCCGATGCCGATGGTGGGCTGGCTCGTCTTTCTCGCGGTTCCCGTGTTCCTGGCCGTCTACCGGCAAGGAACGTTCGCCGTCGCCTGGGTCGAGATGGCGCCTCCCGCCCCGTTCGGACGGTTCGAACCCGTTCCCTAGCCGTCGGCCGGTATCCTGGCGGGATGGGCACCGCATTCTTCAAGGCTCTCTGGGGGATGGAAGACCTGCCCCTTCCCGAGCGCCTGAAGCGGGTTGCCGAAGCCGGTTACTGCGGTTTCGAGGCGGGTGGGCTCGATGCCGATCGTCTTGGCGGCTTGCCCCGAGACCTGGGACTCCGGGTGATCGGACAGGCCTACGCGGTCGAGATCGACGACCTCAGGGCGCAGATCGAGGCGTGCGCCGCCTGCGGCGCCGAATCGGTCACGGTCCACGCCGGAAAGGACTGGTGGTCGTACGATCGCGGTCTCGAGTTCCTCGGTCGGGCGATCGAACTGGGAAGGGAGCTGGATGTCCGCCTCTGCTTCGAAACCCACCGCGGCCGACTGCTTTACGAGCCCCAATCGACGGCCCGCTACCTCCGAGACCTGCCCGGCCTCAACCTTTGCGCCGATTTCAGCCACTGGACGTGCGTCTGCGAGTCGATGCTCGAGGACCAGGAAGAGGCTCTTGCCGCCGCCGTTCCTCGGGTCGCCCACCTACACGCCCGGGTCGGATTTGAAGAGGGTCCCCAGGTGCCCGATTTCCGTCTGTCCCGATGGCAGAGGCAGACGAACCGATTCTTGGAGATCTGGGACCGAATACGGGAATCGGCGATCGCGTCGGGACGGGGGGAGCTCACCGTGACGCCCGAGTACGGGCCGCCGGACTATCAGTGGACGGATGTTGCCACCGACCGGCCTGTGAACGACCTGTTCGAAGTGTGCCTGGCGATGAAGGACCTCTTGGCGGAGCGATGGCGTTGACCCTCGGGCGGTTCCGGCCCGGCGTGTAAACTTACGCCCCCGTGTTGAGACTCTGGGAGCTCGATCAGAGCATCTTTCGGTGGTTTCACGTCGACGCTCGTTCGGCGCTTCTCGACCCTGTCTTCTTCGTCCTCAGCACCTCGGGGCTCGGCTGGGTTCAGGCCGTCGCCATCTTGTCGACCTCCTGGTTCCTCAGGGCCCGAGCCGTCCGCAGCCGGTCGAGCGGCAGCTGGCCGGCCGCCTTTTGGGAGGGGCTTCGAACGGTGCGTCGCCAGGACTGGTCGGCGTGGTCCGGCCCCCTTTTGACCGTGTATCTGGTCTCCGGTCTGGTGAACAGCGGAGTGGTCAAAGAGGTTCTCCCGCGCGACCGTCCCAGCCAGTTCGAGTGGGCCGATCCGGCCGAAGGCTTCTTCTACCGGGCCTTTCCGAGCGGGCACACGGCCACCGCCTTCGCCATGGCGTGGCTCGTTCTGCTCAAGACCCGCGGCACCTCGCTCGAAAAGTGGGGGTGGTGGGCGATGGTGTGGGCGGCCGGAGTCGGGATCAGCCGCATCTACCGGGGCGTGCACTGGCCGACCGACGTGGTTGCGGGCGCGGCGGTCGGAATCGCATGTGCGTCCGCCATCCACCTGATCCTCGCCCGGGCCGCGCACCGAAG
This sequence comes from Fimbriimonadaceae bacterium, assembly GCA_046719655.1. Taxonomy (GTDB): domain Bacteria; phylum Armatimonadota; class Fimbriimonadia; order Fimbriimonadales; family Fimbriimonadaceae; genus JBDNCL01. Next base: position 29,458 of record JBDNCL010000005.1, read on the forward strand.
CGGCTCGTCCGCCGATCCGCGTCCGACCGCGGTCTAGACGGTCGGAACGCTCGCGCCCGACTCGAACTTCCCCATCGCGCGGTACTTGGCATAACGATTCGCCAGCCGGGTTGCTTCCGGAATCTCGTCCAGAGCCCGGATCTCGTTTCGGATCGCCTGTCCGACGAGCTGGGCCGCTTCGGCCATATCGCGATGAGCTCCGCCTTTGGGTTCGGGCACGATGCCGTCGATCAGGCCGAACTCGAGTGCGCTCTGGGCCGTGAGCTTGAGGGCGGCGGCGGCCTGGGGTCCCTTTTCCGGCATCCGCCACAAAATCGCGGCACAGCCTTCCGGCGGGATGACGCTGTAGATCGCGTGTTCGAGCATGAGCACCCGGTCGGCGACCGCAATCCCGATGGCGCCGCCGCTTCCCCCCTCGCCGATCACGATGCTGACCGACGGCACGGACAGATCCAACATGGCGAGCATCCCGGCCGCGATCGCTTCGGCGACGCCCCGGGCCTCGCTCTCCACGCTCGGGTCGGCGGCCGGAGTGTCCACGAACGTGATCACGGGCAAACCGAACCGGTCGGCCATCTCCATCAGCCGGATCGCCTTCCGGTAGCCCTCCGGCTTGCACATTCCGAAATTCCGGTACTGCCGCTCCTGGATATTCCGTCCCTTTTGCTGCCCGATGACCATCACGGGACGGCCGTCCAGATACGCGGGACCGCCGACGACGGCGTGGTCGGCCCCGAACCGCCGGTCTCCCTCCAGCTCGACGAATCCGGTGAAGATGGCGCCGATGTAGTCGAGCGTGTAGGGACGCTTTTCGGCCCGGGCCACCAGGACCTTCTCCCACGGCCCGAGCCGGCTGTACATCACGTCGAGGTAGTTGTCGCGACGCCTCTCGAAGTCGGCGATCTTGGCGACCAGCTCGTCCCGCTCGTGGCCCTGCAGGCGCTGAGCCTGCTCCTTGAGCTTGGCGATGCCCTCCTCCAGCTCGATCAGGGGCCTTTCCCATTCCTTCCACGACTTAGCGGCCATAGCACCTCCATCCCAACATCGCGACCAGTTGGGACAGCGTCGCCCGCATATCGCGACGCTCGACGATCCGATCGATCATCCCGTGCGACAAGCAGAACTCCGCCGTCTGGAAATCGTCCGGCACTTTGGAGACCTGCGCCTGCTTGCTGACTCGGGCCCCCGCGAATCCGACCATCGCCCTCGGCTCGGCGAGGATGACGTCGGCGACACTGGCGTAGCTCGCCAAGACGCCGGCCATCGTCGGGTCGGTGAACACGGCGATGTAGGGGACCTTGGCCTTCCGGACCCGGTGGACGGCGGCCATCGTCTTCGGCAACTGCATCAGCGAGAACAGACCCTCCTGCATGCGCGCTCCGCCCGACGAGCAGAAGATGACGACCGGAATGTTCTGCTCGACTCCGCGCTCGAGGGTCCGGGCGATCTTTTCCCCGTTGACCGAGCCCATCGAACCGCCCATGAAGTTGAAGTCCGCTACCGCCGTGCTCACCGTCGAACCGTCGAGCTTGGCCAGACCGCAGACCACGCTGTCGAGCATGCGGTTCTTCCTCTCGGCCTGTTCGAGCTTCTCCGGATACTCCGGAAAGCCCAAGGGGTTGACCGACTTCAGATCCGAGTCGAGTTCCTGGAAGCTGCCGGGATCGAACGTGAACTCGATCCTTTTCCGGTACGAGAGCCGGTGGTGGTGGCCACAATGCGGGCAGACGTGCTGGCTCTGCTCGAACTCAGGAGCGTAGAGAATCTTCTTGCACTTGGCGCATTGCAGGAAGGGTTCCATAAGTTTGGCGCCGACGGGTCGCCCTGCCGGCCCCGTGAGGATACCTGCAACGGAGGCGAGGGACCGACGCCCGCCGGTCCGGCTCGAAGCCTTGCCGTCCGCGACTCGCCAAAGGTACCAGGAGGCGACCGAACGGTAGGGGCGCCACGGCTCCGATTTCTGCAGGAGCTGCTTCGTCCGGGGAGGATCGGGCCAGCCGAACAAGAGCTGCATGCCCCGGCAGATGCCCAGATCGGAGACCGGAAAGACGTCCAGGCGCCCAAGGTCGAAGATCAGCAACATCTCGACGGACCAGCGGCCGATGCCTCTGACGCGGGTGAGCGCCTGGATCGCGTCCTCGTCCGACATGTTCCGCAGTTCGGCGACCGTCGGCAGGGATCGCCCGTCCACCCCGAGGGCGTGGGCGGCCAGGTCCTTCAGATAGGCGCTCTTTCGTCGTGAAACTCCGACCGACCGGAAGGTTTCTTCGCCGAGGTCGAGGACAGA
>JBDNCL010000050.1:0-14420 GCA_046719655.1 Fimbriimonadaceae bacterium
CGATCTTCGATCTTGATGAGGTGGGAGGCGTACTTCCTGACACGCGCGACCGCCTCCGAAATTCCGCCGCAGGCGACGATATGGTTGTCCTTGATCATCACGCCGTCGTAGAGCCCCATCCGGTGGCTGTAGCCGCCCCCGCAGCGGACGGCGTACTTCTGCAGGGCCCGCAGGTTGGGGAGGGTCTTGCGCGTATCCACGATGCGGCAGGACGTGCCCTCGACGCGGGAGACGAACTGGTCCGTCATCGTCGCGACGCCGCTGAGGTGCATCATAAAGTTCAGAACCGTGCGCTCGGCGGTGAGGACCCTCCGGGCCGACAGCCGACCCTCCGCGATGCGGTCTCCCCGGACCACTCGGTCGCCGTCCCCCTTGTGGAGGGTGAAGTAGGCCGTTTCGGGATCCCCCTGGTAAGGGTAGAGAAGATACTCGGCGATTCCGGCGCCGCACAAGACGCCTTCGGCTTGGGCCTCGATGTACCAGTCGGTGAGGAGTTCCGGATCCAAACAGGCGCTGGTGACGTCGCCGCTGCCGACGTCTTCGTGGAACGCATCGTCGACGATCAGCGTCCAGTTGGCGGGTTCGGGTTGCATCCAGGCGCTCAAACGAGCCTAGATTTACCCGATATCCAACAAGGTGAAACGGAAGCCCGGCTGAATCGGTCATATTCGGTAGAGGATTCCGACGGGGCGACGGGCCGCATGGGGAGACCGTCCCTCGTCGACTTGCGGCCGACGCCGATCTTCCAACACGAACTATGAGCCTTTCCGCACTCGTCGCCTCCACCGTCGCCCTGGCCTCGGCGCAGGGGCCCGCCGCTCGACCGATCGAGGTCCCCTTCCGCATCGGCGAAGACGCGATCATCGTCGACGCCGTCGTCAACGGCCGACCGGTTTCGCTGATGTTCGACACCGGGTTTTCCGGGTCCGTCATCCTCAACACCTCGATCAACGTGGGACCGGCGACCGGCACCATGAGGCTCCGCGACTTCGTCGGCGAGATGGAGGCCAAAACGGTCCGGATGCGTTCGCTGAAGCTGGGCCAGAAAGAGATCGACGTCGCCAACATGGAGATCGTTCAGAAGGACGGGGGAGACTACTCCTTCTCGTACAACACCCACGTGGACGGGATCATGGGGTTGGAGGTGATCGCGCACGCCGTCACCGAGATCAACTTCGAACGCCAGCGGTTCATCTTCTACCCGGACAGCTACGACATCACCAAAAAGCAGCCGGACAACCAGCGGACGTTCCTGGCCCGCCTCCTGCCGAAGGGAAACAACTCTCTGGAGATGCTCGTCGAAGCGTCGAACGGCAAGCGGATGACTCTCGCCCTCGACACGGGGAACGCCTTTTTCGCCACCACGCACCGCGACGTCCTCGAGCGGGTCGGCCTGTGGCCCGAGGGGAGAAACGCCCAGTACCTCAAGTCCGCCTTTGTGGCCAGCGGCGAGGTTCCGAGCTGGTACAAGCGGATCCGCGACGTCAAGATCTACGGGGTGCCGGTGAGCGAGAGCGTGTGGAGCATCATCGATCTGCCGAGCAGCTCGGCCGAAGGCGACGGCACGGTCGGGTTCCAGTTCCTCCGCAACTTCAACATCACGATCGACTACGCCCGCCGCCGGGTGTGGCTCGAGAACTTCACGGGCGAGTTCGGCAACAAGATTCGCGCCGACGTCGGGATTTCCGCTTTCCCCGACCCGAGGCTGAAGCGGTTCGTCGTGGTGCGGGTCAGCGACTCCAGCCCGGCCGAGAGGGCCGGGATCCGTCGCGGCGACCACCTGCTGGCGATCGACGGGGTCGAGATCGCGGGGATGGGTTTCCGGCGGGTCGCGTCTCTGTTGGAAGGCGAGAAGGGGACGACCGTCGCCCTGGCCGTCTCTCGAAACGGGGAGCTGATGCGCTTCAACCTCGAACGGGAGTACCTCTTCAACGAGTAGGCTCGTTTCGATCGCGTCCCAGCCAGCGAGCGACCGCCTCGTCCAGCATGGCCTCGGTCAACCGGCCGGTGAAGGTGTTCTGTTGGCTCGGATGGTAGCTGGCGACGATCCGGACGGACGCCGAAAACGGGGCCGGAAGCCGCAGCTCGACAACGGCGCCGTGGGCGAACGCGACCGCCGGTCGAGCGTCCAGGCACCGATGGACCTCGTTCCAGGCCAACCGGCCGAGGCAGAGGATCGCGCGCCAAGGCCGATCGCCCAGGAGTCGGGCCAAGAACGGGCGGCAGGCCGAGATCTCGGCCGGCGTCGGCTTGTTCGCCGGCGGGGCGCAATGGACGGCGGCCGTGATCATCACGTCGGTCAGCGTCAGCCCGTCGTCGGCCGCGACCGACGTCGGCTGGCTGGCCACGCCCGCCCGATGCAGGGCGCGGTACAGCCAGTCCCCGCTGCGGTCGCCCGTGAACATGCGTCCGGTCCGGTTTGCGCCGTGGGCGGCGGGAGCCAGTCCGACGATCAGGAACTTCGCCCCGCGGTCGCCGAAGTTCGGCACCGGTTTGCCCCAGTACGCCTGGTTCCGAAACGCGGCCCGCTTCTCGGCCGCAACCGACTCTCGCCAGGCGACCAGTCGCGGGCAGGCGCGGCAGCGCACGATCGCCTCGTTCAGCTCGCCGACCGACATCTTCTCAGTGAACCCCATTCGGGCCCGAGTCGGAAACGAAATACAATGACGTCGGACCCATGCCGATCTACGAGTACGAGCCGGTCGACCGCGATTGCCTGATGTGCCAGGGACGAGTCGAGGTTCTCCAGAACATCGACGACCCTCCGCTCACGATCTGCCCGTACTGCGGTCTGGAGGTTTGCCGCCTCGTCAGCCGCGCCTCCATCAAAGTGGCGAAAGCCGTCGATCCCGACAGCGCGGCCAAGCGCGGCTTTTCGACGTTCCGTCGGACGGGGAAGGGAACCTGGGAAAAGGTCGCCGGCCCAGCCGACGGTCCGCCCAGTCCGGAGCCGGCCCCGGAAGGAGGCGTTCTCCGTCTCGGAACGGAACCGGCGCCGGGGCCGCAGGACTAGGTCGGGTCCGGCTTCGGGCCCGGTTGACCGGGAGCGGCGTCCAGTCCGAGGGACTCCTCGAGGCCGGCCATCACGTTCATCGCGTGCACGATCTGGGCTCCGCCGAGCTTGCCCTCCTGGTCTCCCATCACCTGAATGGTCAGCAGCGAGCGCGGCGCTTCCGGGGAGATCCGGATCCGGTACACCGCTCTCGGCGTTTGCCGAACCAGGTCGGGCGTCCAGTTCCCGTCGTCGACGTTTTGAACGTAGAAGCTCCGGCCGTAGGCTTCGTCGAAGATCTCGTCGATTTCGTCGAGAGATTCGGGAGTGTCGATGATCGCCCCGCATTGCGCGGCCCACACCGAGCCCATCTTCAGGTTCTCGAACGACGCGGCCACGCCGTGCGGCCAGCCGAACGCGGCCAAGAACGCCTCTACCGTTTCGGCGTTGCCGGGGGCGTTCGTTTGGAACACGGGCGGTTCGGCCAGAAGACCGGTGCGGATCAGCGGACCGAACGCGATCAGAGCCAAAGTCGAAGCGGGGTCGGGAACGGACACGACATCGGCGCACACCAGCGGGTTGTTGTCGATCAGCTCGACCAGCCCTCCGACCGCGGCCGCATCTCCCACGACGACCGACCTTTCCCAACGGCCCTGGGCAAAACGGAGGCCCGGCTCATCGAACGTGCCGGTGATTCGGGCGCGGGGATGGCCTTTCAGCCAACGGGAAATCCCGGGCGTCGTGCCGATCCGGACGTCGAGCGCTTCGTGACCCATTTGACCTTCGAATCTACCCAAGTGCGGCGTCTGTCGGGCCCGGCGCCGCGTCGAGGCGCGCAAAAACCAGCCGCCCGCCGACCGTCTCGGTCGGCGGGCGGCTCGCCCGTGGCGTCGATGCGCCTCAGGTGCGCGTCATGCGCGTGGTGCTGTTCAAGGTCATCGGAGTGCCCTTGCCCTGCGCCGGCGCCGTGATCCGCTGGTTGAGCGTGGCCGACTCGAGACTGCCGTCCGACATCCGGATGCTCATGGTTCCGCTGCCCGAGACCTGCATGCCTCCCATGTTTCCGGTCGTGGTGACCTGGATGACGGCGACCTGACGGGCGCCCTGGCCCTCGATCCTCTGGAGACGGTAGGTCGCGTCCATTCCGCTGCCGCCCGGCATTCCCGGAGCCGAGATCTTGGAGGTCCACGTGCCGCCGATGCGGATCGGTCCTTCCGGCAAGGTCATGCTGGACAGGCCCTGAAGCTGGGGGTTGCTGTTGCCGACGAGCCGACCGCGGTTGTCCATCTCCGCCCGCATGGTCTGAGCTTGACCCGACTTCTGTCCGCCCATCGTCATCGGACCGATCGTGTACTCGACCGTCGCGACGCCCTGTCGGTTGACGCTGATCACCCGGATCGACATCGGGAAGTTCATGCCCTGGGGAGCCGCTTTGCCCTGGGGGGCGTTGGCGGGGGTGATCGTGGTGCTGATCTGATACGACATCGTCGTATTGGGCGTGAAGCGCATCCTCATCAGAAAGGCGTCGCCCTGTCGGGTGATCTGGGCGAAGGTCGGGGCCGCCAAAGCCGTGAAGGCGAGTGCGACGGGCAAGCATCGCGCGAGCGTGATTCGAATGATCATGATTCGTTCCTTACGTCGGTGCGCACGAGAGCATCTCCGGCTCTGGGCCTCAGTATAGGGCAGACTTCTGAACCCGCGAAACGTTACGGGCTACTCGACCTTCTTTACCGTGATCTCGTACACGACGATGCTGTCGGGGGCTACGCCGCGGAGGGTGCCGAGGTTCATCAGGCTGGGCGTGAGGCGCAGGATTCGCACGCCCCCCTCCCGGGCTCCGATCAGGCCCCTTTCGATGGCCACGACCGCCTCCTCCTTGCCGACCGTGAACGTGATCGGCTCGTTGAAACGACGGCTCTCCTCGACGATCCGACCGTTCACCAAGCGCGCGACGTACTCGATCGTGACTTTGGAGCCCTCGCGGATCTCCCGCCCCGTCCCGACCACCTGATCGACGGGCTCGAGTTTCCGGTCCTCGTCGGGCGAGATCTTGTCGAGCAGCTTGATCTCGAAGAACAAGTCGGAGTTGGCTGGAATCTTCCCCTGGGCGCGGTTGCCGTACGCCATCTCGGCCGGGATCGACAGCTTGCGGGTTCCGCCGACCCTCATCCCCTGGACCCCTTCGTCCCAACCCTGGATCACCATCCCGGCTCCGACGACGAAGCGGAAGGGGGTTCCGTCGGGTCGGTCGTTCGAATCAAATTCCGTGCCGTCCCTCAGCTTTCCCGTGTACGTCACGTAGGCGGCGTCCCCCTTCTTCAGTTCGGGCCCGTCTCCGACCACGACGTCCTCGATCTTCAGTTCGGTGAGGCGGGGACCAGAAGACGTCGGCGCGGGAGCGTCGGGGGTCTGACCCGTACCGCCGCGGTTGCACCCCAACAGGACGATTCCGAGTATCAAGCCGGCAACCCAGACGAACTTCGACATCATATCCGACAATGCTACCCCCGAGCCTGCCCGACCTGAGTTTCCGGCGACCGGTACACTCCCGGTTCCATGGCGAAATCGAAGGGGAAGGCGAAGGAGAAGGACGTTTCCGGTCCCCGGCCGCTGGAGAACCGGCGTGCCCGGTACGACTACGAGTTCCTCGAAACCTTCGAGGCCGGCATCGCCTTGGTCGGATCGGAAGTCAAGAGCATCTTTCGCGGCAAGGCGAACATGACGGACGCGTTCTGCAGGGTCGACGGCGGAGAACTGTGGCTGTACGAGCTGGATGTCGAACCGTACGACCACGCCTCCGCCTTTACGCCGCCCCGCCGGCGCCCCCGCAAGCTCCTGATGCACCGGAGGGAGATCGACCTCCTCGACCGAAAGAGCTCGGAAAAGGGTCTGGCCCTGATTCCGTCGCGGATCTACTTCAAGAACGGAAAGGTGAAGGTCCAGGTCGCACTCGGGCGGGGCAAGAGGGAGTACGACAAGCGGGAGTCCATCGCCAAGAGGGAGGAGCGGCGCGAAATCGAACGCGCCCGAACCTATCGCCGTTGACCCGCGGGTCGACCCGACTTCGGACCGGGCGTGTCCGCGCCTCGATTGCTTCAAACTCGGCGTTCGGACCGTCCCTCGTCGGTTCCGCAAACGGGTAAACCTGCGGCATGATCGTCGACGAAGCCACGAGTCTGTTCCTGGAGCGGTATGGCGAGCGGCCGACCTTCTGGGCTCTGGCCCCCGGCCGGATCAACCTGATCGGCGAACACACGGACTACAACGACGGCTTCGTCTGCCCGGCCGCCATCGACCGCTACGTCTGCGTGGCCGGCCGGGTCGTGGATGGCCCGACGACGCTCTACTCGTCCACCGTCGGACCGGCCCAGACCTTCCATGCGCAGCGGGTGATCCAGGGGATTCTGGAGGGGTGGGCCCAGTACCCGGCCGGAGTGGCCTGGGCGTTGGCCCAGATCGGGTTCGACGACATCCCCAACGTGAACGCGGTCGTCGTCAGCGACCTCCCCCTCGGGGCCGGGGTGAGCAGCAGCGCCGCCATCGAGATGGCGTTCGCCACCCTCTGGAACGATCTCGGCCGATTGGCGCTGTCTCCCGAAGAGCTGGCCAAGATCAGCCAAACGGCCGAGAACCGATACGTCGGGGTCAACTGCGGCATCATGGACCAGTTCGCCAGCGCGCTCGGCCGGAGATCCCACGCCCTCTTTCTCGACACGCGCTCCCTGGAATACTCCTATGCGCCCATTCCGGAGGATCTGCAGCTCGTGGTGTGCAACACGAACACGCCGAGGCACCTCAACGAATCGGAGTACAACGACCGCCGGATGCAGTGCGAGGAGGCGGCGGACAAGCTCGGGGTGCGCACGCTTCGGGACATTTCGAGACAAGAACTCCACGCCAGACAGAGCGACCTGGACGACCTTCATTTCCGCCGGGCCCGACACGTGGTTTCGGAAAACGAGCGGTGCCGGGATTTCGTGGCCGTACTCGACGCCGGCGACCTCCACGAGCTGGGGCGCCTGATGCGGGAGAGCCACGAGAGCCTGCGCGACGACTACGAAGTCAGCTGCCCGGAACTCGACGCCATGGCCGAAGCCTGCTGGGACGCGCCCGGTGTGGTGGGGGCCCGGATGACGGGGGCGGGTTTCGGCGGTGCGTGCGTGGCTCTCGTCCGCCGGGCCGAAGTCGACGCCTTCGTCGACTACGTGGCCCCCCGGTATCGGGAGGCGTCGGGCCGAAGCGGGGAGTTCCTCCGGTGCGAAGCGGCCGACGGCGCCCACATGGCCGCCGGATCCCACTGACGTCAAACTGGACGACTCGGGTGAACGCCCGGGCGCCCGGAAACGTCCACCATTAAAGCTCGTTGGATCGCAGGTCCCTTGTCTCATCCCTCGGGAACTTGCCGCCAACGATCTCCTTCTTAACTACAGCCTTGCGCGACAAGACGTGTCGGCAGGTCAGGGAGGAAGAGTTCGTCACGTTCCCGGGCCCGCATTTTTCGCGGAATTTGCATCGTCGGCCGATTCCATATGAAAAATGGGCCGGTCCTGTGGAATGAACTTGGTAGGCGGTTACTTAGAAAAGTGAGGGGTGGGTGAATGCCAATGGCCAGTACATCTAGGACAGACGCAGCGAAGAAAGGCGTTCGTCTGACACCGCGAGAGATCGACGTTCTCAGCCTGATCGCTCAAGGTTACAGCAGCGCAGAGGCCTCCGAAGCGCTTTTCGTTTCGAAGCGGACTGTGGACTTCCACTTGTCGAACATCTACGACAAGCTCAACGTCAAGAATCGGGTCCAAGCGTTCCGTGCGGCAACGCGGTTGGGTCTGATTCCCTTCGAACCGTCCTTCGGTCCGATCCGCGGAGACTGATTTTCGCTCGTGGACCACGGAGGGTCCGTCTTGGTCCCGTCGGCAAGGCCGGCGGGGCCAAGTCTGTTTTGGGGAGGACGGCCGAGCCGCCATCGGCATCATAATGGGGCATGTCCCGGACCCAGCTGCGGTATCTGGAAGGATCGAAGGTCAAGGTCGAGTCTTTGCCGAATTCGCCGATGCTGCGCATCACGGTCGCCGAGGAGTTCACGATCCTGTCCGGAACCGTCCGCCGCATCTTCCCGCTGAGCAGACCCGACCGTCACTTCTCGATCCAAGACGGGTCGGCGAAGGAAATTGGGGTCCTGAACCGGCTCGACGAGCTGGACCCGGAGTCTCGGCGAATCGTCGAGGAGCATCTCGACCGCCGGTACTTTACCCCCCATATCGAAAGGATCGACAATCTGAAGCTGGACGGGGGGATGTGGCTCTTCGAGGTCCAGACCCAGCGCGGGCCGGCCCGATTCTTCGTACGTAATTGGCGCGACAGCAGCCACGAAGTCAGGGCCAATCGTTGGCACATCCAGACCGTAGACGGGCAACGCTACGAGATCCCGGACGTGACCAAGCTCGACGCCAAGAGCAAGGCCCTGATGGAGAAGCTGTTCTAGCGGGTCCGGAACGCGTCGCGGAGGGTCCCGACCCGAAGACCGACCGCCTGGGCGAGGGTCACGACCTCCTTCAGCAGCTGGAGCCTGCGATCGAATCGAGCCAAAACCTGGGGTCGGACGACGATGGTCGTGGTTCGGTTCAGGCTCGCGGCCGAACGGACGTGGCTCCGCAGGGCGTCCGCCCACGAACGAGCGGAAGCCCCGCTCCGTACCGCCTCGCGGTCTTGCAGGGCGCCGACCGCGAACCAGCGCACTCCCGGCGGAGCGTGCCCCTCCCGACAAGAAACGAAGGTCAGGTCGGCGGGGAACGGAACCTCGCCCGGCCAGGGCACCTTGAGCGCCATCCCGCGGAGGCCGTCCGCATGCTCGGTCAGGAGGGCCTGCGCCTCGACCGCGCGATGCGGTTGATCGGGGTGCTTGGCCAACCAGTCGAGATCGTGCCCGGCCCGGACGATGGTCTGGGCCGACGTCGGAAACGCCCGCAGGACGCGGTTCGACGCGAAGAAGTGGAGCGGCACCCGACACTGGTCGGCCCAGTTCAGGAGCCGAAGCACCATGGCGGGTTCGCCGTGCCCGAACTCCTCGGCGTCCGGCGTATCCCACGGGACGTAGTCGAGGTCCACGCGCACGCAGAGGATGGGCCGGTCATCGTCCGAGCGGTCCACCGGGCGCCAGACTCCGGTCGGGGAGCCTGCCGCATACTCGCGACCCCGCGGGTCCGTCGGACGACCGAACGGCCCGCGGCCGGCTCGATCGTCTCCGGCCATGCCTACTTGTCCTGCAGCGCGGCGATACCGGGCAACTCTCGGCCTTCGAGGAACTCGAGACTTGCTCCGCCGCCCGTGCTGACGTGGGAAACCTTGTCGGCAAAACCGAACTTCTCGACCGCCGCCGCCGAGTCGCCTCCGCCGACGATCGTGGTCCCCTTGCACGCCGCCATCGCTTCCGCGACCGCCAGGGTTCCGGCCGCGAACGGGGCCATCTCGAAAACCCCCATCGGACCGTTCCAAACGACGGTGCCCGCCATCTTGACGACGTTGCCGAACATCTCGCGCGAGCGGGGCCCGATGTCGGCGCCGATCTGATCGGCCGGAATGCCGTCGACGTCCACCGTCTTGGTCGCCGCCGTCTCCGCCAGTTCGGGGGCGACGACGATGTCGAGGGGAAGGACGACCTTGTCCGAATGGTCGGCGACCACCTTCTCGGCGAACCCGAGGTTGTCCGCATCGAGCAGGGACTTGCCGATCTCGTACCCTTGAGCCTTGAGGAACGTGAACACCATGCCGCCGCCGATCAGAAGCTTGTCGACCTTCGGCAACAGGTTCTCGATCACCGGTATCTTGTCCTTGACCTTCGCTCCGCCCAGAATGGCCACGAACGGGCGCTTCGGCGACTCGAGGGCCTTCCCGAGATACTCGATCTCCTTCTCCATGAGGAAGCCGGCGACGCCGGGAAGAAGGTGGGCCACCCCTTCGGTCGACGCGTGGGCGCGGTGGGCGGTGCCGAACGCATCGTTGACGTACAGGTCGGCCAGAGCCGCCAGCTTCTTGGCGAACTCGGGATCGTTCTTCTCCTCTTCCGGGTAGAAGCGCACGTTCTCGAGGAGCGCCACCTGACCGGGGGCGAGGGCCTTGGCCTTGGCCTCGACCTCCGGACCGACGCAGTCCGGCAAAAGCTCCACTCTCTGACCGAGAAGTTCGGAAAGACGCTCCGCCACCGGGGCCAGGGTGAACTCGGGCGTGACGCCCTTCGGCCGGCCGAGGTGGCTGGCGACCAGCACGGAGGCCCCGGCGTCGACGAGATGCTTCAAGGTCGGGACCGCCTCCCGAATGCGGCGGTCGTCCTTGATGACGCCCTCCTTCAGCGGTACGTTGAAGTCGCAGCGGACGAGGACGCGCTTCCCTTTGAAGTCGATATCTCGAATAGTTTTCTTGTTCAGTCCCATGGTTTCGCTTCCTCGGCGTCGGACCGTCGACAGCGGTTGGCGGGTGGAAGAGGCGGTCCGAGCCTCGGTTGGAGTGTACCGAAGGCCCGCCGACCCGTGGTCGACGGCGGGGAGGAGCCCTCTCGGCCGCGCGGACAAACGGGGACGGTCCGGCTCGCCGGAGCGAGCCGGACCGTCCGTCCAAGTCGGTCAGGCAGGCCGATTCAGCGTTTGCCGCCGCCTCCGCCCCCGGTTCCGACGTCGCCGAGATCGGAATCGTCCCGGATGACGGGCGGTTGGTACGTTCCGGCCGCTTCGGCCGCTTGTTGGGCCTCCAGCGCCCGCTCCTTCTCCGACTTGTGGCCGGGCGGGGCTTGGATGATCTCGCCCGTGACCTGCATGCGGTCCGCTTGGGAAGCGTTGTAGGCGGTGAAGGCCACCGCGCCCAACGCCAAGACGATGATGGCGATCAGCCCAACCTTCTTGGCCGTGTCGTTCATCAGTTCTTGAACCTCTCGTCCCAGTGGATGAGATTTCGCCGGTTCTGAGCGTTGGCGGTCGCCGGGTCGGTGCGCCACAAGCGATCCATGATCTGCTCGCGTCGCATGCTCTTCACGTGACCGTCGGCGAAGCCCCAGTTGGACTGGCCGCTGTAGGCTCCGATCGACATGAAGTCGGTCGCGCACCACACGTTGGCGAGCTGGAGCACTCGGGGCCAGGTCGGGATCATGTCGTCGAACGCGTACTCGCGCTGGTCGTTGCGGTGCTGCATCAGGCCGTTCCAGTAGGACCAGCTGATGTAGCTGGGCATGATGTGGATGGTCTGAGCCGGCGAACCCACCGCCGTCGTGCTGAGCGACGTTCGGGACGGGTTCAAGCTCTGGCCGGTCGAGACGCTGACGCTGTCCCAGGCGTGGAGGCCGAAGGCGTAGGGTCGAACGTCGGAGCGCGTGTCGTAATAGCTGAACACGTAGCTGAGGACGCCGCCCGTGGGGTGGTTCTCGCTTTGCGACGAGCCGGTCGAGGTCGAGTCGCATCGCCCCATCGTGTCGTTCGGCGACTTCCAGATCGCCTTGTTCTTCACGTACGGGTTCACCATGATGTGTCCCGAGTTGACCTGCGGGCCGGTGACGACCGCCTGCCAGTTCGGCCGGCCGTTCCGGAGCATCGGGAACAGATCGTCGAAGTCGATCGTGTACATCTGCACGCCCAGCGAGACCTGCTTGAAGTTGCTGAGGTCGCTCGCCTTCTTGGCCGCTTCCTTGGCCTGGGCGAATACGGGGAAGAGGATCGCCGCGAGAATGGCGATGATCGCGATCACAACGAGAAGTTCGATCAAAGTGAAGGCCGATCTAGGATTCAACCTGCGCATAGGAACGTGTACCTCCAAACGCCGCGAAGGAACGGGTTTCGCGATTCCGGACCTCGGCGGCCGACGATCTCCGTCGACGCAACTTTCGGGCCATCGAGATCGTCCCAAGGTGCGCCGCTCTGGATCGCTTGTTCACTATACGATCAAAAGGCACCTTTGGATTTGGGGAATCGCCGGAATATAACAAACAGCATCACGGACGCGGCTGGCGGCGAAACCCCGCTTCGGCCGTTCGGAACGGCTCGGCGCGATGAAAGGGCCGTTGCCGGGATCGTTCCCAGGCAACGGCCCACCGCGGCTTCTCTCCCTCGCTCCATCCGAACGGGCGGGTTCGGCCGCCGCACCGGCAAGACCGAGGTGCCGGTTCCGATTTGACCTTGACGATCGGCGCGTCGGTCATGTCGCCGGCCGGTCCCTGGCTCGGGTCCGACGGCTCGTTGCCCATCTCAGCTTCCTTCGAGACCCCCTGGAGAGTCCCGACGACTTCCGGTTGGTCGCCGCCGACCGTCTTCACGCCGGCGAACACCGCCACCGCGATGGCCGCTGCCGCGACCACAACCGCCAAGATCGTCTTTTTGTTGCTGTCCATAGCTCACTTGTACTGGTCGCTGAAGTGCAGAAGGTTTTTCTTGCCGACGTTGGCGGCGGCGCCGTTGACGTCGACGTTCCAGGTCGGGTCCATTATGGCGAAGCGCGGCGTCGACTTGACGTGACCGTCGGCAAAGCCCCAGTTGACCTGGCCTCCGTAGTTGCCGAGGCTCAGGTAGGTTGTGCGGCCCGTGCACCAACCGATCGCCCACGCCTGCGGCCAGGCGGGAAGACCGATGTTGTTGCCGCCGGTGCTCCGGCCGCCGATCTCGAGGGTGTACCAGCGGTAGTACCCGTATCCTTCCCAGACCGACCCGCCGAACCAGAGCGGGTACAGGTGGATGGTTTCGGCCGGGGCGCCGACTTCGCTGACCGTCAGAGAGACGTGCGGGGCCCGCTGCGCTTCGGTCCAGGTGGGGTGGTGATAGGCGTGCAGGCCGAAGACGCGGTTCGTGTCGTCGCTTCGATAGTGGGTCCAGGCCCAGCTGACCTTGCCGCCGTGGGATTCGTCGCAGTCATCCGGGGCGATGCCGTCGTTGGGATCGACGAAGAGATCCTTGTTCTTGATGTAGGGGTGGAGCTGGTGGTGCGCGCCGATGGCCCAAATCGGGGCGTTCTGGTCGCGCCACTCGGCCGAAACCCACTGGCGGATCATGTGGTAGCGGTCGTCAAAGTCGGCCAGATACATCTGGGACGCGAGGATCGTCTGCTTGACGTTCGAGAGCGCCTGCGTCTTCTTCGCGGCGAGCTTGGCCTGTGCGAACACAGGGAAGAGAATGGCGGCGAGGATCGCGATGATGGCGATGACGACGAGGAGTTCGATCAGAGTGAAGGCTGACCGCACGCTTAGAGCTCGTTGCTTCATGGAAACCTCTCGTTAGGTTCGTTGCGCTCCCATTCCACGCTGAATCGGGGGCGTCCACAATCGACGGCCTCCAATGGTGCCCAAGAAGCCATCCACCCCCATAGTTCAACTCTCGATCCTCATTTCCTGTAGAATTAATGTAAATTCAGCACAGCCCGTTCCGGCGCGTCTCGGCAGGTTTTTGCGGGTCGTCCCCCTCCGGGATGAGCCAAGGCCCCCGGACGGGGAGGTCCGGGGGCCTTGGCTCCGCTCGGGGGCGGCCGATCAGTGGCCTTCGTCTTCCTTCTCGGGGACTTCGGCCACGCAAGCCTCCGTCATCAGGAGGAGACCGGCGATGGAAGCCGCGTTCTGCAGGGCGAGGCGGACGACCTTGGTCGGGTCGATGATGCCCGCCTTGAGCAGGTCCTCGTACACCAGGGTGCTGGCGTTGAAGCCGATGCCGCCCTTCTCGGACCGGATGCGCTCGACCACCACCGAGCCCTCGACGCCGGCGTTGTCCGCGATCGTGCGGATCGGCGCCTCCAGCGCCTTCCGGACGATCTTGATGCCGATCGCCTCGTCCCCTTCGCCGTGGACATCGTCCAGAGCGGGGATGGTGTGCAGCAGGGCCACGCCGCCGCCGGGGACGATCCCCTCTTCGAGAGCGGCGCGGGTCGCGGCCAGAGCGTCCTCGATCCGCGCCTTGCGCTCCTTCATCGCGGTCTCGGTGGCGGCTCCGACCTTGATGACGGCCACGCCGCCCGACAGCTTGGCCAGGCGCTCCTGGAGCTTCTCCTTGTCGTAACTGCTGTCGGTGGTCTCGATCTGGCGCTGAATCTGCTTCAGGCGCCCGTCGATGTCCGCCTTCTTGCCCTTGCCTCCGACGATGGTCGTGCTCTCCTTGGAGATGACGACCTTGGAAGCGTGGCCCAGCATCTCGACCGTGACGTTCTCGAGCTTGGTGCCCAGGTCCTCGCTGATGAAGGTGCCGCCGGTCAGGATGGCCATATCCTCGAGCATCGCCTTGCGTCGGTCGCCGAAGCCGGGAGCCTTGACCGCCGCGACCGGGAGGTTGGCCCGGATGCGGTTCAGAACCAGGGTGGCGAGGCACTCCGCCTCCACGTCTTCGGCCACGATCAGGAGCGGCTTGCCCGTGCGCAGGGCCTTTTCCAAGATCGGGACGATGTCCTGGACCGAGCTGATCTTCTTCTCGTAGAA
>JBDNCL010000051.1:0-14332 GCA_046719655.1 Fimbriimonadaceae bacterium
GCGCAGCTGGCTGAAGCCGACCCCCACCCGCACGTCGCCCGAACCCATTTTCGGCAGCAGAGCCGACTTCAGTCCCTCGTTGTTCGACTTGGCGATCAGGGATACGGCGCTCTGGTGCTGGGTCATGAGAAACGAGAGCGCGCCCGAGACCCGGGCCGACTCTTCCTGGAAGATCCGGTACTCGGAATCGGGCAGCTCCGGTCCGCCGTACGCCTCCGGTCTCTTCATGGCGAGGAGTTCGCGGCGCCCCATCTCGTCCAGCGCCTCGCCGAGAGCAACCGGATCGCGGTCGATGGCTTCGGCGCGGGGCCGAACGTAGCCTCCGAAGAACTCCAAGGCTCGCGAAAGAGTTTCCGAATTCGACATCAGGCACCTCCGACGACGATCTTGGTCCAGTCGCCTGCCATCCGCAGGCGCTCGCCCACGGCCGAAAGAAGGTTGAGCCGGGCCGTCCGCACCTTCTCGTCGTCGACCATCACCATGGTCGAGTCGAAGAAACGGTTGATCGGCGATTCCAACGACTTGAGGGCGTCGACCTCGGCGGCGGGATCGCTCATCTCGAAGGCGAGCACCTTCAGGGCCTCGAACAGCTCTCGCCCGGACTCGGATTCCAGAGACTCGAGATCGACTCGAGCGGCCGCGCCTTCGGCGGCGAACGGAACCCCTTTCTCGGCCGCCGACTTGAGGATGTTGAGCGGGCGAGTCGCGGTCTGGACGAAAGCGGTGTCGCCCGCGAGCCGACCGAGGAGATCGAGTCGGCGGCGCACCCCCTGCGGCCGCATCGATTCGGGCACCGAATCGGCACGGACGGCGGCGGCGAGGAGGTCGTGCCTCGCCTCCGGCATCAGGGCCTCGTACCGACCGACGAAGATGGCGGCCGCCGCCTGCACCGCGGACTCCGTCTCCAGCGCGACGCCGGCGTCGCGATAGAGTTCGGCCGCCCGCCGAAGCGCGCCGGCGTACGAAGGCAGGGGCCGCTCCGTCTGCCAGGCGAGCTCGATCAGCAGGGTGACGGCCCGGCGCAGTCCGAACGGGTCGCTCGAGCCGCTCGGAACCAAGCCCAAGCCGAGGTAACCGGCGAGCTTGTCGATCTGGTCGGCGGCGACGACGGAGAGCGCCACGGTTCGGGCCGGTTCGGGGAGCCGGAGGGCGGCGGAAAGGTCGTACTGGGTCGCGATCGCGGAGCAGACGGCGGGGTCGGCTCCCTCGCTCTCGGCGTACAGGCCGCCCACGACCCCCTGCAGAGAGGCGAGCTCGCCGACGAGTCCCGAACTGAGGTCGGCCTTGGCGTAAAGGCCGGCTTCGGCCGCCAGGTCGGCCAGGCGGGCGTCGCCGCCCAGCTCGCCGCACCACTCGCGGGCCAATCTCGAGAGTCGGTCGGCCCGAGACCGCACCGTTCCGAGCTTCTCTTGGAAAATTAGGCGTTCGGTCCGGGCCAAGAAGTCGGCCATCTTGTGCCTGCGGTCTTCCTCGAAGAAGAAGCGGGCGTCGTTGAACCTGGCGCTGAGCACCCACGAGGCTCCTTCCGCCACCGTGGCCGCATCGCCTCCGTTCTTGACGAACAGGTACCGGTTCAAGAGCCTCCCGTCGCTGCCGCGGACCGGGAACATCTTCTCGTGCTTGGCCATGGCGGTGACGAGCACGGGCTCCGGGAGTTCGAGGTACTCGGGGGCAAACTCGCCCTCGACGACGACCGGCCATTCCGTCAGAAACACGTTCTCCTCGACGAGGCTTTCGGCGACGTCGGCCACCCCTCGGGCCGCCAGGGCGAGCCCCTCGCGGATGGTCTTTTCCCGTTCGGCCGGATCGGGCTCCACCCGGCGTTTCAGCAGTCCGTCGACCAGCTGGTCGTAGCTCCGGGCCTCGAACTCTTCGGGAAAGTCGAACCGATGACCCCGACTTTTCGACGACGAAATAACTCCTTCGACTTCGAACGGAACCACTTCGCCGTCGTAGACGGCGAGGATCCAACGGATCGGCCGCGCGAAACGGGACCGAGAATCGGCCCACCGCATCGACTTGTCGAAGGTCATGGAGAGGATGGCCTCCGGCAGCAGCTCGGCCAGCACCTCGGACGTCGGCTTGCCCGGGATGGTCTTGCGGACCCAGACGTACCCCTCTCTCTGCTCGACTTCCTCGACCGCGACACCCTGGCTGCGGCAGAATCCGAGCAGGGCGGGGGTTGGTCTGCCCTCGGCGCCGAACGCGGCGGAAAGAGACGGTCCCCTCTGCTCCCTCTGCTGGTCGGGTTGGCGGTCCACGACGTTCGCGAGGTGGACGATGAGACGGCGGGGAGTGCCGATCGGCGGGTGGCCCAGCTCGTGTTCGATCCCGGCGGCGGCCAGCCGGCTGGTCACGGCGCCGGCGAGGTCGGCGATCGCTCGACGGACGAACGTCGCGGGCAGCTCTTCGCAACCCAACTCGAGGAGAAACTCGGGCATGAGGGTCAGAGTTTATCTTGCCGGGCCGGGGCGCATGCGCCGCCCGACCCCCGCGGCGGTCGCCCGCCCGGGCCGGCGGCACCGGCAGGACGCATCGCTGGTACAAAGGGGCATGAACGCCGAGAGGCTCTCCGAACTCGCCGCCATCCACCGCGACGATCTGCTCGACGACATCGTGCCGTTTTGGACCCGCCACAGCGTGGACCGCGAGTTCGGGGGCTTTCTGACGTTTTTGGACCGCGACGGGCGCGTGTACGGTCCCGACAAGCCGATCTGGCTCCAGGGCCGGATCGCCTGGCTCTTCGCCAGACTGTACAACGAGGTCGAGCCGCGCCCCGAGTGGCTCGAGCTGTCCCGCCACGGGATCGACTTCCTCGAAAAGCACGCGTTCGACGCGGACGGGCGGATGTTCTTCGTCGTCGCCCGCGACGGCAGGCCCCTGCGCAAGCGGCGGTACCTCTTTTCGGAAACGTTCGCGACGATGGCGTTCGCGGAGTACGCCCGGGCGACCCGGGACGACCGATACCGGCAGAAGGCGGCCGACCTGTTCGATCGGATCCTCCGGTACCACACCACGCCGGGCCTGCTCGAGCCGAAGGAGATCCAGTCCACCCGGGCCTCGAAGGGCCACGCGATGCCCATGATCTTGGTGGCGACGGCCCAGATCGCCCGGCAGGTGGACGACCGCCCGATCTACGCCGACACCATCGACCGGTCGCTGTACGAGATCTTCCACCACTTCGCCAAGCCGGAGCACAAGGCCCTTCTCGAGACGGTCGGGCCGAACGGCGAGTTCATCGACACCCCCGAGGGCCGCTGCATCAACCCGGGGCACGCCATCGAGACGGCCTGGTTCATCTTCGAGGAGGCCGTCCACCGCGGCGACGCCGACCTCTGGAAGGCGGCCCTGCCCATTCTCGAGTGGTCGCTCGAGCGCGGTTGGGACCGGGAGTTCGGCGGCCTGTTCTATTTCCAGGACGTCTTCGGCGAGCCGTGCGTGCAGTACGAGTGGGATATGAAGCTGTGGTGGCCTCACACCGAAGCCCTGGTCGCGACCCTGTTCGCCTACGAGCTGACGGGCGACCCCAAGTGGGCCGAATGGTACGAGCGGATCCACGCGTATACGTGGTCCCACTTCCCCGACCGGCGGTACGGCGAGTGGTACGGCTATCTGCATCGCGACGGGACGGTGTCCCACCGTCAGAAGGGGAATCTCTGGAAGGGTCCGTACCACGTCTCGCGCATGCTCCTGCTGTGCTGGCGCCGGGCCGAGCGGATGGCGGCGCGGGGCTGAACCGGGTCCGGCCTTCGGGACCTTGACCCTCCCCCCGGGCTGAGGTATCCTCAACCGCCTGGACGAAAGGGGGGTCTTGCGCCTCCGGTCCGTCCAAATTCCACAACAAGGCCACGGGAGCGGTGCGGCAGGCCGCACATCGCCCCGGGAACGGCGGGAGCAGACGACACATGGCAAAAAAGTGCCTCATCGAAAAGCATAAGAAGCAGGCGGCACGTTGGGCTCTGTACGAGGAGAAGAAGCGAAAGCTCCTCGAGGAGGGGACCGACAAGGCCAAGGAGCAGCTGGCCGAGCTGGAAGCCCAGCGCATCAAGAACCGCGTCTTCAAGGCCCGGCAGTACAACCGGTGCGCGGTCACGGGGCGCGCGCACGGCTACTTCCGGTTCTTCGGCGTCAGCCGACACGTTCTTCGGGAGATGGCCCACAAGGGTCAGCTGCCCGGCGTCAGAAAGGCGAGCTGGTAAGGAGGACACGGACCATGCACAGCGACCCCATCGCCGACCTCCTCGCGCGCATCCGCAACGGTTCTCTTTCCCGACTCGACACGATCCAGATTCCCCACAGCAAGACGAAGATGGAGATCGTGCGGATCCTCCAGTCCGAAGGCTACATCAAGGACTTCGAGGTCACGACCGAGTCCAAGTTTCCGAGCATCAAGGTGACCCTGCGCTACGACCAGAAGCGCAACTCGGTCATCAACCACATGAGGAGGGTCAGCAAGCCCGGTCTGCGCGTCTACAAGCCGGTGGCCGAGCTGCCGCCGCTGCGGAGCGGACTCGGGACCCGGATCCTCTCGACGAGCCAAGGCATCATGACCGACCGCGAGGCGCGCCGGCGCCACATCGGCGGCGAAGTGATCTGCGAGGTCTGGTAAGGAGCACACCCATGTCGCGAATCGGAAGACTTCCCATTCAGTTGCCGGCCGGTGTGACCCTCACCGTCTCGGCCGACAATCTCGTCACGGTCAAGGGCCCGAAAGGGGAGCTGACCCAGCACATTTCGCCTCTTCTCACGGTGAAGCAGGAGAACGGCACCGTCGTCATCGAACGGCCGAACAACGACCGCGAGGCCCGGAGCCAGCACGGTCTGGCCCGCACGCTCGTCCACAACATGGTCGAGGGGGTCACGAAGGGCCACTCGAAGACCCTCGACATCGTGGGCGTGGGCTACCGCGCGGCGCTGGAGGGCCGGAACCTGCTCCTCAACATGGGCTACTCGCACCCGGTCAAGATCGAGGCGGTCGACGGCATCACGTTCGAGGTCGCCCAGGAAGACAAGAGCCGCACCCAGCGGATCGTCGTCCAGGGCATCGACAAGGCGCTCGTCGGTCAGGTCGCCGCCGACATCCGCAAGGTCCGGAAGCCGGAGCCCTACAAGGGCAAGGGCATCCGGTATCGGGGCGAGATCGTCCGACTCAAGGCCGGCAAGCGCGCCAGCGCGGGCAAGAAGTAACGGGGACCCAGAATGGC
Organism: Fimbriimonadaceae bacterium; assembly: GCA_046719655.1. Lineage (GTDB taxonomy): Bacteria > Armatimonadota > Fimbriimonadia > Fimbriimonadales > Fimbriimonadaceae > JBDNCL01. The sequence continues at coordinate 5,205 of JBDNCL010000051.1, forward strand.
AACGAAAACACGAGCTCAACAGCGAATCGCCCGCCACGTGCGGCTACGCAAGCGGCTTGCCGGTACCTCCGAGCGACCTCGCCTGGCGGTCTACCGGAGCCTCAGGCACATTTCGGCGCAGATCATCGACGACAGCACCGGCACGACGGTTGCGGCGGCCAGCACGATGGAGAAGGCCATCGGCGGGGCGGGCAACGTGGCCGGAGCCCGGGCGGTGGGCCAAGCCATCGCCAAGCGCGCGATCGAGAAAGGCGTCAAGTCAGTGGTGTTCGACCGCGGCGGTTTCCGGTATCAGGGAACGGTCGCCGCGCTCGCCGACGGAGCCCGCGAAGCGGGGCTGGAGTTTTAAGACATGCGAATGATGTCCCGCCTCAGCGGCAAGAGGCAGAGCATGAACACGGACGGGCCGCAGCTCGACGTTCGCGTCGTGCGGACCAACAAGGTGTTCAAGACCCACAAGGGCGGCAAGACCGCCTCGTGGTCGATTCTCGTCGTCGTCGGAGACAACAAGGGCCAGGTCGGCATCGGGCTCGGCAAGGCCCGAGGCATCCCCGACGCGATCCGGAAGGCCGAAGAAGCGGCCAAGAAGTCGATGATCGCCGTCCCGATGATCGGGGCCACCATCCCGCACGAGGTGCGGGCGACGATGGGTTCGTCCGAGGTCATCCTGAGACCGGCCAGCCCGGGTACCGGCGTCAAGGCCGGCGGCGCGGTTCGGGCCTGTCTCGAAGCGGCCGGCATCCACAACGTGCTCTCGAAGTGTCTCGGCAGCCGCAACGCGATCAACGTCGCGTACGCGACGATGAACGCGCTCAAGGACCTCACCGTCCCCGAGAAGCACGCCGACATGCGCGGGATCGACGTGAACGAGCTGGTCCCGTGGCTCGCCCGGGCCCGAAAGGAGGAAGCCGATGCTGCGTATTAAGCTCGTCCGAAGCCCGATCGGGAACACGAAGCGGAACCGGGCGACGGTGGCCGCGCTCGGACTGAGGAAGATGCACCAGACCGTCCTCCACCAGGACAACCCGGTCATCCGCGGCATGATCCACAAGGTCAAGCACATGCTCGAGGTCGAGGTCGTGGCGGACGAGACCCAGGCGGCGGCGCCCAAGCCGAAGCCGGCCAAGGCCGAGGCGGCAACGGTCGAGACGGCGCCGGAAGAGCCGAAGGCGAAGGCCAAGCGAACGAGCAAACCCAAGGCCGAGGCGACAGACGCCGAACCGGCCCCCGAATCCGCCGAGCCGCCTGCGGCCGAGGAGAACTGATCGTGTACGAACTGCACAACCTGCAACCCGCGGAAGGGAGCACCTTCTCGAAGAGGCGCGTCTGCCGAGGTATCGGCAGCGGGCTCGGAAAGACGGGCGGACGAGGCACCAAGGGTCAGAAGGCTCGACGCCAGATCCACCCGAACTTCGAGGGAGGCCAAACGCCGATCCAACGTCGGCTCCCGGTCAAGAAGGGCTTCCGGAACATCAACCACAAGGAGTACGCCATCGTCAACCTCGACGACCTGGAGCGGTTGTTCCAGGCGGGCGACGACGTCACTCCCGAAAGCCTCATCGCCACCGGAATCATCCCGGGTAAGAAGGATGGGATCAAGATCTTGGCCTTCGGCACGCTGACCAAGAAGCTGAAGGTTCAGGCGCACAAGTTCAGCAAGGCCGCCCAGACCGCGATCGAATCGGCGGGCGGCGAGGCCATCATCCTGTGAGCGGACTCGGTACAGTAGGCGCGTTCGGCGACAAGGGTCTCCGTCTTCCGTTGACGGAGACCTTCCGCTTGGCTTGGGCGGACCCCGAGTTGCGGCCCAAGATCCTCTTTGTTCTCGCCGTATTCGGCGTGTACGCCCTCGGGGTGGCGATTCCGGTTCCCATTTCCGGCGTCGCCGCGTCCGCGGTCATGGAGAGACTCCAGCGGGACATCCCGTTCTTCGACCTGCTGAACCTGATGGGCGGCGGCGCTCTCCGGCGCGTGTCCATCTTCGCTCTCGGCCTCAACCCCTACATCACGGCGTCGATCGTGATGCAGATCCTCACCACCGCGATCCCCGGCTGGAAGAAGGAGCTGCAGGAGGGCGGTCAGTACGCCCGGCAGCAGCAAAACCGGCGCACGCGGTTCCTGTGCCTCTTCCTCTGCATCGCCCAGTCGTGGGGACTCCTCCACATGATCAGCGCCGCGGTGCCGCTGTCCCTCTGGCAGTACACCCAGATCGCGATCTTCTGGACGGCCGGCTCGATGCTCCTCCTCTGGATGGGCGAGCAGGTCAGCGAGAAGGGCATCGGAAACGGCGTCTCGCTCATGATCTTCGCCGGCATCATGATCTCGTTCCCAACCCAGATTCACCGGGTCGGGACTCAGCTCGTCGACGGCGTCATCATGTGGTGGCAGGTCGTTCTCCTCGCCGTCATCTTCGTCGCCACGACCTGGGGGATCGTGATGTTCACCATCGCCCAGCGGCGGATTCCGATCCAGCACATGCGGCGCCAGATGGGGACCCGAGTGGTCGGCGGGCACACCAGCTACCTTCCGTTCACCCTGAACCTGGCCGGGGTCATCCCGATCATCTTCGCGATCTCCATCGTCTACATGCCGATGCAGTTCGCGGCCATGTTCCCCGAAGGTTCGACCGGACACCAGGTCCTGATGACGATCGGCAGGTTCATGATGCCGACCCTCACCAGCTGGAACGGCATCGTCGCCTGTCTGGTCTATGCCGCGATGATCTTCTTCTTCACGTACTTCTGGAGCGCGATCCAGTACAACGTCGAAGACATCTCGAACAACCTCAAACGGGCGGGGTCGCTCATTCCGGGCGTGCGTCCGGGCAAGCAGACCCGCGACTTTTTGGACGGGGTGATCTCGCGGATCACCCTGGCCGGTGCGACGTTCCTCGCGGTGGTCGCTCTCCTGCAGTACATCGCCACCGACATCACCCGAATCCAGCAGGTCGGATACTTCTTCGGAACGTCGATCCTGATCATGGTCAGCGTCGCGCTGGAAACCATGAGACAGATCGAAGCCAACCTGCTGATGCGGCAGTACGGCGGCTGACGTCCCGCCCGGCGGGAGACGGGCCCGGCACCGCCATCGCGGTGCCGGGCTCTTGTTTTCGGCGGAGTCGGCGGCCGACGGCGCGGCGACCCAGGTTCGGGCGCGGCGCCAGCACGCGCACCCTCCGACCAGATACACTCTTCTCGGTGAGATTCATTCTGATCGGCCCGCCGGGGGTCGGAAAAGGCACCCAAGCCGCCCTGCTCGAGTCACGTCTCGGAGTGAAGCCTCTCTCCTCCGGGCTCATCTTTCGAAGCGAGATCGAGGCCGAAACGGACCTCGGACGTCTCGCCAAGACCTACATCGAACGAGGCGAACTCGTCCCCGACGAGGTCACAGTCGAGATGATGGGCAAGCGGATCCGGTCCGAGGAGGTCCGAAGGCGGGGATTCTGCCTCGACGGTTTCCCGCGCACGGTCCGCCAGGCCGAGGCTCTCGACGAACTCCTCGGCCAGCTGCACATGCCGATCGAGAAGGTCGTCGCGATCACCATCGACGACGAAGAGGTCGTCAACCGGCTCAGCGGCCGCATGGGGTGCACCAAGTGCGGCGAGATCTACCACGCGAAGACCAAGCCTCCGAAGCGCGAAAACTACTGCGACCGGTGCAACGCGCACCTGTTCGTCCGCGCCGACGACCAGCCGGAAACGATCCGCGAGCGTCTCCGCGTGTACCACGAGACCACGGAGCCCGTGATCGCCTACTACGACCGCAAGGGACTGTTGGTCCGAGTGCACGGAGAGCTGCCGCCCGAGGGGGTGTACGATGAGATCGTTCACGGCTTGGGCGTATGCTGACCCTCAAGACCAAATCTGAGATCGAGAAGATGCGGGCCGCCGGCAGGGTGGTGGCCCGCATTCTCCGTCTGATGTCGGAGGCGATCGTCCCCGGCAAGACGACCCCCAAAGAACTGGACGCTCTGGCGGCCCGGCTCGTCGCCGAAGCGGGAGGCACGGCCGCCTTCCTGGGCTATGGCAACTTTCCCAACAGCGTCTGCATCTCGCGCGGACCCCAGGTCGTCCACGGCATACCCGACGACGTTCCCCTCGAGGAGGGCGAGATCGTCGGACTGGACATCGGAGTCACCCTCGACGGATGGACGGCCGACGGCGCGTGGACGTATCCGGTCGGGACCATCTCGGCCGAAAACCAGCGCCTCCTCAACGTGACCCGCGAATCGCTCTACCAGGGGATCGCCAAGGCCCGGGTAGGCGGACGGGTCGGAGACATCGCGCACGCGGTCCAGAAGTACGTGGAGTCGAACGGCTACTCGATCGTGCGGGATCTGGTCGGGCACGGCATCGGACGAGGCGTCCACGAGGAACCGAGCGTGCCCAACTTCGGCAAACCCGGAAAGGGGCCTCTGCTCCGGGAAGGGATGACGATCTGCATCGAGCCGATGGTCAACATGGGAACCGCCAAGGTTCGGACCTTGGCCGACAACTGGACGATCGTGACCGCCGACGGGAAACCGTCCGCCCACTTCGAGCACACGGTCGCGATCACGAAGGACGGTCCCGACATCCTCACGCTCGAAGACTGACGCGGGCCGGTCGGCGGATCGCTTTCGCCGCTTTGGCGTCCCGTTTTGTCGCGTAGGCGGTGTCCAACCTGAGTAAAATGCGTTCGTTCCAGGAGACGAATGCGAAGACGCCCGTACAAGAAACAGGAGCCCGATAAAGAGAAGGGCCTCGAAGTCGAAGGCACGGTTCTCGAGAACCTGCCCAACGCCCGTTTTCGGGTCAAGCTCGACGAAGGGGACATCGAACTGCTGGCCCACGTCAGCGGAAAGATGCGGATGCACTACATCCGGATCCTTCCCGGCGACCGAGTCCGAGTCGAGCTGTCGCCTTACGACCTCGAGCGTGGGCGCATCGTCTACCGCTACAAGTAGGCGCGGGGGACCGGGCGGGCGAGGCTCCTCGGCGACCCGAATCTTGGGGCAAAGTTGGACCCAGCGGATGGCATCCGGCCGGAGGCCGTAGGTATAATCCGCTCTTGCGTCAACCGGCTGGAGACGGCATCGGTTGAACTTCCCGCGATCGGCTCTACAGGGTCAGACGAGCGGAACGGACGGTTTGTCGATGAAAGTTCGAGCAAGCGTAAAGAAAATCTGCGACAAGTGCAAGATCATCAAGCGCAAAGGCGTGGTCCGCGTCCTTTGCTCGAACCCCAAGCACAAGCAGCGGCAGGGCTGAGGCCCATTAGGAGAACTCTAACCGGATGGCACGTATTGCAGGCGTCGATCTCCCGCGCGAAAAGGCGCTCCTCTACGCGTTGCCCCTGATCTACGGGATCGGGAAGCACAACGCGGCGGAGTTGATCGAGAAGGCTGGCCTGGACCCGAGAAAGCGGGTCAAGGAACTGACGGAAGCGGAAGTTGCAAAGCTCCGCGAGATCATCGACCGGGACTACCAGGTCGAAGGCGACCTTCGCCGCGAAGTGAACGGCAACATCCGACGCCTGATCGAGATCGGCTGCTACCGCGGTCTCCGCCACCGCCGGGGTCTCCCGACCCGCGGTCAGCGCACGCGGAGCAACGCCCGCCAGCGGAAGGGTCCGCGCAAGACGGTCGCCGGCAAGAAGAAGGCCAAGAAGTAATGCGGACGGCCGGGTTCGACGAGGTTCGGTCCCGGCGCCACCCGCCCCAATCAACCGAGACAAACGCACATGGCACGAAAGGTCGTCAAGGGTAAGGCAAAGGAAAAGAAGAACGTTCCCGTCGGGATCGCCCACATCCACGCGTCGTTCAACAACACGATCGTGACGATCACCGACCCGAACGGCAACGTGATCAGCTCGTCCAGCGCCGGCGCCTGCAACTTCAAGGGAAGCCGCAAGGGTACGCCGTTCGCCGCTTCGGTCGCGGCCGAAAACGCCACGCGCAAGGCGGCTGAGCACGGCATGCGGAAGGTCGAAGTCCGGGTTTCCGGCCCCGGCTCGGGTCGAGAGACGGCCATCCGATCCCTCGTCGCCAACGGTCTCGAAGTGACGGCGATCAGCGACATCACCCGGGTGCCTCACAACGGCTGTCGTCCTCCGAAGCGACGCCGCGTCTGACGAGCCCCGCGAACTTCAGAATCTCATGCCCCACATCACCACCCTCGAACTGGACCAGCAGTACGGCAAGTTCGTGCTCGAGCCTCTCGAACGCGGCTACGGCCAGACCATCGGCAACGCCCTGCGCCGGGTGCTCTACAGCTCGATCCAGGGCGCGGCGATCAGCGCCGTCCGGATCGACAAGGTTTTCCACGAGTTCGCGCCCATCCCGGGCGTGAAGGAAGACACGACCCAGTTCCTGTTGAACATCAAGGACGTCGCCGTCTTCATCGACACCGAGAACGGTCTGCCCGCCGAGGTTCAGACGCTGCGGATCGACGTTCAAGGCCCGGGGCGCATTACGGGTGCCGACATCGTCTGCCCCGAGGGTGTTTCCATCGTGAACCCCGAGGTGTACATCGCCACCGTCAGCGAGCCGGTCCGGGTCGCGATGGAGCTCTACGTCGACTGGGGCGTCGGATACGTCTTGCCCGAGAAGCAGGACAAGTACAAGGGCATGATCGGGACGATCCCGTGCGGCGCCCAGTACACCCCGATCCGAAAGGTCAACTATACGGTCGAAGCCACCCGCGTGGGGATGCGCACCGACTACGAGCGGCTGGTCCTCGACATCTGGACGAACGGCGCCGTCACCCCGAACGACGCCCTCAGCCAGGCCGCCCACATCCTCGACAAGTATTTCCGCATGTTCTTCGACCTGGGCCAGGCCGGTTTCGAGGCCGACCTGACCGCCGACGACGAGATGTCGCCCGAATTGGCGAACATCCCCGACATGCGGATCGAAGAGCTCGACTTCTCGCAGCGCACCTTCAACTGTCTGCGACGGGCCGGGCTTCTGACCCTGCGCTCGCTCGCGACCGCTACCGAAGCCGACCTGACCAGCATCCGCGGCTTCGGCAAGAAGTCGCTGCTCGAAGTGCGCGACAAACTCGCCGAGCACGGCATCGAACTCAAGGCGGCCAAGGGCGGTCTCCGGGCGATGGACCTGCTCGAAGACGAAGATTTCGAATAAGAACCGGAGAGATCGATGCGACACAAGGTAGACCGCCGCAAACTTGGACTTCCGAGCGATCAGCGACGAGCGTTGCTCACCAATCTCGCGCGACAGTTCGTGCGCCACGGATATGTCCGAACCACCCTCGGCCGGGCGAAGGAACTCCAGAGGATCGTCGAGAAGCTCGTCAACCTGTCCAAGGAAGACACGCTCACCGCGCGACGCACGGCCCGAAAGGTCCTGGTCGGTCACTCGTCGTCTTCCCCCAAGCCCACCCGGGCGCTGGCGGGCAAGACCGATCGCGAGAAGCTCCTGATCCTCCAGAGCCGCAGCCTGATCAACGGCGAGGACCTGGTCCACTACCTTTTCACCGAGATCGGACCGCGCGTCGCCAAGCGAAACGGCGGGTACACGCGGCTGACCAAGACCGGAACCCGACGCGGAGACGGCGCCGTAACCGCCGTTCTCGAGCTTGTCGACTAACCGAATCCAACTCGTCGTCCAGTACGACGGCGTCGATTTCTGCGGCTGGGCCGCACAGTCTGGACAGAGAACGGTCCAGGGCACATTGACAGAAGCCGTTCGCCAGATCTCGGGCGAAGCATGCGAGATCGTCGGAGCGAGCCGAACCGACAGCGGCGCGCACGCCCTCGGGCAGGTCGCCCACTTCGACTGCTCGGTCCCGATCGAGCCGGAGAGATGGAGCCAGATTCTGAACCGCCGCCTGCCTCCCGACCTCGCGGTCGTGCGGTCGCGAGCCGTACACCCCGAGTTCCACAGCCGCTTCTGGGCTCGAGACCGATGGTATCGGTACCGGATCGGCACCGGCCGGAGAGACCCTCGCCGGTCGCGCTACCGGTTCGAGTTCGGGAGACCGCTGGACGTCGAGGCCATGGCGGCCGCCGCCCCGACCCTGACCGGCGAGCGAGACTTCCGCGCCTTCACGGCCGAACTCGACCCGTCGGTCGAGAACACGGTCCGGACGCTCCGCCAGGTGAAGGTCGCCGCGCACCGGGACGAAGTCTGGATCGACGTGGTCGGGACCGCGTTCCTGAGAGGGATGATGCGGCGGATCGCAGGGTCGCTTCTCGAACTGGGTTCCGGAAGGCGCACCTTGGCCGACTGGATCGACCTCGTCGAGAATCCCGGACGCCGGCGCGAACTTCCCCAGGTGTTGCCCGCCAACGGGCTGACCCTGATCAAGGTTCGGTACGGACGCCACCCCAAAGACTGCCGCCGAGACTCCGACAAAACCGAACAAACGGCTTCTTGAACAACGATTTCCCGCCCCGAGCGGGTCCGAACGAGGAAAAAGGAAAACCGAAAATGAACCGAACGACGCCCGTAAGGGAGAGCGATATCGAAAGGAAGTGGTACGTGGTCGACGCGACCGGCGTGTCGCTCGGCCGGCTTGCCGCCCAAGTCGCCCAAGTCTTGCGGGGCAAGCACAAGCCGCACTTCGCCTACAACATGGACTGCGGCGACTACGTCATCGTCGTCAACGCCGACAAGGTCAAGCTGACCGGCAACAAGGCGGACGAAGTCATGCACTGGCACACCGGATGGCCGGACGGCCTGCGCGCCACCACCCGCGGGCGCATGCTCGACGACAAGCCCGTCAAGCTCGTCGAGAAAGTCGTCTGGGGCATGATCCCGAAGACCCGTCTCGGCCGCTCGATCTACGGAAAGCTCAAGGTCTACTCCGGACCGGAACACCCGCACGCCGCCCAGAACCCCGAACCTCTCAACGTCGCGAAGGACTAACGATCACCTATGGCAACCGCTAAGACCGAAACGTACTACGGCACCGGACGACGCAAGAGCGCGATCGCCCGCGTCTGGCTCACTCCCGGCGAGGGAAACATCCGGGTCAACGGACGAGACTACCGAGAGTATCTCGGCCGCCCCGTTCTCGAGATCCTCGTCCGCAGTCCGTTCACAACCCTCGACATCCAGGGACGGTACGACGTGCACGCCACCGCCAAGGGCGGCGGCATCACGGGCCAGGCCGGTGCCCTGCGGC
>JBDNCL010000052.1:0-14280 GCA_046719655.1 Fimbriimonadaceae bacterium
GTTTTCGAGGCCGCTCACCACAAACTGCCCAGTCCCGGCGAAAAACGATCGACCGAGGAACTGCTCTCGGAAGACGCGGTCGAGGTGCTGGGTCAGCGTGTCGCGCACAAACTGATCGACGTCGGCGAACTCGCTGCCGTAGGCCTCTTCCCGACTGGCGCGGGGCATTTCGTCGATCATCTGGTAGGCGAGGGGGCGAACGTAGCGGTGGTATTCGAAGTCGTTGACGTAACGGTGGAGCAGAAACTCGCGCCGGGCGACCTCGCGCACGAGCGGATCGACCTGCATGCGCCGGGCCAGCAGGTACACGTTGGCGGTCGGGATCGTCGTTCCCATCGTATTGCCGGCCGTGTTCCATCCGGCGTAGCTCAGGAGCCGCACCATCCTCTCGTTCGTCATCAGGCCGGCGAACAGCCTTGAATCGGCCGTACCGTCCTTGCCGAGGTTGATGTCGGCGACCGCGACCGGAAAACCCTGGTCGACGTCGTCCTTCAGCTTGACGAGGAAGTTGGCGAACTCTTCGGGGCGCGGGTCGGGTGTGTTGACGTAGAGCGTGTAGTCGTACTCGTCGGGGTTGATCGCCGGGCGGGCGCCGCTGGCGAGGATCTGGTCCCGGAGGCTGTTCTCGACGTTCTTCGACTCGTAGTTGGCGATCTTGTGACGGCCCGCCGGATCGGAGTACACGATGCGCACCCGGGGCGTCCACCCGTTCCGCCGAAGCAGAGCCCGGCTCACCAAGACGTTGGCGTGCTGGTCGATCCCCTCGCACTGGTAGACCTTGTTCTGGACCCCCTGCGCGGCGATGTACCGGGCCAACGCCCGCTGTTCGGGAATATGGGGACCGAACGGTTGGGCGTCGTCTTGCCCGAGAATCAGGTAGTCGAACGTCCCGGACCGGGTCATCCGGATCAGCAGCCGCTGGATCTCGTGGTTTCGAGCCCGAGTCTCCTCGTAGCGGACGATTTCGAGAGGCGGGATCCGGGCGAGGAGGTTCTGCATCGACCGGCGGGAAGCCGGTTCGCCGGTGCGCTCGAAGCGCTCCTTGAGTTCGGCGTAGCGACCCAGCTGCAGACGCCAGGCCGCGTTGCCGCGCGTCGACGTCGGATACAGGCGCATCACGGCCGAGAACCCGTAGAACGGCACCCGAGGGTGGCGGGACCGGATGATGGCGAGACGACGCAGCCGACGCTCCGCCTCGACCGCCGTCGTGTCGGGCACGCGAGAGGCGACGAGCCCTCCGTAGGCCACCATGTCGGTCGACAGCACGACGGCGACCACGTCGCCGAAGTCCTGGTCGCGAAGCCAGGTCAGGATCTCATCCGGTTTGCCGGGCTGGGTGAAGCGGCCGAGCAGCTCGTACGGCGGCATCGACACCTCGACGCCGGCCATTCGAGCGATCATCTGGGCGAAGTGCCCGGCAGCAGGACGGCTGTCGAGCGGAATCAGGATCACCCGGTCGGCGAACGAGAGCGTCGCGAACAAAAGGACCAACGCGACTCCGAGTGCCCGCCCCATCGGGCGAAAGATACCCCACCGACCGGAACGGCGGACGATCGTCTCCGGAGGCGCGGCCTCGACTACAGGTTGGCGCCGTTCTCGCGGATGACGGTCGCGTACCACTTGCCGGAGTCCTTGATGGTCCGCTTCTGCGTCTCGTAGTCCACGTACACGAGCCCAAACCGCTTGCGGTACCCCTCGGCCCACTCGAAGTTGTCGAGCAGGGACCACTGGAAGTAGCCCCGACAGTCGACGCCGTCGCGGATCGCCTGCCGAAGCTGCTTGATGTAGCGACGGAGAAAGTCGATCCGCTGACCGTCGGGGACGGTCCCGTCCTCGGCGACCCAGTCCATGGCGGCCAAACCGTTTTCGGTCACGTAGATCGGCGTCTGGTACCGCTCGTAGAGGAAGCGCGGACCCCAGCGGAGAGCGGCCGGAGTCACGGGCCAACCCATCACCGTCTCGGCGCCGCCGACCGGGTGGGGCACCGCCTCCGGCCTGCCGTCGGCGCCGGCTCGGACCGTTCCGCCCGAGTAGATGTTCAAGCCCAGAAAATCCAGCGGCTGGGCGATCGTCTCCATGTCGCCCGACCGGATGTCGGGCATGTCGGAACCGTAGATCCCCACGCCGTCTTCGGGATACCGGCCGAAAAAAACGGGGTCCAGCCACCAGGTGTTGTTCCAGAACGAGTCCGGCTGGACCGACATCGCCGCTTGCCGGGCCGCCGCGACGTCCTCGGGCGACTCGGACGCCGGAATCACGGTGTGGCACACGGGCGCCGTGCCGATCTGGGGCGGCGCGGACGCGTGCGCCCGAAGCGCCTGGACCGCCTTGCCGTGAGCGAGGTGCTGGTGGTGGCACGCCCGCAAGACTTCGGCCACTCCAAGCCGGATCCCGGGCGCGTGGGTGCCCGTCGAATGCCCCAATCCGATGAAGCACTGAGGCTCGTTGTGGGTCATCCAGTGCCGCACCCGGTCGCCCAGGCGCTCGGCGATCAGGGTCGCATATTCGGCGAACCAGTCGGCACTGTCGCGGTTGAGCCAACCGCCTCGGGCGAACAGCTCGTAGGGGTAGTCCCAGTGAAAAAGGGTTGCGAAGGGCGTGATTCCCATCTCGAGGAGCCCGTCGACCAAACGATCGTAAAAGGCGAGACCCTTCTCGTTCGGAGTGCCGACCCCCTCGGGCAGGACGCGGGGCCAGCTGATGGAGAATCGGTACGCCAGGAGCCCGATCGCCTGCATGATGCCGATATCCTCGGCGTACCGGTGGTAGTGGTCGCAGGCGACGTCGCCGTTGTGCCCGCCGAAAACCGCTCCGGGTCGGCGACAGAACGCATCCCACACCGACAAACCCTTGCCGTCTTCGTTCCAGGCGCCTTCGATCTGAAAAGACGCGGTCGCACAACCCCACACAAATCCGTCCGGAAACTTCTCCGACATGCTGAAAAACCTTGAGCCGACGGCCCCCGCTCCGGTTCGAGGATACCTAGCGGCCGGGTACCCCGACCGCCGCCTTCCAAGCTAGAATCCAGGCCGTGATCCCGGAAGACCATGAGCCTGGAACCGAACGGACGCCGGCCGGACGCGACACGATGCCCGTCGTCGATCAGGCGTACTACGACGACACCCGCGACCGGCCCCTCCACCCGCTGTACGGGATCCTCGAGCCGCATCTGGGGTCGGGCGGCGGCGTCGCCGTCGAGCTCGGGTGCGGGGTCGGGCACGGCGCCCGTTTCCTGGCCCGAAAGGGGTTCCGGGTTTTCGCCGTCGACCGCGAACCTCGGGCCATCGACGAGCTCCGGAGTCGAAAGGAACCGGGAGAGTGGATCGACCTCGTGCTCGCCGACATGCGGGTCTGGCCGATCCCCGCTTGCGACGTGCTGGTGGCCGGCTTCTGCCTCTTCTTTCTCCCGCCGCACGAATTCGCCGCCTTTTGGGACCGGATGAACCGGGCGCTGAAACCGGGAGGGCTGATGCAGCTTCAGCTTCTCGGCGTGAAAGACCAGTGGTCCGACCCGTCGATCACCCGGCACACGCGCGACGAGGTCGAGTCGCTGCTTTCCTATTTCGACGTCCTTCATCTCGAGGAGGTCGAGCGGGAGGGCACGGTGGCGTCCGGGAGCCCCAAGTACTGGCACGTGTTCCACATCGTCGCCCGCAGGCGACGACCTTCAGTAGGGCAGCTTCGCGACGACCTTGGCGATCAGGGCCAGCGCGATGCTCGCCATCCCGACCAAACCGGTTCCGCAGCTGAACCCGGCCAGCAGGACGGGCGCGTACGCCCGCCAAGTCTCGACCCCGTATCGTTTGGCCATGTATCGCCGCCCGAACCAGGCTCCCAGAAGCTGAGGGAGGGTGTTGGCCGGGAAGAGACCCAAGCCTCCGGCAAAGCCGTAAAAGAATAGGAGCGGCAGCTTGAAGACGGCGAACAGCCCGTACGTGGCCAAACCTCCGATCACGCCGTACCCGATGTAGTCGAACTTGATCGCCCGGAGGAACCAGTTCGATTCGCCGTCGGTTCTCGGCACGTTGATCTGCTGGATGACGGCCGACATGGTCGCGTCGACGGGCCAGAACTTCTGGGCGAACGGGAACTGGACGCTCGGGACCGGGGTGCTCCGCCAGAAGAAGCTCCAGAACAGGAAGCTCGCGATGAGGAGCACGGGGAGCATGAGGGCTTCGGCCTTCAGGATGCTCGTGAAGCGCGTCCGCGTCAGCTCGACCTCTCGGAAGCGCTGGGCGGCCCAACCGTGGTCCATCAGTGGCAGGGGCGCGTACCAGATGTCGATCTTCTGGTATCCCGTGGCGACGACCGAGCCTTCCCTCAGATAGGGGAACCCGACTCCCCGACCGGTCAGACCGTGCATCCGGGCGCTGATGTAGCTGTTCAGCGGCGACCACAGCAGACCGAACGCGAACAGCATCCACGTCGGAAATCCAGGCACGAGAACCCGGCAGAGCCCGATCAGGAGCAGGGTGCAGGCGAGCCAGACCGCGACCGCCCAGACGACGGGCACGTCGCCCCGTCCGGTCGGCGGCGCCAGGCTGAACTTCGTCTCCCGGCGCAGACGCCGGGCGTCGGCCAAGGCCTTCCCGACCATCCAGAAACCGATAATGGCGATCGCGATGTTCACCCCGATGCCGATCGACAGCCAGAAGTCCATGTCGACCGAGAGCTTCGTCGTGATGGCGTCGGAACCGAAGCGATAGTTCGGAAGCAAACCGGCATGGTAGAGGATCGGGTTGATGACGATCATGCCGAGGACGCTGGCGACGGCGGCGCCGAGAACGATCTCGTACGGCAGGACGAATCCGATCAGGACGTTGCCGAGGCTGAAGCTGATGCCCACGATGGCGGCGGGCAGCAGGCTCTCCATATTCACGGTGTAGTCGGCAAACGGGATCGGAAGAATCTGGACCGGAGTGCCGAAGATCAGTCCCGTGATGATCGGGACGGCCACGTACACGAGGCCGAACAGCATGCCCACGACGGCGCCCGCCGAGAAAACGCTCCACCGCCAGCTTTCGGTCCCCGCCTCGGCCAACGCGGTCGCGCCCTGGGCGGCCACCGGCGCGAACGGGAACGGGAGACGCTCGACGTCGCTGGTCACCCGGAAGAGGGCGTACCCCATCGACATCCAGCTCAGGCGGCCGCAGATCTCGGTGATGATCAGGAGCAGGCCCGGCTTCCAGAAACCCGCCACCCAGGGTTGCCAGACATTCGGCTGCCACCAGTCGGGGTGAAACAGGTCGCGCTGGACGACGGCCGCGCTGGATGCAGAAGGGATGGCCCATTGGGGGATCTGGTCTGCGATCGGGCGGGCAGGCTCGGAACCGATGAAGTAGGCGTTCCAGACCATGTTGGCGAAGGGGCCTCCGCCAAGTCCGCGGCCGGCGTTGATCACCGTGGTCAGGGACGCCGCCACGTAGAAGAGGATGTAGACCTCCTGCTTGCGGAGCGGCATGAAGCTCCGCCGGGCAACCTCAGCAAACAGAACGATGGTCACCCATTCGGCAGCGTCCCCGACCCCCCAGCCCGCGACCAGACCCAGGTACATCCCGCCCGGCAACATGAACAGCGCGATGAACAGGGCGCCGATCACGGTCTTGACCGTGAACCCTTCTTCGAACGGCTGCTCGATGGCCTTGGTTTCTTCGGGGTCGGTTTGCAGGCTCTGCGTGCCGGCCACGGATTCGCTTTTCGTCGCCCGTCCCGCGGTTCCTTCGCCAATCCCCGGGATCGCCGGCGAGATGAGCTGAAGACTCGTTCAGGATCGGAAGGGGCCAGGCGCGACCGAGCCTAGAGACAAGAGAGGCCCGCACCGCTCGGGTGCGAGCCTCCCCTGCCTCTTGAACGACGAGATCAGTTGCCCGACGGAGCAGCCGCGCCATCGGTGGCGGGAGCGGCCGGAGCCTCTCCACCCTCGGTGGTCGAGGCGGCGCCCTCGGTGGCCGGAGCCGCGCCGTCGGTAGCCGGGGCGGTTCCTTCGGTCGCCGGAGCGGCGGTGTCGGTCGTCGCCGTCTCGGTCGGAGCCGTGGCGGCGGCGCCTTCCGGCGCGGTGGTGTCGCCCTCGGGCTTGGCGCAACCGACGACGGCAACGGCGAGAATGCCCGCGAGCGCGAGCGCAATCCAGTTCTTCATGGTAGATAACCTCCAGTGTTGAGCGGTGTTGAGTCCGCTGGACACCCACAAGTGGGAACGTTGGAAGTTTACCCGAGGTTCCAAACCCGATCCGCCGCCTGGGGCGGCACCTTTCGTACCCCGCGAAAGCCGAAGGCGTTCCGTTCGATCCACCTACTCTTCCTGCGAGGCCAGACGCACCTTCAGTACCAGGGCCCCGATCTGAATCTCGTCCCCCGGATGGATCCGGGTGCGGCGGTTGGGCTCCAGCTTGGCGCTGTTCACGAGGGTTCCGTTCGTGCTTCCGATGTCGGTGTAGAAGACCTTCCCGTCTTCGACCTCGAAGCGGCCGTGGCGTCCCGACACGTAGCCGTCGGCAACGCAGACGTCGTTGTCCGACTTTCGGCCGAAGGTGTTCGCGCCGGCGCGGAGCGGCAACTCGATCCCATCCCCGACAACCCACGCGACGGGGGCGGCATCGGGGCCGTTGTCGGCTCGAGGGGGAGCGGCCATGGCGGCCGTCTTGTGGGCGCCCAAGACGGCGGTGGCCCCCGCCTGGGCCGGCAGCGAGACGGCGGTCTCGATTCCGCCAAAGCTCACAGTGTCGCCGGGCGAGACGGCCCGGCGCTCGCCCGCCCCGAGCCTCACCCCGTTGACCTTGGTCCCGTTGGTGCTTCCGAGGTCCTCGACAAAGATGCCGGACGGCTCGTAGGTGATCTTGGCGTGCCGGCGGCTCACCATCGGATCGGCCAGCACGATGTCGCCCTCGCGCCCGACGACGTTCTCTCCGGGGCGGATCGGGTATTCGTGTCCGCCGGAGGCCACGAGAACCGGAAGTTGGACGCTGGGCGCCCCGAACGCGTCTTCCGGAAGCGCCCGCTCAAAAATGAGTCCGCAGTCGACGCAGTACATCACGCCGGCCGGGTTGAACGCCTTGCACACCGGGCACTGCACCGGCTTGATCGTCTGGGTGGCATTCAGACTGGGCGCCGAACCGAGGATCGTCCGGTTCGGATCGACGGTCGGGGGGGCGCCGAGTCGGGTTCGGTTCGGGTCCGAGCTGAGCGATTGGGTTCGGCCAAGGTCGTTCATGGGCTTTGGGAGGGGAGCCCCGCTCCCCGAGTCGGACGCCGGCAGGGCGACGCCGACTCCCTCTCATTATGGGGCTATCGGACTGCGGAGATTCGTTCGCGGCCCGACCGCTACCGGTTCAACTCGGACTCGGCGATTCGGATCTGATGCAGCTCCTCGATGGCCCCTTCGATGGCGCGGGCCGAAGACAGACGGTCCCGAAGGGGGTCGGAGTCGATCGCCCGCTGAGTCATGCCTTCCACCTCCCCCGCCAACTCGACCAGGCGGAGCGCCAACTCCCGCGCGGCGTCGAAGCCGGGCGGGAGAGCGCCCATCCGTCGGGGAATGCGGGGTCCGGACAGGCTCTCCGCAAGGGTCTGGACCCACTCCCAGATCTCCTCGCCCGAACGGTGAACCCGCTCCGGCGGCCGCAGCTTGACGACGATGTCTTCCATGGCGTCGTCGGCCGCCGCCATCGCCCGCGACCGCGCAACCCGATAGTGTTCGGGCAGGCTGGGGGAGCGCCAGAACGGTCCTTCGAGAGCGTTGCGCACGCGCGCCCAATGCCTGGCCGCCTCCTCCATCAGCTGCTGAGAAGCCTGGTCGAGGTGCCGGTGCAGTCGCCCTTGGCGATACAGCTGGAGGAGGTGCCCGATCGCTTCGGCCGCGACCTCGTCCTGGATCTGCTCCGGGGTTTTCGGCTTCTTCAGAACGTGCCCGACCACCGACATGGCGGCACCGGCGGCCGCGATCCCGAAGAGCGGCAGAGCGGCCGTCATGCCGACGAGGAGCCCGATTCCTCCCGCCACCGCTCCGCCCGTCATCAGAGCCACCCCGATCGCACGCATCCAGAGATCCCCCGATCGGAAGGTCGGCGAAAGCTCGCCTTGACGCCGACTCAGAAAGTGGGCCAGGTGAGGAAAAGGGTCGGATCGTTGAAACAGAAGCATGAGGCACTCCGACGCGCGTATCCACAGGATACGCGAAGCGCGTCCGACTGCATTCCGCCAGGGGCCGTTCGGTTCCGGGAGCGCCGCCTAGATGCCGGTTCGGCTCCAAAAGAGCTTCTCGGCGTCCTCGTTGCCCAGGTTTTCGCGGACCCGGGTCACGGCCAACCCCACCACGGGCGGGTAGGCCTGGTCGCTCTGCATGCGGGGCGAGACATAGTCGATGATCTCGAACAGCAGGCGGCAGGCCGGCTCGTATTCCAGACCGGTCAGGCGGCAGATGTAGCGCGTCGATCGATCGATGAGCTTCAGGTTGCTCGGCACGACCCAGACCATGGTGTTCCCGATCACCCGGCCCAGCTTCACCATGGTACAGGTCGAAAGAGCGTTGAGGAGCATTTTGACGGCGGCGCGACGAACGGTGTCGAGCACGAAGCCGCCGGGCAGAACAAGGGGGACGACGACCGCTTCCGGCAGGTTGCTCGCCGTCCACGCTTCGGAAGCGGCGACGTCGGAGTGTTCGCCGACCAACACGAGCGCGATCCGGGCCCCGCGGTCGCGGGCGGTGCGGAGCTGCTCTCCGAAGAAACTCCCCGAGGCGGTCAGTTCGGCGTGCTCCGAGGGCCCGACGAGCGCCACCGAGAGACCGCCCTTGCCGATGACGCGGTCGCCCAGTCCGTCCCGACCGATCCGGAACTTCATCAGGTCGGCACGCCCGATTCGGGCCATGACCTCCATCGTCCGGTCGAGCTTTTCGGGCTCGATGATCGGCGCGATCTCTTCCCGGCTCCACTCGACGCACCTCGGGCACCGATGAAGCAGGTTGCGCCAAGCCGAGGGCGTGTCGGCCTCCGGCACGTAGAGAAAGGCCCACGACTCGGTGGCCGAACGGTCGTCGAACCGTCGGAACGGCGGCGTGCAGTACGTCGGCGAGCGCTCCGTCGTGTCGGTGAGGAGGTCGACGGCCCACTCGTGGGCAAAGTAGTTGTTCCGGTTCCCGGACCGGTAGACCGAAGCCTCGAGGTCGACGAGAGCGGCCAGCGATCGGCGGAACTCGGGAGCCAGGAGCGCGGCGTGGGCCTGCTCGATCCCGGCCACCGTCCGATCGATCGAGGTCCGGTCGAACCGGCCGGTCCAGGCCATTTCGAGGGCGGTCCCCAAGACGAGAAGCTGGATCGTCGTCGCCTGCATACGGGTCGAGCCCGTGATCGCCATCGGACCGGTGGTCAGATTGACCTTCTGGATGCGAGGCTCTTCGATGACCTCCCGGCTCCGCTCGACGGTCCGGACCAGCACGTCGTCCGGGTTGTTGTACACGAACACGACGTCGGCGCCCTTCTCGAGCCCTTCCCAGGCCGTGCCGATGACGAACGACGTTTCGCCGCCTTCCGTTATCGCGAACACGACGTCGCCCGGCCCGACCCCGAGGTCGGCGATCTGCTTGCGCCCGAACTGGGTGAAGTCCTCGAACCCCTCGACCGACTTGATGAGGGCGAAATCTCCGCCCGCCATCACGCTGAACGTCCGGTCTTCGGCCGATGCGGCCCAGGTGTCGCCCTCGGCCGCCGCCTGCTGGCAAGCCCGCCGCCACATCGAGTCGAGAAGAATGCTGAGGCGCCCCGTCGAACCGCAGCCGGTGAAGAAGATCTTGTGGCCGCCGTCGACCGCATGCCGTATCCGGCGCGCCAAGGCGATCATCCGGTCGGTCTCGGCGACCTCCCGAAACTTGGCGAGCACGTCCCGATCGACCTCGAAGAGAAGCCGCAAACCCTCGGCCGTGTCGGCCGCCGCCGTCGAAAGTTCGGCCGTGACCGGGTGCGAAGACTCGGTGACTAAGTCTCCCAATTGGAACTGGTCGGCGATGGCGAGAAACTCGGAAGCTCGGGCGTCGGTACCCGAAACGTCAGGGGCACGGTCGTTCATGCAAAGCTCACAGCAGGCAGGTTACGGTTTACCCGACTCAACCTTCCCGGCGGACACGACGAACGTCCCCTTGCCGAAGAGTCACGCCCTGCGAATCAAGGTACTCGAGCAGCGGAATGGCGTATTTTCGCGACGTTCCGAACGCGTCTCGGAACTCGCCGGCCGTGAACGGGCGGTCGCCGAACGTCGCGACGAGCTGGTCGCGAAGCCCGGCGATCTGGGCGGCCAACAGGACGTACCCGTCCGCGATCCGACAGAGGTCGCCGGCCTCGACCCCGAGCCGCACGATCTCCTCGACCGCCTGCACCGGCACCCGGATCCGATCGGCGATGGCCTGAGGCCCGGCCGGGCTCCAGCCGTCGGCTTCGATCTCGGCCGCGACCCGGTCCAACAAGGCGCGCTGGCGCTCGGTGAGGGCCACCCGGAAACCAGCCAGGCGCACCGACGTCCCCTGCACCGCGACCTTCCCCTCCTGGGCGAGCCGGGACAGGATGCGGTCCAGCGGCTTGCCCGACCACTGGAGACCGGCCCGATCGACCACGCGCTCGCGGGGGTGCCCGGCCTGGGTCGGCGAACGCTCGTGCATGGCGGCCAGAGCTTCGAGAAAGCGGGCTTCGGCGGCGGCAAAGGCCGACCGGTCGTACCACCGTCCCGCGAAACCCAGCACCTTGCCCGAGGCGAGGAGTTTCTCGAACACCGGGCCCAGAAACGTCTTCGACTGACCGAGGCGGCGGGCGATCTCTTCGGTCGGGAGTCCGTCCAGCGCGTCGGCCAGCATCTCGACGATCGCCGCATCGGCTTCGCCGGCGGTCACGGCCACGACGCGCTCCGACTTTCGCCGCGGCTTGGCGACGGGCACTTCGACCCGGCCTCCGCCCAAGAGCTGGGAAGGGCTGTAGCGTCGGACGATCAGGGCCTGGTTGCGGCAGCAGGCGATCGGCGTTTCGAGTCTGAACTGGGAGATCTCGGGGTCGTTGTCGTTGAGAAACACGCGGCCGATGGCCTCTTCGGCACCGATCGACAGCCGAATTCGGGAAGCGTGCTTCGGGCGCTCGATCCAGCGGATTCGGGCGTCGAGAAGGCGCGTCTCGAAAAGCGCTCCCGGCGCTCCGACCGCCATGCCCCGCCGCACGTCTTCCAGTCGAACCCCGCTCAGGTTGACGGCTGTCCGCATCCCTTTGCGGGCTTCGGCGACGGGCTCGGAGTGCGAATGGATCGCCCGGACGCGCACCTCGGTGCCTCCCGGCTCGAGAACGGCCCGGTCGCCGACCTTGACGACGCCCTGAATGAGGGTCCCGGTCGCGACGACGCCGTGACCCTTCACCAAAAACACGCGATCGATGGGCAAGACCCACGGGAGGGCGGCGGACGCGGCGGGGGCCCGCTCCCGTTCGGAGAGCGCGTCGGCCAGCGTTTGGCGCAAGGCGCCGAGGCCCGTGCCCGTCACGGCCGAAACGGGAACCATCGGGGCGGTGCCGAACCGCGTCTCAGCCACCAGTTCGCGCACCTCTTCGGCGGCCAGCGCGACCGTGTCGTCGTCGACCAGGTCGGCCCGGGTCAGGGCGACCACCAGCCGCTCGACCGGCAAAAGCTCCAGCACTTGCAGGTGCTCCCGGGTCTGGGGCATCACGCCGCCGTCGGCCGCCACGCACAGAAGCGCGACGTCGACTCCCATCGCGCCGACCAGCATGTTGTGGAGGAACCGCTCGTGCCCGGGCACGTCCACGATCGACACCCGGCCGTGGCCCGGGAGGTCGATGTACGCGAACCCGATGTCGATCGTCATGCCGCGCTTCTTCTCCTCCGGAAGCCGGTCGGCATCGATTCCGGTGAGGGCGTGAATCAGGGTGGTCTTCCCGTGATCCACATGTCCGGCGGTTCCGATCAGCTTGGGCATCGTCCTCGCTCCGCGTCAGTCCAAAGCGAGTGCCGGGTAGGTGCGCATCTCCATCTCGCCGTCGCGGCAAACCCAGAGCGGGAACTCGCCCGTCGTCGTCGCCGCCCCAAAGTCGCCGTCCCGGCGGAGAGCGAGCACGACGCACATCTTTTCGAGGACGGCGGGCGACTGCCGGCGCCGCATCTGGCGGACGACTTCTTCGCACGCTTCTTGGGCCGACAGGCCGCGCCGCATCCCCTCCACGGCCCGGAACGACGCGCACGCCTTCCAGAGCTCTTCGCCCCACCCGGTCGCCCCCGCACACCCGACCTCGTCGTCGGCATAGATTCCGGCACCGACGATCGGGGAGTCGCCGACTCGGCCCGGCTGCTTGAAGGCGAGACCGCTGGTCGAGCTCGCGGCGGCGCAGTGCGGTCCGTCTTCCAGGCCGAGGACGGTGACGGTGTCGCCATGGTCCTCCTCGGCCGAATGGATGTAGCGGCGGGCGTAGTTTTCGGGCTGCTTCAGCCAGTCCTCGTATCGAGAGATTGCCGCCGCCGTCAGGAGACAGGTGGGAAGGAACCCTTCGGCGATCGCGAAGCGCCGGGCCTGATCGCCGGCGAGCATGATGTGGGGACCTTCGAGAACGCGTCGGGCGACCGAGATGACGGGCACGATCCCGCGGACGGCGCACACGGCCCCGGAACGCAGGTCACGGCCATCCATGATGGCGGCGTCGAGCTCCAGTTCGCCGTCCGAGTTCGGAAGCGAACCCCGCCCAATGGCCATCAGGCTCGGGTCGAGCTCGGCGGCGGCGAGACCGCTCTCCAGGGTCGAGAGCAGGTCCGCACCCTCCGACCGCGCCCGCCAAGCCGCGTCGATCGCCACCCTTCCAGGTTCGCGCCAGGTCGCCAACACCGTCGTCATCGCGCCTGAGGGTACCCGGGGGCCCGGTTCGATCCGTACGGTCGGGCGGGAACCGCCCGATGCCCCGGGCGGGTCGCGACCGCCTCGCCGAAACGGCCGGCGGACAATTGACGTAAGATCGAACGACCATGGAGACGATTCCCAGCGCAGTCAGCGTGACGTTCAAGGAGGTCAAGAACCATCCGAAAGTCCGCGCCCTGATCGACGGAGCCAACGAGGTCATGAAGGCGATGGGCTATACGGAGCACGGCCACCGCCACGCGGGCGTCGTTTCCAGCATCACCCGCCATATTCTGGAGACCATCGGCACCCCGGCCCGCGAGGTCGAGCTGGGTCAGATCGCGGCCTACCTGCACGACATCGGGAACGTGATCAACCGAGAGGACCACCCGATCTCGGGCGCCAACATCGCTTTCACGATTCTCAACGAGATGGGGATGGACGCGGTCGAGATCGCCCCTGTGATCGGTGCGATCGGAAACCACGAGGAGATGAAGGGCATCCCGATCAACCACATGTCGGCCGCCCTGATCATCGCCGACAAGAGCGACGTGCACTTCAGCCGGGTCCAGAATCCGATCCTCGAGTCGTTCGACATCCACGACCGAGTGAACGACGCCGTCCAGAAGAGCCGGGTCAACGTGGACGTCGACGTCCACACGATCGAACTCACCCTGGAGATCGACACCACCAAAGCGACCGTGATGGAGTACTTCGAGATCTTCCTGTCGCGCATGATCTCCTGCCGCATCGCCGCCGATGTGCTCGGCTACCGGTTCCGTCTGAGCGTGAACGGCGTCGAGATGGAGTGACGGTTTTCGCTTCCGGTTCGGGGCCTCGTCCGGCCAATCGGCCGGGCGGGGCCTTTTTCGGTTTCGGGCGGGCCGGGTGCCGAAACCCGGGCCCGGGCGCGGCTTCCAACACCCTTCGCTTGCCGAACCTTCACGCTTTTCTTGAGCCCGTAGGCACCGAAATCTCACAGCGATCCTGAACTTTGGGTTGGAAATCTCCGAGAAATCTACTGGGTTCGACCCGGAGATCAGTCCATGCACGAAACGTATTGGGGCCTTCAAGAACCGCCGTTCAGCCTAACACCGGATCCTCGGTTTCTCTATTTGAGCCGCGGGCATGAGGACGCCCTGATGATGTTGCACTACTCGGTGTTGCGCAACAAGGGGGCGGCCATGCTCAGCGGCGACATCGGCCTGGGCAAGACGACGGTGAGCCGGAAGCTCCTCGACGTCCTCGACCCCGTTCGCCACCGCGTCGTGTTGATCGTCAACCCGATCCTGACCCCGATCCAGATGCTGCAGGAGATTCTGGAGCAGCTGGGCGCGCCGTCTTCGAGTCGGAACCGACAGCAGCTGGTGTCGGAGCTCCACAAGGTCTTGGTTGAACTCTACGAACACGGGCAACAGG
>JBDNCL010000053.1:0-14161 GCA_046719655.1 Fimbriimonadaceae bacterium
CTATCTGCTACTCGGACGGTTTAGCCCAGAGTCGCCCGATGCGCTGAGAAATCCACCCGCCGAGCTGCTTGAAAAAGTCCGAGAGCGTACCGAACCACGAAGCCGTCGACGCCGGCCAACATCGAGGCCTGAGAGACGCGGCGAGACGGGCTCCGGGGATCCGACCGCGGCTCAGCGAGCGAGGCGCGCGCGCACGGCCAGGCCCCACTTCTTGGCCGCCTCGTCCCCGAGAACGAGGGGCATCGGGGTCGCCAGATGTTCGAGGACGCCGTCGTCCGGATACACGGCGAGGCCTTGGGACGCGACCGCCACGCATCGTTGCGGGTCTCCCGTCTCTCGGTACACCAGGGCCAACCACCGGTAGGCCTGGTTCAGAGCCTCGCCTTCGACCTCGGAGATGCGGTCCCGGTGATCGTAGCCCGTTTTGACCGCATCCTCCAAAAGCTCTCTCGCGCCCGCCAGGTCCCCCTTGCGGCGGATCAGCAGGCGGGCGATTTCGGTGCGGATCGCGATGCTGACCGGGTTCTTCTCCAAACCCTCCCGAAGGAAGGCGATGGCCGCCTCGGTTCCCCTCTCCGACCGGTCGCGGGCGATCACGGCCCCGCCCGTGGTCCACGCCATCACAAAGTGGGGATCGATCCACGTCATCAACCGAAACAGGGGCAACGACTGCTCCGGATTGTTGTGGCCGTGGCCGGACATGTCCTTGTAGGCTTTGGTGGCTCTCTCGACTTCGCCGAGGATTCCGCGATAGTCGCGGTCGGCGGGCGGGATGACGGTGACGATCTTGCTGTCGTCGTGAAGGTCGCCTTCCCCTTCGGCGCTGCCGACGCCCTGGCGCCCGGACCTCTCTTCCAGGCTCGTGAGCCGCCGCATCTCGACTCCGTTGTGGAGGTAGAGGTCGGCGCGGAGCCAGAGCCATCCCGAGGCGCTGGTGCGGAACTGTCCGAGCAGCGAGGCGGCGCCGTAGTCCTCGGCGTCGATGGTCGGAGGCGGGACGGGCGGGACGATTTCCGGCTCGAGTCCCCGCACGGCATAACCGGACAGCGCCAGTCCGGCCGTGCAGGCGGCCACCACCCACGGTCCGGGAGAGAGGAGATTCATACCGCCTGCCTTCGGAACTTGACCCAGCTGAGTCCGAGCATGGCCGCCGAGTACACGAGCATGTAGACCGCCAGAAAGCCGATGACCCACGCCGGCACGGCCGGCCAGCCCGTGTTCGCGATCCGAGAACCGAAATCGAAGAGTCCGAGCTGGGGCAGCACCCAGGTGACCCCCCGGAAGACGGCCTGACTGATCGGGTCGACCGTCTCGTAGGCCATCGTCATCCCCCGCACGATCATGCCGGACCCGAACGCGAAGATGAACGTCATCGTCGCGCCGGCCGATGGCGTCATGTAGGCGCTGAACATCACGCCGATCGAACACAGAACGACGAGCCCCATCATTTTGGCCAAGACGTACTGAAGCATGGTCCACTCGAACGCCACCCGGTACATCGCGAGGGCGACGGCGGTGAGCAGACACAGGATCAGGAACGCGATCCAGGTCACGGCCACCGTGCCGAGAAACTTGCCGACGAGAAGGTCGAACCGGGTGATGGGGCGGGCGAGCAGGGGGTACAGCGTCCGATTCCGGATCTCTTCCGGCAAGACCCGGCACGCGGTCAGGACGGCGATGATCGTCGAGAAGAGGCCGAGAACGGTGGTCGACAGGTCTTTGGCGAACGCCTCCAGTCCGTCGAATCCGAAGAATCCGAGCGCGCCCGCCGAAGCGACGATCAGGAAGCCGAGGATGGCCACGACCCACAGGTCTTTGCGCCGGATCGACTCGAGGACGACTCCCCGGGCCAGAGCCCGCCAGATTCGGAGCCTCATGCCGCCCTCCCGATCGTCTCGACGAAATAGTCCTCGAGCGATCCCTCTTGCGAGACGACGTCCACCACGGTGCCCGCGGCTTTCTGAACCGCCGCGATCGCGTTCACGAGCGACGCCTTGTCGCGGAAGCGCGCCTGGCGCCCGCCCGACTCGGAGTCGCTGACCGACAGGGCCAGCCCCTCGAGGTCGGCCGGCCCCGAATAGGTGAGCGTGTAGTTTCGGAGATCGTCCTTCAGGTCGCGAAGCGATCTCTCCTCGATGAGCCGCCCCTTGTGGATCAGAAGAATCCGATCGCACAGCATGTCGACCTCGCTCAGCTCGTGGCTGGAGAAGAAGAGGGTGGCTCCTGCCCGCTGACGGTCTTTGAGGAGGTTGCGCAGCTCCTTCCGCCCGATCGGGTCGAGCCCGCTCGTCACCTCGTCGAGAATGAGGAGTTCGGGCGAACCCAGAAGCGCTTGGGCGATGCCGACCCGCTGGAGCATCCCCTTGCTCAGGGACCGGTTCAGCTTGTTCGTCGCCGCGCCGAGGCCGACGATTTCGAGCAGGTCGGACACCTCCCGACGGAGCGACCGGCCGCCCAGGCCCTGCAGCTCGCCGTAGAGGGTGAGCGTCTCTCGGGGAGTGAGGAACGGATAGTAGAGAGCGACTTCGGGCAGGTACCCGATCCGGTTCCGGGCCTCCACCGTCCCGGCGGGAATGCCGAAGATCTCGCACGTGCCGGCATGGATGGGGACAAACCCCATCAGAGCCTTCAGCGTCGAGCTCTTCCCTGCCCCGTTCGGTCCGAGGAACCCCACCACTTCCCCGGGCTCGACGTGGAACGACAGATCGGCGACGGCGTCGACGAAACGCCCGTTCCTCCCTCGGTAGCGCACGGCCAGGCCGGCCACCAGAATCGCTTTCGTTGCCACAGTCCAGTTATCGGCAACCTGACAATCGGCTTTAGGGATCGGCCCGGGGCCAGGTTCGCGGCGCGACGCAAACTCGGTACGCGTCCGCAGAGCGACCGCGCCCCGACTAAGGGAGGAGCGGGGTACCGAAAACACGAGACCATCCCCCACAATAGGGCATGGTTTCGACTAGCAAGAGCCTGATGCAGGATATCGTCGAGCGTGGCGTGTTGGCCGTTGCGGCGGAGATGACGGACGAGGCCGCCATCGAGGTCACCGAAACCTACGGCGCCCACAACTACCACCCCCTGCCGGTCAACATCACCCACGCGATCGGCGCTCGGGCGTACGACGGCGCCGGGAACGAATATATCGACTGCGTCGGCGCCTACTCGGCGATGGCCCACGGACACCTTGCCCCGGCCATCGTCAAGGTGATCCGAGACCAGCTGGACCGCCTGGCCGTCACGAGCCGCGCCTTCTACACGAGCGAGGTCGCCCTTTTCGTCCAGGGCCTTGCCGAATACGCCGAGCTGGAGATGGTCTGCCCGATGAACACGGGAGCCGAGGCGGTCGAAACCTGCCTCAAGCTCGCCCGAAAGTGGGCGTACACGGTCAAGGGCGTGCCGAAGGACCAGGCCGAGATCATCGTCTGCGAAAACAACTTCCACGGTCGGACGATCGCGATCGTCGGTTTCAGCACCGAAAGGCAGTACCGAGAAGGTTTCGGCCCGTTCCCGGCGGGGTTCAAGACGATTCCATTCGGCGACGCCGACGCTCTCGAAGCCGCGATCACCCCCGACACGGCCGCGTTCCTCGCCGAGCCGATTCAGGCGGAAGCGGGAATCCTCGTGCCAGACGAGGGCTATCTGGCCCGGGTGCGCGAGATCTGCGACCGAAACCGGGTGCTCCTGATCTGGGACGAAGTTCAGACCGGTTTCTGCCGAACCGGCCGGAAGTTCGCCTGGATGCACGAACCCGCCCGACCCGACCTCATGGCGGTCGGCAAGCCGCTCGGCGGCGGGATCCTTCCCGTGTCGGGCGCGGTCGGCACGCGGGAAGCGGTCGGGGTCTTCCGTCCGGGCGACCACGGCAGCACGTTCGGGGGCAACCCCCTAGCTGCGGTCGTCGCCCTCACCGCGATGGCGGAGATGGAGGCCCACGACTACGCCGGCCGGAGCGAGCGCCTCGGCAACCGTCTGAAGCGCCATTTCGCCAGCCTCCCGGGAGACGCGGTCGTCGACATCCGCGGCAAGGGGCTCCTCGTCGGGCTCGAATTCGACCATTCGATCGACTCGGAGCGGCTCACCCACGCGTTCCTGAGGAACGGTCTGCTGACCAAGGAGACCCGGAACCACACGTTCCGGTTCGCGCCTCCGCTCATCGCCGAAGAGGCGGATATCGACGCGATCGCGGAAAAGGTGGCGGCCGCCGTCTCCCAGACGCTCTAGGCGTCCCTCGCCAGCGGTCGGCCCCGCCGGTCCCCCGGACCGGCGGGGCGTTCTCCCTCCCGCGAACCTTCCCTTCGGTTGGAGCGCCCGGCCGTTCGGACCGCCGGCGTGAGGTTGCGGCGTCGACGACGGCGGCCGGGTTCGCTTCGCCTGCCGCCTATCCGATCCGAACGATCTTCGGAGACCTCCCCTCGACGACGCTCCCGACCGGTTCGACGGGTGGGTCGCCGTCGCGCCTTCGATCCCGGTCGGCGGGGAGGGCGGGCCGTCCGACGGCGGGGTGCCTGCCCGCCTGCCGACGTTCGCGTCACAATGGACGCGTGTCGGACGTGCCCCCCGATTCGAGTCTGCGCCCCAACATCGCGAAGGCCGGACTCATCATGACGGCGAGCCTGCTGCTCAGCCGGGTCTTGGGGATCGTTCGCGACGCCGTCATCGCCGGGATGTTCGGCAGCAACGAGTTCACCGACGCCTACCGTCTGGCGTTTTCCGTTCCCGATCTGCTGTTCTTTCTGATCGCGGGAGGGGCGTTGAGTTCGGCGTTCATCCCCGTGTTCAGCGAGTATCTTCACACGAACCGCGAGAGGGACGCCTGGCACGTGTTCAGCGTGGTGGCGACCCTGATGTCGATCTTGGTCGTGGCGTTCATCGTGGCGGCCTGGATCTTCGCCTTGCCGCTTTCGCGGATCGTCGCCCCCGGCAAGCCGGACGAGATCCTGCCCCTCATCGCGGAGATGAGCCGGATCATCCTGCCCGCCCAATACGCGTTCTTCATCGGCGGACTGATGTTCGGCACTCTGTATTCGCGGCAGGTGTTCACGGTGCCCGGCCTGGGACCGAACATCTACAACCTCGGCATCATTTTCGGGGCGGTCGCCCTGTCTTGGTTCTTCACGCCGGGAGTCGTCGGCATGAGCTGGGGGGCGCTCGGAGGGGCGGTCGTCGGCAATCTCGTCATCCCCTACATCGCGATGCGCAAGATCGGCCTGCAGTTCCATCTCAGCCTCGATCTGCGTCACCCCGGCGTCCGCAAGGTGTTCCGGCTGATGCTGCCGGTCGTGCTGGGTCTGTCGCTGCCGGGGGTCTACGGCCTGATCACCCAGGCGATGGGTTCGTTCTTCGAGGCGGGCACGAACACGGCCCTCGACTTCGCCAACAAGCTCATGCAGGCGCCGCTCGGCGTCTTCGGGCAGTCGCTGGCGATCGCCGTGTTCCCTGCCTTGACCCAGTTCTTCGCTCAGCAGCGGATGGACCTTTTCCGCGGTGCGCTCGAGAGCACGATGCGCACCGTCATCGCGATCACGGTGCCGATCAGCGTGGTCATGATGGTGATGGCGCCGCAGATCGTCGGCATCGTGTACGAGCACGGTGCGTTCGACGCCGGCGCCGCCGCCTCCACGGCCGAGGCCCTGCGCCTGTTTTCGATCGGGGTGAGCGCGTGGTGTCTGCACCCGGTGCTCATGCGGGCGTTCTTCTCGATCCAGCAGACGGTGGTGCCGATCGTCCTCGGCACGCTGACGACGGTCGTGTTCGTCGGGCTGATCGCCGCGTTCTGGCAGACTCCGCTCGGTTATCTGGGGCTGCCGCTGGCCAGCTCGCTTTCGGCCGTCTTCTTGGTCGTCGTTCTCACCGTATCCGTGTCCAAGAAGATCGGCGGCCTCGACTACTCGGGTTTGCTGACGACGTTCGGCAAGAGTCTGGTCGCGTCCGTCCCGGTCGCCCTGATCGGGTCCGGGGTCGCCTTCACGCCGATCGCCGACCGCATCGCGGGGCAGAAGCTGCCGACCGTCGCCGCCACCGGCATCGCCGTCTTGCTGGCCGTCTGGGCCTTCTCGATGGTCGCCCACGCGCTCGGGATGCCGGAAGCCAAGTACGTGGATCGGGCGGTCGAGCGGTTCAGACGGAAGCGGAAGTCGGCTTAGGGGAACTCCGCCCCGACGCCGCGGGCCCTTCGGCCAGGTACCCTTTCCTATCGATCGAGACGACGAGGTCTGCTATGCCCGATACCGTTTTCCTGTCTGCCGTCCGCACCCCCATCGGCGCGTTCATGGGGGCCCTTTCCGACCTTTCCGCACCCCAGCTGGGGGCGGTCGCCATCCGCGAGGCGGTGGCCCGGGCCGGCGTCGATCCGGCCGAAATCGACGTAGTTCTGATGGGATGCGTCCTGACCGGGGGAATGGGGCAGGCGCCGGCGCGGCAGGCGGCCCTGTATGCCGGACTGCCGAACAGCGTCCCCTGCACGACGGTGAACAAGGTCTGCGGCTCGGGCATGAAGACGGTGATGCTCGCCGACCAGGCCATCCGGCTCGGCGACGCCCGCGTCATGGTCGCGGGCGGCATGGAGTCGATGACGAACGCCCCCTACGCGCTCGACCGCGCCCGCAAGGGCTACCGCATGGGGCACGGTCAGCTCACCGACACGATGATCCACGACGGTCTGTGGGACCCCTACCACAACGTCCACATGGGGACCTGCGGCGATCGGTGCGCCGACGAGCACCGATACACCCGGGAGCAGATCGACGCCTACGCGGCCGAAAGCTACCGCCGAGCGCTGGCCGCCCAGTCGGAAGGGAGATTGGCGGACGAGATCGTCGGCGTTTCGATCCCCCAGCGAAAGGGCGACCCGATCGTGGTGTCTGAGGACGAGGAACCGAAGAAGGGGGACCCGGCCAAACTCGGAAGTCTGCGCCCCGCGTTCGGCAAGGAGGGGGCGACCACGGCCGGCAACGCCTCCTCGATCGACGACGGCGCGGCCGCCCTCGTCCTCGCGTCGTCGGATTTCGCCTCCCGCCGGGGCCTTGCGCCGCTCGGGCGGGTGATCGCCACCGCCGTCCACGCCCAAGATCCCCAGTGGTTCACGACCGCCCCGGCCGAGGCGGTCCGGAAGGTTTTGGCCAAGGCGGGCCTCGGGGTCGGAGACATCGACCTTTTCGAGGTCAACGAGGCGTTCTCCGTCGTCGCAATGGTGGTGGCGGACAAACTCGGGATCGATCGAGAACGGCTGAACGTGAACGGAGGCGCCGTGTCTCTCGGCCACCCGATCGGGATGACGGGCGCCCGGCTCATCGTTACCGCCCTGCACGAGCTCCGCCGGCGGAGCGCCCGCTACGCCGTCTGCTCGCCGTGCATCGGCGGCGGCGAGGCGACCGCCGTGCTGATCGAGCGGCTGTAATCTCGGCCGGCGACAGCCGGTTTGGCCGGCGCCCGCCCCCGAGAAACGTCAGGTATCGTCATAAGGGTATGCCCGAGGATTTCGAACCGGAAGACGATCCGGAAAATCTGAGCGAGCCGCCTGCCTTCTTCCCGCAGGAATCGATGGGACCGGTCAACGAACCGGGCGATTACGGCCGCCTCATCGAGGTTTCGATCGAGGGCGTCTTCGCCATGGAGTCGTCGGGCACCATCTCGCGCTTCGTCCTGCTCACCGAAGGGCGACGCCGGCTGCCGATCGTGATCGGTCCGTTCGAGGCCCAGGCGATCAGTCTTCCGCTCGACGGCAAGACTCCCGATCGGCCGATGACGCACGACCTCATCAAGAACGTCTTGGACCGCCTGGCCACCGAGATCGACCGGGTCGTGATCGACGACCTGTGGAACACGATCTACTACGCCAAGGTCTTCTTGCGCAAAGGCAACGAAGAGATGCAGATCGACGCCCGACCGTCGGACGCCATCGCCCTGGCGGTTCGGGCCAACGCCCCGATCTTCGTAGCCGAGGGGATTCTCGAAGCGGCGAGCGAGGAGTAGCTTCGTTTTCACCCATCGCGGACGGCGTCGGCGGTATCCTCGCCCCGATGGACCCGGCCGAGCGCGCCCGAGAACTGCGCGAACTGATCCTCGAGCACAACTACCGCTACTATGTGCTCGACTCGCCGATGATCAGCGACAGCGAGTACGACCGTCTGTTCCGCGAACTGGTCGAAATCGAGACGGCGCACCCCGAACTGAGGACGCCGGACAGCCCGACGCAGACGATCGGGGCACCCCCGATCGAGGCTTTCGCCCAGCACCGTCACGCGGCCCCGATGCTGTCGCTCGACAACGCGTTCGGAGCGGACGAGCTGCGGGCGTTCGACGAGCGAGTTCGGCGGGCGGCCGGAATCGAGGGTCCGATCGAGTACTTCGGCGAGCTGAAGTTCGACGGCGCCTCGCTGTCGCTCACCTACGTGGACGGGCTGCTGGAGATCGCGACCACGCGCGGCGACGGGGAAACGGGCGAGGTCGTGACCCCGAATGCGAGAACGGTTCGGGGTTTGCCTCTGCGCCTCAAGGAGCGGCTCCCGGGCATGATCGAGGTCCGCGGCGAGGTGATCATGCTCCGCGACGTGTTCGAGGAGGTCAACCGGACGCGGGCCGCCCGCGGGCAGCAGGTGTTCGCGAACCCGCGCAACGCGGCCAGCGGCGGATTGCGCCAGCTCGACAGCCGCCAGACCGCCGAACGGAAGCTCAACTTCTACGCCTATGCGGTCGGCGCCGGTCCCCGCCTGGCCGACACCCAGTCCGACACGCTCCGGCGGCTGCGCGACCTCGGCTTCGCCGTCCGACCGGAACCCCGCGTCCTGACGGGCATCGACGCCGTGCTCGAATACGTGTCCGAGACCGAAGCCAAGCGCGCCTCGCTCCCGTTCGGGATCGACGGCGTGGTCGTCAAGGTCAATCGGCTCGACATGCAGGACGAGTTGGGAAACACCGCCCGCGGTCCGCGTTGGGCGATCGCCTACAAGTTCGCGGCCGAACAGGCTTTCACCCGGATGAACGGCATCCTCTGGTCGGTGGGGCGCACCGGCGTCGTCACCCCGGTGGCCGATCTGGAACCGGTATCGGTCGGCGGGGTCGTCGTCAGCCGGGCGACGCTCCACAACATCGACGATATCCGGCGCAAAGACGTCCGGGTCGGGGACCGGGTCATCGTCCAACGGGCGGGCGACGTGATTCCCGAAGTGGTCGGACCCGTCCTTTCCGACCGACCGCCGGAAGCCACCGAGCCGACCGAGCCGACCGAGTGCCCGGAATGCGGCTCGAGTCTGACGAGAACGGCGGGCGAGGTGGCGCTTCGGTGCCCGAACCGCCAGTGTCCCGCCCAGATCGCGGCCAAGCTGATCCACCTCGCCTCCCGCGGCGCTCTCGACATCGAAGGTCTCGGCGAAAAGCAGATCCTCCGCTTCCTCGAACTCGGCCTGCTCGTCGATCTCCCCAGCGTCTTCGCCCTCGCCGAGCATCGCGACACGCTGCTCGGCCTGGAGAGGATGGGGGAGCAGAGCGTGGCCAACCTGCTTGCCGCCATCGAAGCGGCCAAGAAGCGGCCGCTGGACCGGTTTCTGTTCGCCCTCGGCATCCGATACGTCGGCGAAAAGGCGGCGAAGGACCTGGCCCGCACGTTCCGCACGCTGGCCGCCTTTCGGGAGGCCCGCTACCAACAGCTCCTCGCCGTCCCCGACATCGGTCCGCGGACGGCGGGCGAAATCGAGGCCTGGCTCGAAGATGAGGCGAACCAGGAGATGCTCGACCGCCTCCTGGATCTCGGCGTCTCTCCGGTCGAGGTGGAAGGCCCGGTCGGCGACCTCTTCGCCGGGCAAACCATCGTCTTCACCGGCAAGCTCGAAAAGTTCACCCGCGAGGCGGCCGAAGAGCTCGTCGTCCGCCTGGGCGGCAAGACGGCGGGAAGCGTCAGCAAGAACACGACGCTCGTGGTGGCCGGTCCCGGGGCCGGCGGCAAGCTCGCCAAGGCGAACGCCCTCGGCGTCGAAATCACGGACGAAGAGGGCTTCCTCGCCCGTCTTCCCGAGGACCTGCGGCGCGAGGTGGGCGGCTGAGATCGGGCCTCCTCTCGCTCCCGCCCGATGAATTGGACCTCGATCTGTGCCTGACGAGCGGGCAGGTCTTCTGCTGGCAACGCACGTCCGGCGGGGCTTGGACCGGCGTCGAGGGGGAGAGCTGGTTCGTCGTCGGCCCTCGGGCGGCCGACGGCACGCGGCGGTTCTGGACCAACGGGCCGGTCGAGGCGCTCGGGCGGCTGGTGCGGGGCGACGTCCGCCGCCGGCAGATCGACGCCGAGATTCTGGAACGGGGTCCCGAGGTGGGCACGGCCCTCGCGAGCCTTCCCGGGCTGCGGCTCCTGGCGCCTCCCGATCCGGAGCAAGTGCTGTTCTCCTTTCTGTGCACGTCGAACAACAACCTCGCGCGCATCGGGGCGATGGTTCGTCGTCTGAATGAATTTGGGGAGGCGTTCGCCGAGCAGCCGGACTGGGATTCCATCGCCGCCGACCCGGGCGGAGCCCCGATGGCGGCGGGCGAGGCGACGGTCGCGGGCTTCCGGCATCGGGGCGAGGGCGTGGCCTCGGGCGGGTCGGCGGCGCGCGTCTTGCGACGGTTTCCGGGGGCCGATCGCATCGCCGCGGTCGGCGAGTCCGAACTGAGGAGGTTGGGCTTCGGGTACCGCAATCGGACGATCCCGGCCGTGGCTCGCGAACTTCTGGACCGCCCGCCCGGTTGGCTCGACTCCCTGTCCCAAGCTTCTCTGGCCGAGACCCAGCGCGAGCTGTGCCGTCTTCCGGGCATCGGCCCCAAACTCGCCGACTGCATCGCCCTCTACGGTCTCGGGCATCTGGAAGCGGCGCCGGTCGACACCCATCTGGGCCGGGCCGTGTGTCGGCTGTATTGCCCGGAAGAGGCGGATCGGTCTCTGTCGGGCTCCCGCTACCACCGGGTGGCGGCCGCGCTGCGCAGCCGGTTCGGCCCGTTGACGGGCTGGGTGCAGCTGTTCCTCTACTACCACGACCTTCGCCGAGGGCGGAAGCCGGGCGTATAATTCCGCCATGACGCGTCCCTTCCTGGCGATCGCCCTGTTTTGTGCCGTGGGCGCCGGCGTGTGGCTTGGGACGGCAAACGCCGCCACCCAAGCCGCGGGACAGGCCACCCCGGAGGCCCGCTCCGAACGGACCTTCGGCGAACCCCGCGTGGTCGTCCGCCTCGCCGAAAAGGAGATCGACGAGAGTTCCGGCGTCGCCGCCAGCCGAGTCAAACCGGGCTGGTTCTACACCCACAACGACTCGGGAGACGGCCCCCGCTTCTGGCGCTTCGATCTGTCCGGCAACGTCGAGGGTCCGTGGACCCTGGTCGGCGCCCAGGCGGTCGACTGGGAGGACATGGCGGTCGCGACGGTGGACGGGCGCAACCTCGTGTTCATCGGCGACATCGGCGACAACCGGGAGAGGCGCCCCTCCGTCCAGGTGTACCGGTTCGAAGAGCCCACCGGACCGCCCGGACCGATCGCGAACTTCGACACGTTCGACCTGACCTATCCGGACCGCCCGCACAACGCCGAGGCCCTGCTCGTCGATCCCCGAGGCGCCATCACGATCGTGACGAAGAACGATGGCCCGTCCAAGGTCTTCACGCTTTCGGCTGGAACGGAACCGGGCCGCCATAGCCTTCGCTTCGTCGCCGACCTCACCCTCCCGACCGACCAGTCGGCCGGCGGATACAGGCTGGTCACGGGCGGAGACGTTTCGCCCGACGGACGGTTCGTCGTTCTGCGCACCTACCGGGAAGCATGGGAGTTCGACGTGGCCGGCGCACCCACCAGTTGGGTGGCCCAGGCCCCGCGCCGAATCCGCCTCGCCACGGAACTGCAGGGCGAAGCCATCGCGTACTCCGTCGACGGATCCTTCCTGATCACCACCAGCGAGATGATCCCCTGTCAGGTGACCCGAATCGACATCCGGGGCCGCTGAGCTAGCCCGCCTTCGACTTCAGGCGGATGTATCGGATGAGGTCCGTATCCTCGAAGTCGTCGAGGCCGTGAGCCTGGGCGAGGCCACGCAGATGCCCGCGGTGGTAGGTGCCGTGATTCATCACGTGGAGCACGATCTGCCGGAGGTAGTTCACGTGCCTTTCGCCCGACCTGTTGCTGTAGTGAATCTCCTCCTCGAGGTTCGCGGTGCGCAAGAATGCCTGCCACGCCTTGGCGGCGGCCTCGAAGTCGGCGTTCAGATCGTAGATGAGTTCCGGATTGTGGCCGCCGCATCGCTCCAGCCAGTTCCGTTGCGCCCCCAGAATGTGGTTCAGCACGTGCTGGAAGGCCTCGCGGGTCTCGACGTCGCCGATCTTCGGGAGAACGTCGAGCCAGATCCGGTTTGCCCAGAGGTCGTAATCAAAGCCTTCGATCAGATAGTTTCTCAAGTCCATCGACGTTCTCCGAGCGGCGCCGCCGCTTCCCCTTTGTTTTATCCCAACTGCCGCCGATTCGGTCCTCGGGAAATCCCGGCATGAGTCGGCGGTTGCCGGAGAACCCGTCTACCCTACGGCCGCTGAGCGCCGAGGTGGAATCGGATGGCCCGGCCCGCCGACTCCGCTCCGTCGACGAGTCTGCTCTCCCGCACGACCTCGCGTCCGTGCACGAGCGTGCCGACGAGGCGACCCTTCAGACGCTCCCCCTCGTACGGGCTCCAGCCGCACTTGCTTGCAAGCCAGTTCTTCTCGACGACGAACGCGGCATCCAGGTCGACGAGCGCGAGATCGGCGTCGAAACCGACCTCCACCCGCCCCTTGCCCGCCATGCCGTAGAGAGCGGCGGCGTTCTCCGCCATGAGGCGCACGATGGTGTGCACGTCCAGGGACGGAACCTGCCGACTTAGGGTCAACAGGACGCTGAGCGACGTCTGGACGCCTGGCATGCCGCTCGGACTCTGCGGGTACGGAAGGTTCTTCTCGTCGAGCGTATGGGGCGCGTGGTCGCTCCCGACAACGTCGAAAAGGCCGTTTTCGAGCGCCGTCCGCAGCGCGTACCGGTGTTCGGCCGTTCGCACCGGCGGATTCATCTGGGCGAGGGCGCCCAGACGCTCGTAGCATTCCGGGGCGGCAAACCACAGGTGTTGGGGCGTCACCTCGCACGTCACCCGTCGACCGCGCGCTTTGGCCGCCGCCAGCATCGGGAGTTCGTCCGCGGTGGAGACGTGGAGGACGTGCACCGGTCGGCCTGTCCGTTCCGCGATCGCCAGCAGCCTCTCCGTGGACCGACGGGCGACCTCCGCATCCCGAAGGTGCGGGTGCTCGCGAGGGTGGGGTTCCGACGAGAGCAGGCCCTTGCGCGCCTCGAGCCGTTCGTGGTCTTCCGAGTGGACCGCGACCCGCCCGGCTCCGTGGGCGAGGACCTTCTCGACGTGGTCGTCGTCCGGCACGAGGAGGGTCCCGGTCGAGCTGCCCATAAACATCTTCACGCCCGGGGTCCCGGGGAGCCGTTCCAGCTGGGGCAGGTCGGCCCAGTTGTCGGTCGTGGCCCCGACGAAGAACCCGTAGTTGCACGCCATACGCCCCGACGCGCGCTTCAGCTTGTCGGCCAGCGCGTCCGCCGTCGTCGTGGTCGGCTGGGTGTTGGGCATCTCCAGGACGCTCGTCACCCCGCCCAGGACGGCGGCCCGGGCGCCCGACGCCAGGTCCTCCTTGTGTTCCATCCCCGGCTCCCGAAAATGAACCTGAGTGTCGATCAGGCCGGGAAGAACCGCCAGTCCCGAAGCGTCGACGACATGCGCCGCCGGCTTTCCGGCGAGATCGCCGATTTCGGCGATGATCCCTTCTCGAATGCCGATGTCGGCCACTTCCGACCGCGTGGACGAGAAGATCCGGCCACCGAGGACCACCACGTCGAATGCCATGCCTGGATTCTAGCCCTACTCGAACCGATCATTTCGGTGAGCGATGTTTGGATGGGTGGTGTGCATCGGGCTGGCGGCGTCCGTCATCGGGTCTCGAGGGGAACCCGAGTCGGCGACCATGGCCGCCCGGGCTGAACCACCCGCCGCCATCGCACCGGCCCGGATTCCAAAGCCCGCCCCGCCCCTGGTGCCGATCGCGTTTCCATCCGAACCGATCGAGGCGGAGCGCGTCCGCGGCCGGGATGCCTACCGAAAGTCCCGAAACCTCATCCGGACGTTCGACGGCT
>JBDNCL010000054.1:0-14074 GCA_046719655.1 Fimbriimonadaceae bacterium
AGGTGCCGGTCACGTTCGACGCCGGCAACCCCATCTTCCTCGGAGAGGTGGCCTCGATCGAACCCGGCATCGGCGTCGACCGCATCGAGCGCCGCAACCGGGCCGAAGAGGTTCGGATCACGGCCGACCTCGCCACCGGTCTGGCGGCCGGAAACGTCCAGGCTCAGATCAACGACCTGCTCAAGAAGGAGAATCTCGTTCCCGAGGGGGTGACGATCCGAGAGTTGGGCCAGGCCGACGTCCAGAACCGCGAAGTGGGCTTCCTGTTCGGAGCCCTGCTTCTCGGCCTGGTACTCGTCTACATGGTCCTGGCGTCCCTGTACGACAACCTGCTCTACCCGTTCATCATCCAGCTGTCTCAGCCGCAGGCCATGGTCGGCGCGCTGTTGGCGCTGATGCTGACGGACCGCGCCCTGAACATCGTGGGCTTCATCGGGATCATCTGTCTGGTCGGCCTGGTCGGCAAGAACGCGATCCTGCTGGTCGACTATACGAATACCCTTCGATCGAGAGGCCGCAATCGGCTGCAGGCTCTTCTCGAAGCGGGTCCGGTGCGGTTGCGGCCGATCATGATGACCACGCTCGCTCTGATCATGGGCATGCTTCCCATCGCGTTGGCGGTCGGGCGGGGCTCGGAGTTCCGCGAAACCTTGGGCATCACGATCATCGGCGGCATCACGCTGTCGACGCTGCTGACCCTTCTCGTCATCCCGTGCTCGTACACCATCTTCGACGACCTGTCGAACTGGTTCGCGAAGAAGATGGGTCGAGCCCACCCCGAAGATCGGTTCCACGTCGGCGCCGCCCCCGAAGACATCGAAGGGCAGGAGACGGCTCCGGTCGCCACAACCTGATCGCGGGCCCGAAAAGACCCGCGCCGGCGGCCTCCGGAAAAGCTTCCGGAGGCCGATTTCCTTTAGGATCGGACGTCGCTCAGTCGCCCGTCAGGAGGGCGAGCAGATCGCCCAACGGTTTCGGGCCGAGGTCTCCCGATTCCCGGCTTCGCACGCCGACGGTGCCGTTCTCGATGTCGCGGTCCCCGAGAATCAGCATGAACGGCACCTTCTGCATCTGGTTCTCCCGAATCTTCTTGCCCAGCGTCTCGCGCCTTTCGTCGACCTGGACCCGCAGCTTCGGCGAGCCGGCCCGGAACAGCCGTTCCATCTCGGCCGCGGTCGACTCCGGCGGCCGCACCGGCTCCTCTTCGATCGGTTTGGCGTCGGGCGTCGGGAATCCCTGGAGCCACTCGGCGATCTTGCGGGCGTGCGGGATATGCCGGTCGGAAATGGGCAGAATCGCCACCTGGATCGGGGCCAGCCACATCGGGAAGGCGCCCGCGTAGTGCTCGGTCAGCAGCCCGATCATCCTCTCCAGAGAACCGAACGGAGCCCGATGGATCATGATCGGCCGGTGCGGTTTGCCGTCCTCGCCGATGTACTCGATGTCGAACCGCTCCGGCAGGTTGTAGTCGACCTGGACCGTCCCCATCTGCCAGTCGCGTCCCAACGCGTCCTTGATGATGAGGTCCAACTTCGGCCCGTAGAACGCGGCGTCGCCCGGAGAGACCTCGTACTCCAGCCCCATGCGACGACAAGCTTCTTCGATGGCGGCGGTCGCCGCCTTCCAGTTGTCGTCGTGGCCGACGTACTTGTCGGAATTCGGGTCCTTCGTGCCCAATCGAGCCCGAAAGTTGGTCAGTCCCAGTTTGTCGAGAACGGTCTTCATCAGATCGACGACGCCGATGAACTCGTCCAGAAGCTGGTCGGGCCGCACGAAGAGATGGGCGTCGTCCTGGGTGAAGCCCCTGGCCCGCAGGATGCCGGTCACCTCGCCGCTCTGCTCGTACCGGTGGACGGTGCCGAACTCCGCCATTCGGATGGGAAGATCCCGGTAGCTGCGCATCTGCGAGGCATAGATCTCGATGTGGAAAGGGCAGTTCATGGGCTTGAGGATGTAGGTCTCCTTCTCCTCGTCGTCCATGAACGGGAACATCTTCTCCCGGAACGTCAGAATGTGCCCCGACTTTTCGTAAAGCTTAATGGATGCGATCTGCGGGGTAATGACGGGGATATAGCCCCGCTTGAGCTGTTCCTCGCGCAGAAACTCGACCATCGTCTCGCGCAGAACCGCTCCCTTGGGCAGCCAGAGCGCCAACCCCGTACCGACCCTCGGCGAGAACATGAACAGCCCGAGTTCCTTGCCGAGAAGGCGGTGGTCCCGTTTGCGCGCCTCCTCCAGGTTGGCGAGGTAGGTCTCCAGCTCCTCGGCCGATTCGAACGCGGTTCCGTAGATTCGGGTGAGCTGCTTGTTCCGAACGTCTCCCCGCCAATAGGCTCCGGCGAGGTGCATCAGCTTGAAGTGCTTGATCTCCTTGGTCGAATCGACGTGAGGCCCTCGGCACAGGTCCAAGAATCGGTGCTCCTTGCCTTCCCGGTCCGTCCGCTTCTGATCGTAGAACGAGATCGCCTCTCCTTCGGGAATCGCATCCAGCAGTTGGAGCTTGTACTCGGCTACCGCCTCCCCCATTCCCGGAATCGAATCGTCCAAGATCAGCTCCCTCGCCCGATCGCGGTCGACCTCCAGACGTTCGATCTTCTGGTCGAGTTTGCTGAGCTCCCTCATCCGCTTTTCGATGGCGGGCAACGCGTCTTCGCCGATCGCCTCGGGAAACTCGATGTCGTAGTAGAACCCGTTTTCGATGGGGGGTCCGATCGAGAGCTTGGCGCCCGGATAGAGTTCGGTCACCGCTTGGGCCATCAGGTGGGCGGCAGAATGACGAAGGCGGTAGAGATAGCTTTCCTCGTACTTTTCGATCGGCTTGGGCGCAGTCGACATGCGAAAGTCCTCCCCAACAACGGGATCGAGTTGTTCCCGGCCAGTTTACATGACGCCGGTCGGGCCGACAGGACGGAACCGACGGGCCCGATCCGCGGAACCTGCGGTCGGGCGATCGTCGTCTAACGGGGCGTGAAGCTCGCACTGTCCCTGTTGGCGGTCGCCACCGTCGCCCCGACCTTGGCTCTGACCCCGGAAGAGGCGGTTCAGTCGGCGTTCGAGAACCTTCGGATGTCCACGACCGCGTGGGTGCGGCTCGAGTCGGAAGAGACGGTCCGCAACCAGCAGACGACCCGCGTTCACGACCTGTTCTGGATGCAGGGCTTCGACCGCGACGGCCAACTCGAGATCAAGGTCGAGGTCGTCGAGTACGCCGACGGGTCCCCCGTGCGCCGTACCGTCGCCGACGGCCGGATCCTGTGGGACTACGACATCCGGCTCAACACCTACTCGGCAACGGACTACCGCGGCTCGGGCCCCGAAGCCCACGCGGGATACGCCTCGCGCGCGCTCCAAGGCTTGGCCCGCATCCAGGACAACCGCTCGGCCGCCCTCGTACGCCTCCTCGGCGAGGTGTGGGGCGGAGCGGCCAGTCGATTTCGGCCTTGGGTTCTGACCGAGGCCAACAACCGGGCCCTCGTCGACGGACCGGCCTGGATGACGGACCCCATGTCTCCCGACCAGATCATCGGCCCGAAGTTCGGCGAATCGGTGGCCGTCTGGTGGTCGCCCGGATCGAACGGCACGGCCCGCCGCGCGATCAGCTTCTCGATGTCCGTCGACGACTCGGGAAACCGGACGCTGAACGGGATCCACTTTCGGGATCGGGTCTCGAACGACCGGACTCTGACGTGGACGATGACCGTTCAGCCGTCCGTTCTTCCCGCCAGCGCGAACTTCGTGTTCGTGCCGCCCGCCTCCGCCAAGCCGATCGTCTCGAACCGCCCCGGCATGTGAAGGCGTTCTAGCCCGAGGCCGCCTGCCGCTGGGCGACGACGACGAAGGCTTCCCACGCCTCCTCGGTCGGGAGCCCCGCCATCACGATCGGCCAGACCGCGCCTCCCGAAACGGCGGCGAGGACGTCGGGCTTCGCCGGGCCGACCCAATCCGCCCAGGCGTCCGTCGCCGGCGAGACGTAGGTGTCGCGCCGGCGGCTCGGGGGGATCAGGTCGGGAAGGTTGGCCAACTCGTCGGCCAAACCCACCATCGCGACCCGGAAGGGGGCGCAGGCCGAAAGGTCGGTGCGGCACAAACGGAGCCAGACCTCCACCGACCGAAGGGAGCCGAGTCCGAAGCCGACGATCCAGATTCCCGGGCTGGCGAGGGGCACCGGATCGCCTCCGTCCAGGCGGACCACGCTCGTAGACGGCGGGACGGCGTCGACCGCGGTGGCGGTGGAGTAAGCGGTGCGCCAGACCATCGGGATTCGACCGTCAGAGAACGTTCTCGATCGCCGGACGCAGCTTGGGGTCGCGCGGGTGGCCGCTCCACACGATCCGGCCTTCCCGGTTGATCAGGAATGCGGTCGGATAGCCTCGGACCCCGAACGCGCGATTGGCGCTGTTTTCGATGTCGAGGTAGACCGGATACGTGTAGGACGACGACTTTTTGAACGATTCGACCTCGAATCTCGTCTCGTTGCTGATCGCCGCCACCTTCAGCCCGCGGGGGCCGAACTTGTCGTGGATGGCCTGGATCTCGGGCATGGCCTCGCGACACGGTCCGCACCACGTCGCCCAAAACTCGACCAGCAGCGGCGAGCCCTTGAGCGACGCGAGTTCGACCACCGTCCCTTCGCGGTCCAACGGCTCGATCTGGGCGGACGGCATGGTCCCTCCCGCCGAGCACCCCCCGAGGACACCCAAATGGAGAACGGCCAAAGCGGCGACGACGACGGCTGAGGTTCGATTTTTCATGATCCCTTCGGCATGAACTGGGCGAGCCACGGTCCGAATCCCTGCGGCGTTCGGCTCTGGGTGTAGAGGACTCCCGGCCCTATGAAGTGGGCCACGAGTCCTTCCCCGCTCGTGAACGACCCGATCAGACTCCGCGCGGCGCGGCGCACTTCGTACTGCATCGACTCGGAAAACGCGACGATGTGTCCCGTATCCACGATGTACTGGTGCCCGGCCGGCAGGCTGATCGCCCGAATGGCCCCGAAGCTGCTCAGCAGGAGCGGCCCCGTTCCCGAGACCCGCATCAGGAACAAACCCTCGCCGGCGAAGAACGCCCGGCCGCTGACCCTCACCTGCATGTCGAGGTCGGGATCCCCGGCCAGGTAGGAGCCGCCGGTGACCATGTAGGAGTCGTTCTGAAGTTCGAGCGGGATGATGTCGCCGATCGCGGACGGCGCGAGCACGACCTCGCCGGGTCCGCCGGTCGCCGTGAAGTAGGTCTGGAACAGACTTTCCTTCGTCAGCGCCCGCGTCAGCATTCCCTTGAGGCCGCCGG
Source organism: Fimbriimonadaceae bacterium (assembly GCA_046719655.1). Taxonomy (GTDB): domain Bacteria; phylum Armatimonadota; class Fimbriimonadia; order Fimbriimonadales; family Fimbriimonadaceae; genus JBDNCL01. Next base: position 5,287 of record JBDNCL010000054.1, read on the forward strand.
TGACTTTGGACTCCATTTCGACGGTGGGAGACATGCTCACCATGGCTCCGCTCTCGGCGCGGATTCGCTCGCCTGGCTCGAGAAGAATCTGAGCGACCGCGAAAGACGGCTGGTAGAGAATCTCGTACTTCATAAAACCGTTCCGACGCGGGCGTTATACCTGGCCCTACGTCGGCGGCTCGGGCAACGTTCTCACCCGTCGACGGCTTAGAATTCCGAACCGGGTCCGGGGCATCATCCAGAAGATGGCCTATACGCTCCCGCCCGATCGTCCCGCTCTGATGGGGATCCTCAACGTGACTCCCGACAGCTTCAGCGACGGCGGGCTCTACGCCGACCGGGACGCGGCGGTCGCCCACGGCCTGAGTCTGGTCGAGGCGGGAGCCGACATCGTCGACGTCGGCGGGGAGTCGACCCGTCCGGGGGCCGATCCGGTCCCGGCCGAGGACGAGATCGCCCGCACCATCCCCGTCGTCGAGGCCCTCGCCCGGGCCGGGGTCACGGTCTCGATCGACACCCAAAAAGCCGAAGTCGCCCGATCCGCCCTGGACGCGGGAGCCTGCATCGTCAACGACGTCGGCGGGCTGCGGCGCGCCGACATGCAGGCCGCGATCCGGGATTGGTCGGGATCCGGGGTGAGCGTGTGCGCGATGCACATGAAGGGCACCCCCCAGACGATGCAGAGTCTGGCCGATTACGGCGACGTCGTCGCCGAGGTGGAGGCGTTTCTTCTCGCCCAAGCCGCAACCGCGACCGAGTTGGGGGTCCCCCAGTCCCGGGTCTGGATCGATCCCGGCATCGGTTTCGGCAAGACGACCGAGCACAACCTGGCCCTTCTGCGGGCCACGGATCGGCTGTCGAGCCACGGCTACCCGGTTCTGGTCGGGGTCAGCCGGAAGTCGTTCCTCGGCCGGATCCTAGGCGGTGAGTCGACCCCGGCCCCGACCGACCGACGCCTCGAAGCCACCTTGGCGGCCGAAATGTTCGCGGTCGAGAGGGGGGCCCGGATCGTCCGGACCCACGATGTGGCGGCGACGGCCCGGGCCCTGAAGGTCCTTCGGAGGCTCCTCGGGCCCGGCTAGACCTCGCGGAGCTTCCAGCGCCCCTGACGGAAGATCCAGACGGCGAGAATTCCCTGGATGAACTGGGAGATGCTCATCGCCGCCCAAGCCCCCTGCGCGCCGAAGCCGAACGGGATCGCCAGGGCCCACGCCAACGGAACCCGGAGGACCCACAGCGAGAAGATCGTGATCCAGAGCGGACGAACGGTGTCGCCGGCGCCCTGCATGGCCCCGATCAGCACCATGGCGTAGGAGAAACCGACCTCGGTCACGCACAGCCACTGAAGCAGCAGGGCGGCCTGGTGCGCGGCCTCCGGCTTGCCTGGCAGCATGACGTCCATGATCGGCTGGGCGAAGAGGAAGATGGGCGCGCACAGAAGCAGCGTCACCACCGCCGACGAGTGGGCGGCGACCCAGCCGAGTTTCTCGGCCCGATCCGGCCGTCGCATGCCGAGGCTCTGCCCGACCAGGGCGGCGGCGGCCGCGCTCAGACCGAATGCGGGCATGAACATCATCGACTCGATGCTGAAGGCGGGGCGCACGGCCGAGATCGCGGCTTCGGAATCCGGAACGTAGCGCAGAACGAGCATGAACGCGGTCAGCGAGGCCACCCTCAGCAACGACATCATGGCGGCCGGCACCGAGACGCTCATCACCCGGCGGACCCACGGCGCCTCGGGCCAAGAGAGGTTCCACTGGCGCCCGAGAGGGGTGCGGGTGACGAACAGCAGGTACACCGAGGCCGAGAACCACGCGCTGATCGTGATCGACGCGCCCGCGCCCGCCAGACCCAGGTCGAAGCCGGGAATCGTCACGCCGCCCAACGTGTGCGACGGGAAGATCAGGATGTAGTTGAGGGCGATGTGGAGCACGATCTGCATGCCCGAAATGACCATCGGGCTGCGGGTGTCTCCGATCCCCCGCAACGAGCCGGCCAGCGTCAAGATGACGTAGTGGGCGGGAAGGCCGATCGCGTAGAGGATCAGATAGCCGACCATGAGGCGTCCCGCGTCTCCGTCCGCGTCCGGCAGCATGAGGTGGGAGGCGGGGCGCGCTGCCGCCACCATCGCGAAGGCGGCGACCAAACCGAGCACCGCGGTCACGCCGAGAACCTTGCGGCAGGCGGTTCGGCAACCGTCGGCGTCGCCCGCCCCGAACGCCCGACTGACCATGGCGGTCGCGGCCGTGGCGAGGGCGAAGCCGATCGAGAAGAAGAAGAAACCGATCGGCATGACGCCTCCGTAGGCGACGGTCGAAGCCTGGTCGAGCTGCCCGACAAACCCGGTGTCCAGCAGGTTGTTCACCACCTGGAGCGAGTTCAAAACGACGGCCGGCCAAGCCAACGCCCAGACGACCTTCAGAGCGTTTTCGCGGGCCGGGGTTTGGGGCTGGCGGTCGGTCGGCCCGCCGGGCAACACCCCGTCGGAGCGTTCGACGTCGGACGCTCCGGGCTCGACACGGGGGGGCCTGCGGGTGAACAACTCTCCCAAGGTACCGGAACACCCCCCGGCCCTCTTGGGTCCCCGCCTCCGGGTCAGCGGGCTTCGCTGAGCTGGAACCGGTCGTGCAGGAGGCGGACCGACCGCTCGGTTTCGACCTCGGGAACGAGGACGCTCAGCGAAAAGTCGGAGTCGCTCGTCTGAAGCACCGAAATCCGGGCCTCGAACAGAGTCGAGAGAACGTCGAGGTAGACGCCCGGCTGCTGCAGGTAGTCGTGCCCGACCAGCGACACGACGGTGCAGTTTTCGGTCAGATCGATCGGCACGCTGATCAGCTTGCCCAGTCCCTGCAAGAGGCTGGCCTGAGTCTCCGCTCCCTTCGAGGGCTTCGTTCCGACTTGGAACATGTACACCGGGGTGCCGTCTCCGGGCAGGGGCAGAACGAGGCCGTCCAGCAGGTCTTCGACCGACCGGTACTGCTCGCGGGGGACGGCGAATCCGAAGCCGGTCGGGCTGTGGTTCATCATGTACAGGTTTAGCTCGTACTTGGCCATCAGCTCGTAGACCCGCGATTCGAGCGTCAGCCGGTGGTCGGAGACCGCTCCCTGAAGGTTGAACTGGAGGTAGACCAGCCGGCCCGTGTGGGTCACGCCCGTCACCCGACGCCCCCGGAACGCCTCGCGCTTGACGATTTCGGTGCCGGGGTCGTCAGAAAACGTGTTCTTGACCCAAAGGGGCGTGTCGAACTTCATGGCGATCTCGGCCGCGCGGGGGTGGAGGACCTTGGCCCCCAGGTGGGCGATCTCGGCGACCTCGTCGTAGGTCACCTTGCGCAGGGTCGGAGCCTTGGGCACGTAGTCGGGGTCGGCCGTCTTGACTCCGTCGACGTCGGTGTAGATCTCGACCATCTCCGCGTTGGTGGCGACGCCGAGGGCGGCGGCCGTGGTGTCGGACCCGCCGCGTCCGAGCGTGGTCAACTCACCCCCGGGAACGTTGGGCCTGGGGAGGTACGTGCCCTGAAACCCGCAGACGACGGGGATGTTCCCCGCCTGGATGCTCTCGAAGAGGAGCACCGGGTCGATGCTGACGATGCGGGCGTTGCCGAAGACGCCGTCCGTCTTGATTCCGGCCTGGCCGCCGCGGAACGCCTGGGCCCGATGGCCGAGCGTCTTCAGGGTGTGGGCGAAGATGGCGGCGGACAGGATCTCCCCGCACGCGATCATCAGGTCGACTTCCCGCGGGTCGGGGGCGACCGTAGGGTCGATGTCGCGCAGGAGGCTGAGCAGGGTGTCGGTCGCGTAGGGCTCGCCCCGCCGGCCGATGGCGCTCACGACGACGATCGGGTTCCAGCCCTGCTCGGTCGCCGCGATCACCTTGGATGCGGCCGCCAGGCGCGACTCGGGTGTGGCGACGCTCGTGCCCCCGAACTTCATCACCTTGATCTTCACGCGCCCAACCCCTTCAACTCGGATTCATACCGGGCGGCGAGGGTGCGGGCCGTCGCGTCCTCGGCCACGATGAGCATCCGGTCGTGCATGTCGCTCAGGTGCTCGACCCGGGCCCCGCTCTCCAGAGCCATGGCCACGATTCGGGCGATCAGCCCCTCCTCGTCGCGCATGTTGACGCAGTGCACGAGCATCACGGACCGGTCGAGCCCGATCGTGAAGGAGAAGTTCTGCGACTTCAGCGCCTGCTCGACCGCCTCCGCCTCTCGGGCGTCGACGACGAAGCTCAGGCCCGACTGGGTCAACTTCAGAAAGTCGATGCTGATCCGGGAGGCGGCGATGAGCTCGAGCACGCGCAGGCGGGCGTCGTCGAGGGGAGTCGGAAGATCCGAAACGTGGACCTGGGCGAACCCGGAGCGGATCTCGACGTGGCTGACCCCTCTCGGCTTCTCGAATTCGGTTTGCGAGTTCATTTCGTCTGGTTGACCAGGCGGTCGACCTTGCCCGTCCGGTATCCGCTTTGTACCAGGTATCCGCGATCGGCTACGGGCCTTGCCGAGCCTCGGCGACCGTCGCCGGCGCCGGACCCCGAGCCCGGCGCCGCCGCGTTCAGCCCATGCCGGCGAAGAGCTGGGGCCACGTCGCGAAATCGACCAGGTTCCGACGCCGATGCAGCCCCTCGACGACCCGCTGAAGCTCGGCCGTCGAGAACTCGGTCGAAAGGGTCGGCACGGCGGCAAACCGGTGGAACAGAACGACGCCGTTCCTTCCCGCCGCGATCATCGCATCGACGAAGTGGAGCACGGTCGCGGCCGAGTGCCCGCTGTCGGCGAGGAAGCAGCCCCACGTACGCTTCGGCCAGCGGCTCTCCAGCGCCTCGCAGGGTCGGTTCGGCCGGGTCGCGACCGAGTTGTGGTCGCCGGCCCGCACCGAGAGGATGCCGAGCTCCTCGGTCGCGATCTGCTGGAGGGTCGGCGTCCACTCGTGATACGGCGTCCAGAGGTGGAGGGGACCGCCGTCCCCGCCCAGACCGTTGTCCTCCAACCACCGGGTGCAGTTCCCGATCTCGGTCCGGATCAGGCTCTCCGCCCCGGGTTGGTTGATCGAGTTCGCGAGATGCGACCAGGTGTGGTTGGCCATCGAGTCGCCCGCCGCCCGCATCTGCCTCAGCATGGCCAGGCTGCAGTGCTCGGGGTTGTTCGACCGCGACCCGATGACCCCGTGGGTGACCGGGATGTCGAATGCCCGGCATCGGGGGAACATCTCCTGGAACACGGAGACGTGGGCGTCGTCTTCCGCCAACACGATCTTCGGCTTGGCGTAGCGCCCCCGTTCGATCCGATCGACCACGAGGGTCTGGACTGTCCCCGCGATGGCGAACGACCGGATCTCGATCGCCCGGAAGCTGTTCCAGGAGAGGCTGGCCGAACCGGTCGGGTTGAGGGTTCCCTTGTGCACGCGCAGGGTGTTCCACCCGTGCCGGATCGACACGATCGCCTCCAGCGTTCCGGTGGAGAAGTCCGGCATCTCGGCGAACTGGAGCGCGCCGCCCACCGAATCGGCCCCGCCGAGATCGCACCAGAAGCGCACTGTGACCGTGCCGCCCGAGAACAGAGGCTGGCCCGTCGCAAACGTCAGGCGGGCCCAGTTCTGCTGACCGCCGCCCGAGACCGAACGCACCCGGACCACGGTCTGGCCGTCGGGCCGGGCGATGGAGACCGTGCCGATGCTGCCGCCGGTGTAGGTGGACGCCCAGGTTCCGGCCGGGTTGGGCGCCGTCATCGACACCGAGTCCGGGTTGATCCAGCGGTCGCCGGGGCTGAGCAGCATCAGATCCCCACCATCCGGGAAACCTGGCACCGAGCTCCCGAACCCGAGATCGAAACGTAACAGCCGACCGCGATGTTGATTCCGAGCGGGGGGACGACGCAAACCGAGTTTGCCAGGACGGGAACGGTGAGGATGCGCGTGTCGGCGGCCGACGTTCCGTCGTAGACCGCGAACGTCGAATTCGCGGTGCCCCCGGCGAACACGCACGCGCCCAGACGCCCGAGTCCCAACCACGCCTGACCGCTGGCCGCGAGTTCGGCCGACGGGGTGCAGGCGTGGGACAGCGACGCGAGCGCCCCCATGTTGGCGGCGGACAGGCTCACCGGGCGGGGCGAGTTCCACTCCAGGAAGCGGCCCGGGGGAACCGCCCCCAGGGCAAAGCCCGCCTTCAGCGGCGCGCCCGTCGCGACCGTGACGGCCACGCCCGATCCGCCGACCGGCGAGGCGACGACGAGCCCGCCGACCGGGTCTTGCACCACGGTCGCCCAGGCGGCCCGGAGGGCGGCCGCGCCCGAGGGCCAAAGGCTTTCCCAGCCAGCCGGCGAGGTTCCGACGACGGCCGTCTCGCGTCCGAGGAACCGGTTGTCGGCCGAAAAGAGGTCGAACGAGATCGGGACGGAGGCCTGGTCGGCCACCAGCCACCAGTCGGCCAGGCGGGCCGGGTAGCGACCCGTCGGCAGTTCGGAGGTCGATCGATTCACGGGCTATACGGCGCCCGGGAAGCCGAAAGTCAACGCCCTCGGTCGGTGGCGATCAGGCCCAGATCCGGGTCGGATGGTGGGCGAACAGCCCCATGTGGTCCATGACCAGGGCCACGTTCCAGCGGCAGTCGCCGCCCCATCGGGGTCCTCCCCGAACGCTTCGCACCTCGGGAAGCAGTCGGAGGACGTCCTCCCAGGCGATTCCCGCCCTCTCGACGATGTTCCGCGCCGCCTCGAGGGGGTCGTGGCGCACCTCGGCCACGGCGAAAAGCTCCAGCGCCACGTCTGGATTGAGCCCGACCAGATCCGCCTTCGCCAGCCGGTCCCCGAGACGCACCCCGTCTTCCAGGACGGACAGCCAGGGGAGCACGTCGTCGGCGACGCGGGCCCGAACCTCGGCCGCCGCTCCTTCGGCCTCCGCCTCCGAGCCGATGTTCCACACGACCCAGCGGGGGGCTCGGTCGGGACGCCGGTTTCGGAACGCCCCCAGGTTGCGGCTGCACACCGTCTCGACCGGGTGCCCGCGGTCGGCCAGATAGTGCCGGCGCATCTCGGCCAACGTCCGGTTGGTCACGTGGAGCCGAAACGTGACCGGCACGTAGAGCCCGGGCGCCACGACCGAAGGCGGCTCGCAGACGATCTCGGTCTTCCAACCCCGCACGCGCCGCTCGTACAGGCACGCCCCTCCGTTCCGAAACTCCTCGAAACCGTGCCCCTCGAGAAAACCGAGACAACGCCGCGAAAACTCGCGGACGCCGGCTCCCGGTTCGGTTCGCTCCCGCGCCAGCTGACTCGCGACCCGCGGGATCCGCGGCAACCGGCTCATCTGGCGCTCCAGCGAAGCCGAGCCGACACCTTCGTAGCGGTCGCGCAGTTCCACGTCGGGCCTCTCCTAGGTCGCCGGCGAACCCGAGGCGCCGGGAATCGGGGGAAGAGGGGCCGCGTGCGCGGCCGAGCGGCGGGGCAGCCACACGTGGGCCACGATGTCCTCGTACGACACGGTCTGGCCGCCCACCGCCCGCGGCCCGCCCGGCAGCATCTCGGCCGCCGCCGTGGTGATCGCGACGCCGCCTTCCGGGGCCAGCTTCTGAACATGGGCGGCGACGTCGATCACGTGGGCGAAGTTGACCTTCGTGATGTCTTGGTCGAAACCCGTCATCACGGTGCCGGTGTGGATCCCGGCCCGAAGCCGGATCGGGAGCCCGATCTTGTTGTGAAGGGTGTTCAGTTCGAGCAGGCCGCCCTGGATGAACTTGGCCGCCCGGAACGCCTGGTGCGGGTGCAGAAACGCGCAGGTGACCCCGTCCCCCGCCGTCGAGTGGACCTGCCCCCCGAACCGGCGCGCCGCCGCCTCGACGAACTTGTGGTACTCGGTGAAGGTGTACTCGACGCTCAACGGGTCCGCCACCTGCTTCATCTTCGTGGAACCGACGATGTCGAGGCTCAGGAAAGCGGTGCTCCGCTCCCCGGCCCGAAGCCGGTCCTGGATCTCGACCAGCTGGCGCAACAGCTCTCTCCGCTCTTCGCCCGGGTCCTTCATGCCCAGTTTGGTGCGGGCGTAGCCGGAAAGCCGACGAAGCGCGAATCCGCCGACCGCGCCACCCAAAACGAACGGGACGAGCAAGCCGGCGCCGATCTCCATCGGCGCCCCCAAAACCAGCGCGAAAAGGGAGCGCGCCAAAAAGAACACGCCGCCGAGAAGAGCCCCCGACGCGATCGCCGTCTTGTCGTCCCGACTGACCGAGACGTTCCACATCGCCGCGCCCGCCAGGAGCAGGGCGAGGGCGCTGAAAAGACCGTACTGGTCGCCCGTGACCGATCCGACCACGGTCGGAATCGCGGAGACGGTCGCCAGGAATCCGGTGATGACGTGCCGCCGGACATCGGGCTCGAGAGAGAGAAACGCGTTGCGGACCGCGTGAATCGGACTGCGGCGCTTCTTCGGCCCGAGCCGGGAGACCGCGACCCGGACGTGCTCTTCGGGAACCCCGGACGCTTCGGCGACCGCCAGAATGGCCTCGTCGTCCAGCACGCCGCCGCTCTGATGCCTCAGACGCTCGGCGAGCGCGAGCATCTGACGGATCGCATCCCCGTCGACGATTTCGACGGTTGACCGGCTCGGGCGAAATTCCTCCACGTCGTTCCGGGTCGGGCGTCACGCCTCCGACCAAAGAGATTCTACTCCGAGATCTGGGAGGGCCTCGACGGCGCAGCGTCCGGTTGGGGCCGGCGTCTCCGGCCCGATTGGAACGGCCTTTCCCGACCGTTGGCCGACCCCGGCCGGGTGCGGCGCCCCCAACCCGGCAACGCAC
>JBDNCL010000055.1:0-13985 GCA_046719655.1 Fimbriimonadaceae bacterium
ATGCCCGATGGAGGGTTGCTCAACTTGGGTCCGACCGCGGGCGCCTCACTCGGGGACGTCTTCGACACGAACTTCCGTCGCCTGTACGTTCTCTTGCCGGATCTGGTCGTAGATCTCTTTGCGGTGGACGGTCACGTGCTTGGGGGCTCGGATTCCCAGACGAACCTGCTCGCCCCGTACCTCGAGCACCACGACTTCGACGTCATCTCCGATGACGATGCTTTGGTGCACCTTCCGCGTCAGTACGAGCATAATTCCAGCCCTCCGTGGCCAAATGTCTGCGGAACGACTCCCGCCTCACCGAACGACCGGGTCGGGCACACGGCCCTTCCTGGCTGACGATCCGGTCCGCGAACCGTTCGAGGCGTCTAAGCGGCGGCCGACGCGGCCCCTTGAGATTCGCGAATCCGTTCCTTAGTATACGCGTCGGCTTCCACAACGAACTGCCGACCTTCGCGCGTCTCGAGATTGACGACGATCGGGCCGTTGAGGTTGAGCGAAAGATCCTGGGGACGTCCAGGCGGGATCGAGACGGTCGTGAGGAGCACGTGGGGCGTCGTCTCGGTCAGGTTCAGTTCTTGCGCGTCTCGGTCGTCCAGTTCGGGGGCGAAGCCCTCGACGAACCGATTCGGGTCGGTGACCAAAAATGCGAGTTCGGGCCGTTCGATAGACTGGAGCCAGTGGAACGGGCTGTCTTCCCGGTGATGGATCAGCAGGAAGTGGCGGCATTCCGGGAAGCCGATCAGTCCGTCGGGGAAGGTCCAGACGTCGGAGGGTCCGAATCGGACCTCTCCGAAGCGCGTGTTGGCAAGCGTGTTCATGACGTTATCCACGGATGAAGTCCATCAGACTGAGCCGATATCCCTGGCTCGCAACGGTCAGAGCGGCCGTGTAGGCGGTTTCTGCCGTCTTGAGGCGGACGATCGCTTCCGCCATATCCACTTCTTGCTCGTCGGAGATTCGCGCCATCAGTTCGTCGCTCCGCCTGATGTGGTGGTTCCTCGCCTCCTCGATCGACTGGAGGCGGGCGCCCACCGTTCCTCGGGCGTCGTTGAAGGCGTTCATCGATTGCTGCATCTGGGAGACGCTCTCGCCGCTGAGGGCGCCCGTGTTCCCGCTCATCAAATGGTTCCGGAGGGTCTCCAGCCGGTCGTACGCTTCGCGGAACAACGATTCGCCCGCGATGCTGACGACGATCATCTGGCCCGGACCGGTTTCCGCGACTCTCTGACCGTTGTCGCCGTTGTACTGCAGGGTGGTGCCCGACAGGGTGAACGGCGTCGTCTTGACGGCCTGGCCGCCGAAGACGAACTCGTTCGACGGTCCGGTGGAGTTGGCGAGCGCGACGAGGCGCCGCTGCATCTCGCCGATCTCCTTCGCCATGGCCTCCCGCCCGGCTTGGTCGGACGGGGAGTTGGCCCCCCTCAGGGCGAGTTCGTACCCGCGGCGCATGATCTGGTGCGACTCGGACAGGATCCCTTCGGTGAAGCCGAGCACCGCTTTGGCCGTGTTGAGGTTCTTCTCGTACTGGTCGATCCCTCGACGCAGAGACTTCATGCTCACGATCGCCGACATCGCCGACGGATCGTCGCTCGGACGGCTGACCCGGATGCCGTTGGCGGCCAACCGCTGGGCGGACACGTACGACTGCTGAGCGCGGTTGACGTCGCGCGAGTAGGAATCGTACTGGTAGGCGGTGCTGATTCGCATCGGAGGGCCTCTCGGGCAGGTTCAAATACGGGTTACCGGATGATGTTGATTAAATCTTCGGTCGTTTGGTCGAAAATGGAGAGGAGCTTGGCGGCCGCCTGATAGCTTCTTTGCAGTCGAAGCATGGTGGCCATCTCGTCGTCGAGCGAGACTCCGCTGACCGCCTGCCGCTGAAATTCGATCTGCTCGATGACGGCGCGGTGGGTCTCCAGGTTGTAGGAGGCGATTTCGGTGTCGCGTCCAACCCGGGCGACCAGGTCGGTGTAGAACTGACCGAACGTCTGGCCTCCCAGACCCGCGTGGACCGTGTCCCTCATCTGGGACAGGGCGAGGGCGAGGCCGCCGTCCCCGGCCGCCGTGGTCGTGCCGGAGGCGATGTTGGCCGTATCGGCGCGGACCAGGGCCGACAGATCGAAGTCGAGGGCCCCGGACGAGGTTGGGAGGAAGAACGGCACCGCCGTCTCTCCGCTGGGCGGCGCGCCCGTCATGTGGAGGGCGTTGACCGAGTCCCGCAACGCGTTGGCGAACGTGTCCAGCTGGCTGCGGTAGGCCGTCAGCCGGTTCACCGACTCGAACATTCCGTAAAGCTCGCCGCCCCGGATGGACACCGTCCGGGTGCCGTCCTGAAGGCTAAACGTCGCCGCGTCGAAGGTCCGAGGGACGGGGTGGGCTCCGCCGGCGTCGACCAACGCAAAGCTGGACGCGAAGACCGTCTTGGTGCCGTCCTCGTTCGGAAAGGTCGTGATGTTGATCAGGCGGCTGAGGTCGTCGATCGCCAGGTCGCGCTGATCGAGCAGATCGTTCGGGACCTCTCCCATCGCCATCTGCTGGCGGATCTGGGTGTTGAGCTGGGCGACCCGCTGGCTGAGCTGGTCGACCCGGTCGAAGGCGGACTCGATCTGAGTTCCGAACTGGGACGACAGCTCCTGCAGCTGACGGGCGGTGCCTCGAATCCGCGAACTCAGCGACTCGGCCGCCAGCTGGACCTCGTACCGCCGCGTGGCATCGGACGGGTTCGAGCCGAGGCCCGACCACGCGTTGAAGAAGCGGTCGAGAGCGGCCGAAATCCCGGCGTCGCCGGGCTCGTTGAACACCGGTTCGATCCGCCCCAGACTCGCCTTGAGCGCACCGAACCGGCCGCCCTCGGACTGGGCCGCGATCAGCCGCTGGTCCAGCAGCCCGTCCCGAATGCGGTTGATCGACGAGATGCCGACGCCCGAACCGATCGTGAGGCGGCGCATGTCGAAGAACGACAAGGGCGTCGTGGTCGCGTACTCGACCGTCTGCCGCGAGTACCCCCGAGTGTTGACGTTGGACACGTTGTGGCCGACCACGTCGAGCCCCCTCTGGAAGACCCGGAGGGCTCGGGACGCCATTTCGATGCCGGAGAATGCGCTGGGCATGTTGGTTCCTCAGTTCGTTCCGACGAGCGGTCGGGGTTCGGTCGCGGGTCGCCGGCAGAAATACGGGTTTCCGCCGGCTCCTATCGTGCTTTCGGCCGACCGGGGCTCGGTCTTCACGCCACCTGGTCGAGAAGGACGGCCGCTCGAACGTTGCCTTCGAACGGGTGTTTCGGGTCGGTCGCCGATTGGGCGATCATGGTGAGCGTGCCGTTGATGTAGTCGAGTTCGTTTTCGACGAGGGCTCGGTTTCGATCGGCGACGTTCTGGAGGTTTCGGGCGGCCACGATGACGCGGTTCGCCAACGCCTGGACCTGCTGCGCTTCGGCCTCGGGGAGGGCCTGCACCAAGCTTCGAAGGTTGGGTTCGGCCCCAAACTCTTCGGCCAGCTTTGCGGCGCACGCCGCAGCGCGGTCGTCGATGTCGCGGATCAGGCCGAGGAGGTGGTCCAGCTCGGGCTGGATCCTCTCCACGCGCTCCACGTCGCGAAGGGTCAAGGCGGCGGTCTGCTCGTGCATGGAGCGCAGGGCGCGCTCGCAGGTGCTGAGCCAGTCCCACCAAAGGGTCTGAAGTTCACGGGTCTTCATGATTGGATCTCGAAGTTGGCTGGAAGCCGGACGTTGCCTCGGTCCTGAAGCGCGTTGGCGATCTGTTGCCGCAACACGCCGGGACCGAGACTCTTGAAGAGAATTTCGGAGATGCCGATGGAACCGGCGAGGCTGAGCCGGTCGGCGAGGGCCTGGTCGGTGAGATCTTTGAGAATGTCGGAGCCGTAGCCGGAGCCCATCTTGTTCTCGGGCACGGTGCGCCGCATGGCGGACAGGAGGTCCTTGAGGAACATGGCCTCGACCGCCTCGGTCTGTTTGCGCAATCGGTCGAGTTCGGGCTTGGCCTGAGCGGCCGCGTACAGAACTCGCAGGGCTCTTTCGATGTTCATCACTGGATCCGGATGCGGGCTTGAAGGGCCCCTTGGTCGCGCAATCCCTGCAGGATCGCGATGATGTCGGTCGGACTCACCCGGAGGGCCTGAAAGATCCGGGCGAGGTCGGCTACCGTCGTCGTGGGCGGCATCAGCATCACCTGGGCCTCGGTTTCGTCCGCCGATACGGTGGTGTTCGGCACGATCACGGTCGACCCGCGGCTGAACGGCTCGGGCTGGCTTACCCGGAGTTCCTTCTCGATGCGGATCGTGAGGCTGCCCTTGGCCACCAGGGCCGGGCCGAGGCGGACGTTGCCGCCGACGACGATGGTCCCCGTCCGCTCGTTGATCACGACGACGGCGGGAACGTCGACGAAGACGTGGGTCTGCTCGATGCGGCTCATCGCGTCGATGGGCGAAACCTCGGAGCCGAGCGCGACTTCGATCGAGCCGGCGTTGAGGGCGCGCACCCGGTATTCCGGGAATCGCTCGCCGAGAGTGGCGGCGACCCGGCTGGCGGTCGTCATGTCGGCCTCGTCGAGTTCGAGGTAGAGCTTGCCGTCAAACACGATCTGGGTGGGCACCGACCGCTCGACGAACGCGCCGCCCGGAATCCGGCCGACGGTGGCGTGGTTCTTCTGCACCGAGCTGCCGCCGCCCGAGGCGTTGAAGCCGCCGATGGAGATCGCGCCCTGAGCGACGGCGTAGACCACCTCCCGGTTCCCGGCCGCGTAGAGAGGAGACTGGATGAGATAGCCGCCCTGCAGGCTCTTGGCGTCGCCGATGGACTGGACGGTGACGTCGATCCGGTTGCCGGGAGCGGCGAACGGGGGCAGCTCGGCCGTGATCGAAACGACGGCGACGTTGCGGACCTTGAGGGCGTTGGGGTCGACGATCGTCCCCTCGAACTTCATCGCGTTGGCGAGAAGCGTCTGGGTGAACGGGGTGCTCCGGGTGTCGCCCGTGCCTTCGAGGCCGAAGACGAGACCGTAGCCGAGAAGCTGGTTGCCCCGAACACCGCGGAACCGGGCCATGTCCTTGATTCGGACTTCGACGCCGCGAGACTCGGAGCGGATGATCGATTCGCGACGGTTCTGCTCCATCCGCTCGATCTCGCGGATCTGCTCCGGAGTCGGCATCGGTGCGGCGGGGGCGGCCGGCTCGGTCGGAGCCACCTGGGCGGCGGCCGAGGCGGCAACGAGACCGAAGGCGGCGGCGCTCAGGGCGACGGCGATCCGACGAAGGTTGGGGCGGGATTGGGGTTTTCGGTCCATGGCGACTCCTAGAAAAGCCAGTCGATGATGCGGCTGAGGATGCCGCGACGGGTTCGGTCGCTGATCGCGCCTCGGCCGTCGACCCGGATCGACGCCTCGCCGACGTTCTCGCTCAGCACGGTGTTGTCGGGCCGGACGTCGTCGCGCCGGACGATGCCGGTGATCCGGAAGGTCTGCACCTCTTTGTTGACTTGGATCGAGCGCGTGCCCTCGACGACGAGGTTGCCGTTCGGCAACACCTGCTTGACGATGGCGGTCATGCGCGTCGTGAGCCGCCCGGCCTGCCCCGAAGAGCCGGTCCCGGCCGATGACAGAGAGCCGCTCGTTCCGACGGCCGGAAGGAGGCCGCCGATGAGCGGAAAGTTGATGCGGGGCGCCTGGTTGTTTTCGTTCCGGCTCGTGGTGACGTTGGCTTGGAACGTCGCGGCCGAGCTTTCGCTGATGAGGATGGTCACGACATCGCCCACGCTGCGGGCGGTGCGGTCCCAAACCGGGTTCTTGTAGTCCGACGGCCAGAGCGAACCCGGGTTGTCGGGGTTGACCGCCTGGGCGAGCGCCGACGTCGCCGCCACGGCGGCCAGATTTGAGGCAAGGATCGTTCGGAGATTCACAGCTTCACCTCGACGAGTCCGGGACCGACGACGGTGCCGGTCAGAGTGGTGGGGCCGCCGCCCAGATCGACGGCGACTTCGACGGGAGAGCCCACGAGAGCGCTGGCCCGGACGCGGCCGGTCACTTCGGCGCTGGCGCCGCCGGCGACGACGCGGACTTTGACGATCGAACCGGAGCGGACCCCGATCTCGGCGACCGGGCCGGCGACCCGGACGAGACGCGAGTTCAGGCGCCTGCCGTCGACCACGACGGCGACGCGCACCAGCCAACCGTTCGGGCCGGGGTCGAGCGACTCGACCGGAAGCTCCAGCTGTCCGACCGGAGCCAGGTAGTCGCCGCCCGACGCGTCGGGCACGCTGAGCGATGCGTCGGCCCCGACCCGGGCGCGGATCGCGGACAGGGCGGCTTCGTGGAACATCTCGGCCGTCACACGCTGCGAGCGGCGTTTGAGGGTCAAGGCTCGAGGGCCGTTCCACTCGATCCGATCGGCGGGAACGCCGATCGTCCCGATGCGCTGGACGACGCGCTCTCGGGTGATCGTGTAGGGGCTCCCGAAGGCCGGCGCCATCCCGATCTCGAGCTGACCGATGCGGGCAGCCAGTTCGGGGTCGGCATCGACGGTGAGGATGCTCGCCAGCCGAACCGGCCCGCCGTCGACCTCGGCCTCCGCGTTCCAGGCGAGGCCGCAGGGGAGCCGGCGTGCGGGGGGACGGCGGGTTGGACCCGGCGGCCGGTCGGGCGGCGGAGGCGCCGGCCGTGCGGGGAATCGGGCGGGCATAGAGCCGGTCGGGCTCGCCGTCTCCGGGGAAGACGATCTCGGGTCGGACGGCGGCGACGAGCATGCCTTCCGACTCTTCGAACGCGGTCTGGGCGGCGAATCGGGCCAAGGCGAGTCGTCCGCACGACTTGCGGCCGGACGCGGTCACGGCCCAAACCCGACCGTCGGCCTCAAACTCGAGAGCCAGCGCGTCGGCGGGGACGGGGATGGTCGGGACGGTCCGCCAACCGTTCCGATGGACGAGCGCCCCGTCCACCACGAAGACCTCGGCCTGCCGGGCGTAGATCACGCGGGCGTCTCGGGAAAACCGGAGCAGAGCGTCGCCGGCGACCTCGAGGATGTAGCCCAGCCGAGGCGCGGCATCGGAGTGTCCCTTCGCCGGCGCGCGTTCGATCGGGCCGGTCGGCATGGGGGCCGACTGGGAAGCGCCGATCGAAGCGGCGGCGACGAGGATGGCGATGGCGACGGCTCTCATGGTCGAACTACCTCTTCAGGTTGGAGATGATGCCGAGCATCTCGTCGGCCGTCATGATCGCCTTCGAGTTGATCTCGTACGCGCGCTGGGCCGTGATCATCTTCACCATCTCGTCGACGACCTGGACGTTCGAGCCTTCGAGGAAGCCGCTCTGCAGAAGGCCGGAGCCGTTCTCGCCGGGCTGGACGATCTGGGGCTCGCCGCTGCCGCCTCCGGCTTCGAACAGGTTGTTGCCCAATCGGGTCAGGCCGGCCGGGTTCGGGAAGACGGCGATGGTGATCCGGCCCAGTTCCTCCGACTCGGTGGCGCCCGGCCGGGTGCCGCTGACGATCCCGGCCGAGGAGATGGAGATGGCGGTGGTGCCGACCTCGATTCGGATCTCGGGCTGAAGCCTGAGACCCTCGGCCGTCACGAACACGCCTTCGGCGTCCACCCGGAACGCCCCGTCCCGGGTGTAGGCGACCTCGCCTCCGGGCCGCGCCACGACGAAGAACCCCTCTCCGTTGATGGCGATGTCGGTGGGGTTGTTGCTCGGCGTCGCCGGGCCCTGCTTCATGCTGGCCGCACTCGAGGCGAATCTTGAGCCCATTCCGATCTGGATCGGTCCCGGAGCTCGGCCGGTTCCGACCGTGGTGACGCCGGACGCGCGGGCCGTTTCGTACATGAGGTCTTGGAATTCGGCCCGAAGTTGTTTGAAAGCGGTGGTGTTGACGTTCGCCAGGTTGTTGGCGATCGTGTCGAGGTTGTACTGCTGGGACACCATTCCGGTGCCGGCCGTGGTCAGCGCTCGCATCATGGCGGTTTTGCTCCCTCCGTCCAGACCGTGAGCCGGACGGCAAGAGGTCGATGCCTTCCCTGACCGCGTTGGGGGGAATCCGGCTTCCTGCGGGTTCCCACGCCTCCTTCGAGCCTTGGCTCGCGAGGTCCGGCGCTCAGCGGTTCGGTCCGGCGGTGGTCGGGTCGTGGCCTCGGAGATTCGCGAACCCGAGGCGGTCAGGGCGTACCGGGCTAGCCGCCGGAAAGGACTTGGAAAAGGGCCTTGCTCGAGTCGTCCTGCTGCTGAACGGCGCGCTGGGCCAACTCGAAGCTCCGGTTGACTCGGATCAGCTCGATCATCTCGTGGATCGACTGGACGTTCGAGCCTTCGAGGGCTCGGTGGATGACGTCGGGCGTTTGGACGAGCTGGGCGTTGGCGCTGTCGAGCAGGGTGCGTCCGACCTTGTAGAAGTCGCCTCGGAAGACGCCCAGCTGAGCGATCTCGTTTCCGTCGATCCGCAACCGACCGTCGCTCTCGACTTCGAGATGACCCGGGGGAATCTGGATCACGTTGAGGGTGCTGTCCAGGACGGGATGCCCGTCCTTCGTGAGCAGCAGACCGTCGAGATTGAGCTGGAACGATCCGTTCCGGGTGTAGCGCACGCCGTCCGGAGTCCGCACCGCGAAGGCGCCCTCGGGACTGCGGATCGCGAAGTCGAGGGCGTTCCCCGTCGGCTCGACCTGCCCGACGTCGAAGACGGTGTACTGGGCTTTCTCGATGGGGCCGCTCCCCATGGTTCCGATGGCGCCGCCGGCCCCGCCGTTTGCGTAGAGGACGCGCTCCATCTCGTCGGCGAAGGCGACCTCGTCGCGCTTGTAGCCGGGGGTCATGGCGTTGGCCAAGTTGTTGGCCAGAACGTCCATCGACCTTTGGCTGGCGACCATCCCGCCGGCGGCTGCGTAAACTCCGCGGTTCATCCCATCCTCAGAATCGGCTGGAACCGATAACGGGATTAGGATGAGAACCTGGCACTCGAGGTTTGGCCTTCCCCAGTTCAAAAACGGCCCGGCCCGCCGCGGCTTTTCGACGGGCGGGCCGGGGAGACGGTCCGGGGAGAAATCCCCTTTTCAGCGCTTGGACCGAATGTAGTCGGCCAGCCACGGCGCGATCGGCTCGACGTCGAACGACGACCACCACGGGTCTCCGATCTGGAACAAGGTGCAACCGATCACGTAGGGGTCGAGCTGCATCTCCTGGTCGAACCACTTCAGCCAGTTCTTGAACTTCTCCTGAGTCCCGCGGGCCTGCCAGCCGGAGTTCTGGGGATCGCCGACGTCGTCGACGCCCCCCTCGGTCAGGATGACCTTGATGTTGCCCCAAACCGGCCGGACGTTGATCATCGCCTGGCGGATCATCCGGTACCGGAGAGCGAACCAGTACTCGATGCCCGGGTCTTGGGTGTACTGGATCGTGTAGGCGTGGTACCCCCACGTTCCCCCGACGGCCAGCGTCGCGTCGAGAGCGGGCCCGAAGTTTGCCAGCAGAGTCTGGATTTCGGAAGGGGTCCCCGGGGGATTGCCGACCGCGATGCTGCCGATGTTCGGCTTGAAGCCGTGCTGGGTCATGTGCTGGATGAGCCGGACCCAGAACTGCCCGAACCAGTAGGCGTGGGTGGGCGAATCCCAAGTCGGAACTTCGTGGCTTTCGTTCGGACCCTCCAGGTAGGTGATCAGCCGCCGATCCGCCTCGCTCATCTGCGACAGCGGCGGCCAGAGCACCTCGTTCCAGAACTCGTTGGCGGCGACGACCGGGTCGTCTTGGAGCGTCCAGCGCCGGTCCGTGTAGATCCGCATCACGACGACCCCCCTCGGGTACCGCACCTTGTAGTCGCGGATGGCGGCGATGTAGGAACGGTGCGGGTGGAGAACCTTGATGACGGGCGGACCGGCGCGCAGGACGGCCTGCGCCCCGGGGGTGTACGAGCCCCCGAGAAGGTGAACGCTCAGCTTCGAACGGGAGACCCGGCCGTCGAGACCGGTGCGCGCCCCGAACGTCAGGATCGACTGCGACATCGCCGAGGCGACAAGGGCTCCGACGCACACCGTCGCCGCCATCTTCCACCACTTCGTCATGGTTCGTACCTCCTTCAGGTGATCTTCACGGTGCGCACCCCGTAGGCGGGAACCGCCAGAACCACCCGATTTCGCTCCATTTTAGCGACATCGCCGGTCGGCCTTTCCAGGAGGTCGACGACCACGGCTTGAGTTCGGCCGGCCAGCATCTCTTCCTCGAATTGTACGACGGCCTCTCCGCTTTTTCCTTCCATTTCGACGACTCGCACGATCAGCCCGTCGCCCTTGTCGGCCAGCTTGGCGACGCTGACGACCACGCCGGGAGACTCGGAGCGGACGAACCCTCGGGTGGTGGCGCCTCCGCCTCCGTGGAGCTGGGCCGGGACCACGAGAACGGGGTGGTTCCACCGGGCGCCGAGAGCCACGAGGTCCGCGTTGCGGACCGGCTCGGAGTGGAAGCAGACCGAATAGCGCACGACCTGCTTCTGACCCGCTTCGGGGGCATGGTCGGGGTCGAAGCTGGACCGAACGATCCGCATCTGGAGCCGTCCGTCGACGATCGAGAAGCCGTACTTGGAGTCGTTCAGGACGGTCATCGAGCCCTTCGATCCGCGGAGGTGCACGAACCGCTGGCTCGGGAACTCGGTCGGCAGGTCGACGGGGCGTTCGACGACGCCGTACGGGGTCTCGGACACGACGGCGTGGGCGTCGAACGGGCCGAAATCGACCACGAGGCCGGGGATGCCGCGTTCGTTGGTGCCGATTTCTCGCCAGTCGACGGTCGCCTCGACGTCGATCCGCGGCTCGAGCGCGTGCAGGAGGGTGGTCAGCGTCACCGTACTCTCGGTTCCGGGAACGACGCAGTGTTGCCGGACGACGAAGCATTCGCCCCGCCCCATCGGCGCGTCGGTTCCCTGGTTGCGCCAGAGACCGTGGACGTGGAAGGAGCGGGACTCGAGAGGGACGTCGCTCTGTACGGCGCCGAGCACCCAGGCCGTCATCCCTTGCGGCCGTTCGGTTACGAAACGCCAAGATCCGAGACCGCGTCCGGACTGCCCGGTGCGCTTGTCGTGCCACGAGGCGACCCCGGAGGTGAATCGGTCCATCCGGAAGGCGAGGTCGGGCGTCTCGAAACCGTCGCGCTCCAGGCCGAGAATGCGGGGCAGCTCGGCATTGGGCTCGCCCTCCATCACGACGATGGTCCGATAGCCGAGAGGCGGAATGTCGAGCACGGGCACGACGACCGGCGTTTTGGTGTGTCCCCAGTAGTGTTCGGACGGACCCGACAGGACCGCGACCTGCCGGCCGGTGTCGTCGCGGGCGACCAGCTGGGCCGCATCGAACGGGTGGTCGAACAGAGACAGATCCACGATCTCGGATCGCGGGTGCGGGGTGGGATTGACGATCACGAACGGCACGAACCTCCGCCCGCCGGCGCCCGGTTTGCCCAGACCGGTCACGCCCGAACCGTCGCCGGCGCCGGCCCCGTACGGGATCGGGAGGGCCGACTCGCCCATCGCCTCGCGTTCGGCGGAACCGTCGATGGTATCGGGAATCAGGCTGGCGGTGTCGATGCCCCGTTCGATGAACCGGACCGCGTTGCGCTTGATCGCGCCGGTGATCGCGGCCGTCTCCTGGAAGATCCCGGTGGCGTGCTCGCGGGTCTGCGTCACCCCCGATCCGGGCAGGATGTCGTGAAACTGGTTGAACAGCACGTTGATCCAAGCCTCGCGGACCTGCCCTTCCGGGCTGCGGGGGGCCCCGAGAGCCACGGCGACCGCCTCGAGAGACTCGGCCTCGACGCACAGGTTCTCTCCGCAGCGGTTGGCCTTCTTGATCGCGCTCTGCGACGTGTAGCAGCCGGTGAACTCGAAGTTCAGCTCGTGGTCCAGCACCGGGATGGGGAGCCGCCGTTCTTCGATCTCCTTCGCCATCGCGTCGAAGCACCGCGTCGCCGTGCTGAACGCGACGGTCGGGTAGATCGGCCAAGTCGCCAGTTCCCGGTACCAGTCGATCTCGTCGCGGGTGGGTCCGCCGCCGTGGTTGCCCACGCCGTAGACGTTCAGCCAGTGGTGGAGGCCGGTCTCCTTCACGAACGGGCACATCGGGACGGCGATGTTTTCCCCGATGTTGACGTAGCTGTTGTACCAGGTCGTTTCCCGGTTCACAAGCACGCGGGAGCCGTCGGTTCCCTGCCACCAGAAGACGGGGGGCCGGGGCTCGCCGACCCGATGGTGGTTGTGTCCGCCCCCCGGACGGCAGCAGTAGTAGTAGGCCACTCCGGCCTGGGCGAGGATGTTGGGGATGGTGTTGGCGTGCCCGAACGTATCCGGCTCCCAGTCGATCCGGATGGCTTCCGGGCCGAGTCCGAACTTCTCTTCGAAATACCGGCGGGAGTAGAGCAGGTGGCGGGCGATGGACTCCCCGCTGGCGAGGTTCTTGTCCCCTTCGACCCAGTGGACGGCGGCCACTTCCCAACGACCCTCGGCGACCCGCCTCCCGATCTCCTCGAACTGCTGCGGGTGGTACCGTTCGGTCAGCGCGTAGACCGATCCCTGGCTCTGGCTGTAGGTGAACTCGGGGTAGAGATCCATCAGCTGGAGCACGGAAGCGAACGTATCGTGCGTCGTGGCCACCGTCTCCGGCCACGACCACATCCAGTTCATGTCGATGTGGCCGTGCCCGACGCAGTGGATCGTGTAGCCCTTCGCCGCCTTTCCGAGTTCGGCCAGGCCCGACTCCATTTCGGCGAGGAGAGTCTCCAAAGCGGCGACACCGCCGGCCGGGTCGAAGCTGGCGTACGCCGATTCGGCCCGCGCGATCGCCCGGTCCCACTCCGGGGGGTGGGGCACGGCGGAGGCGAACGACTTGGCGAACTCGAGTTCGAGCTCGAATCGGCGAACGGTCGTCTGGGCCGCGGCGGACGGGATGTGCCTGAGGATGGCCTTGCCGTGAGGACTCATGCCAGGACTATGACCGATCCGAGAGTGCAGACGCTGGTCCGTTTCGGCTCGATCCGCCGTTCGGTCCGCATCCGGCTTCGAGTCGCGAAAGATTAACGGAGTGAGCCGGCGGCGAGGTTGGCTCCGAGCGGAAGTGTCGGTACAATCGACGCCATGCTGGTCCATTACGGACTCGCGTCGATGCAGGCCGAGTGGCCCGGCGCGGTGGTCTGCATCGGAACGTTCGACGGCGTCCACCTCGGGCACCGGGCCGTCATCTCGCAGGCGGTCGACCTTGCGGAGGAGCGCCGTCTGCCGGCCGTCCTCGTCACCTTCGACCGGCACCCGCTCGCCATCATCCGACCGGAAGCGGTTCCCCAAGCGGTGGCCAACCTCGACCAGAACGTCCGCCAGTTCGAGGAGCTGGGGATCGCGGTGACGGTCGTGCTTCCGTTCGACGAGGAGCTGCGGGAGACGGCGGCCGAGCACTTCTTCGCCCGGGTCCTCCGCCAAGCTCTGCGGGCGGAGCATGTCGTGGTCGGGCACGACTTCGCGTTCGGAAAAGGTCGCGAGGGCACGGCTTCCTGGTTGTCCGAACGCCTCCCCACGACGGTGGTGGACGCCCTCGAGCGGAACGGCCGCCGGGTCAGCAGCAGCGAGATTCGGCGTGCGGTCGCCAACGGCGACGTCGCGGAGGCGGCGTTGCTGCTGGGACGACCGTTCGAGCTGTCCGGGATCGTGGTCCGCGGGCAGCGGCTGGGGCGGGAGCTGGGCTACCCGACGGCCAACCTGGCCCGGTCGGGAAACACGGTCGTCCCCGCCAACGGGATCTACGCGGGCGAAGCGACCACGCGATTCGGGCGTTACCGGGCCGCCATCAGCGTCGGCGTCCGTCCGACCGTGTCGGAACAAGGCGCCCGAACGATCGAGGCCCATCTCATCGACTACCCCGGGACGGGGCTGTACGGACAGCATGTTCGGCTGACTTTCGAACGGCGACTGCGGGACGAGCAACGGTTCGACTCGGTCGAGGCGTAGAAAGAACA
>JBDNCL010000056.1:0-13741 GCA_046719655.1 Fimbriimonadaceae bacterium
GGAAGCTGGGGCGATCGCCCAGTTACCCGAAGCGATAAACCTGGCAGACTATACGGCGATCGCCTGCGGGTGCGGGTATGGGCAGTACCCGAATCGGCCGGAATCTGGTCGCCGGGCACGGGAGCGGTTCGCCCGTGCTCTGGCTCAACTCTCATCTCGACACGGTCAAGGCGGCCCCGGAGTACACGTTCGACCCCTGGTGCGGGGAGGTCACGGACGACGGCAAGATCCTCGGTCTGGGCGCCAACGACGCCAAAGGCTCGATCGCGGCGATGGCGGCGGCGATGGCTGCCTTCCGGGCCAAATACCCCGAGTTTTCCGGCGGACGTGTCGAACTGGTGGCGGTCTGCGACGAAGAGACGGGAGGAGAGGGGCTGGACTACGTGTTGGAACGCACCGAGCCGCCGCAATCGGTCGTCGTCGGCGAGCCGAATCGGATGGCGGTCGCCAACTGCTGCAAGGGGTACGTCCGGGCCGAGATCAAGGTGCGCGGAGCGTCGGCCCACGCCAGCCGGCCCTGGCAGGGGGTGAACGCGGTCCGCGCCGCCGCTCCGCTGATCATCGACCTCGTCGCCGACCACGGCCTGCCCGAGGACCCCCTTCTCGGGCGGGCGACGCACGAGATCACCCGAATCGAAGGCGGCGAGCAGTCGAACGCTCTGCCGGCGCTGGTCACGATCGGTCTGGACTGTCGGACCACGCCCGCCTTTGACAACGCGGCCATGGAACGGCACCTGAACGACATCGTGGAACGGTATCCGGGGGTGGAGCTGTCGATTCTGTCGCGCCGGTTGCGGGCGACGCGGACGCCGTCCGACGGACGGTTGGTTCGGGCCGCTCTCGGGGTGCGCAACCAATCGGAGCCGACCGCGTTCGTCGGTGTGTGCGACTTTGTCCACGTCGGAGGGTACGACTCGATCATCATGGGCCCCGGACAGCCGATCCGCAGCCACCGGCCGGACGAGTTCTTGCTCGTCGAGGAGTTGGAGGAAGCGGTGGGCGTCTACCTGGCCGTCATCGAGCGTTACTTCGGTCTCGTCCCCTCCTCGAGCATCGATTGACCTCCGGTTCCGACCGACCCCGAACCCCGATGCGACCGAACCCGACCGCCATGCCTGAACCCCGCCGATCCGACACGGTCGAACGAATCCTCGCCCAGATGACGCTCGACGAGAAGATCGGGCAGCTGCAGCAGCTTTCGTCGGACTCGCGCAACCTGCACGAGAAGATCCGGGCCGGCAAGGTCGGGTCGGTGCTTCTCGGAAGCGGCGCCACGGCCGGGAACACCCCGCAAAGGAGGGCGGTCGCCGGGTTCGTGAATCGGCTGCAGAGGATCGCGGTGGAAGAGTCGCGAATGGGTATCCCGATCATCGCGGGACGAGACGTCATCCACGGGCACCGCACCGTGTTTCCGATCCCGATGGGTCAGGCCGCGACATGGGACCCGGGATCGGTCGAAAAAGCGAACGAGATCACGGCCCGCGAGGCGGCGGCCGACGGCATCCACTGGACGTTCGCCCCGATGGTGGACATCGGGCGCGATCCGCGCTGGGGCCGCGTGGCGGAGGGGTACGGCGAGGATCCTTTTCTGACGTCTCGGATGGCGGAGGCGGCCGTTCGCGGGTTCCAGGGCCCGGACCCGTCGGCCCCCGACCGCCTCGCGGCGTGCGCCAAGCACTTTGCCGGTTACGGCGCCTCGGAAGGCGGACGCGACTACAACGCGGGCGAAGTGTCCGCCTACACGATGCGGAACGTGTACCTGCCGCCGTTTCACGCCGCCGTCCGGGCCGGGGTCTTGACCCTCATGTCGGCTTTCATCGACCTGGGCGGTCTGCCGGTCAGCGCCGATCCCCACCTCATGACCGAGATCCTCAAGAAGGAGTGGCGATTCGACGGGTTTGTGGTGACCGATTGGGGCGTGGTGGAAGAGCTTCTCGAGCACGGCATCGCGGGCAACGAAGCCGAGGCGGCCCGGTTGTGCCTGAACGCGGGCATCGACATGGAGATGGTCAGCGAGTGCCTGGCATCGTCGCTCCCCGGACTGATCGCCGAGGGCGCGGTCGACATGGCGCGCGTCGACGACGCGGTGCGTCGGGTTCTGTCGGTCAAGGAGCGGTGCGGTCTCTTTGCGAGGCCTTACACGGACGAGCAGGTGGCGTCTGCGGTCCAGCTGCGTCCCGACCACCTCGCCTGCGCACGCCGCGTGGCGGCCGATTCCTTGGTCGTGCTGAAGAACGAAGGGCGAGTCCTCCCTCTGACCCCGTTGGGC
Organism: Fimbriimonadaceae bacterium; assembly: GCA_046719655.1. Lineage (GTDB taxonomy): Bacteria > Armatimonadota > Fimbriimonadia > Fimbriimonadales > Fimbriimonadaceae > JBDNCL01. Next base: position 2,270 of record JBDNCL010000056.1, read on the forward strand.
CGAATCGGTGCGTTCGGACCGTTGGCCGACTGCCCGGGATCGCTCCTTTTCGGAACGTGGACGCTCGATGGGGCGCCCGAGGTAGCCCCGACCATTCTGTCCGCCCTGCGGGAACGGGTCGGCACGGAGGCCGAGATCCTGCACGCCGTTCTTTCCGACGACGCCGTCGCGTCGGCGCGGCACTGCGACCGCGTCGTTCTGTTCCTCGGCGAGTCCCCGGCCCGATCGGGAGAAGATCGCTGCGTGTCGACGCTCGAGCTGCCGCCCGGTCAGATGGAATTCGCGCGGGCGCTCGCCCGCCTGAAGGTTCCGCTGGCGGCGGTGGTGATCGGAGGGCGTCCCCTCGCTCTGGCCGAACTCGTCGAACTGGCGGATGCGGTCGTCTTCGGCTTTCATCCCGGGACGCAAGGAGCCCGAGCCGTCGTGGACGTCCTGTTCGGGGATGCGGAGCCGAACGGCCGGCTGCCGATCAGTTTCCCGCGATCGGTCGGCCACGTTCCGATCTACTACAACGCCAAGCGCACCGGGCGGCCGATGGACGGGCGTACCCGAGGGCAGTCGCGCTACGTCGACGACCTGCACGCGCCTCTGTTTCCGTTCGGCTTTGGGCTCGGATACACGACGTTCTCCTACACGGGCTTCCAAATCCAGCCGCTCGGGGAGAATCGGTTCCGGGCGCAGGTCGTCGTGCGGAACACGGGCGACCGGCCTGGGGTCGAGACGGTGCAGCTGTACGTCCGGGACGAGGTCGCCCGGCGGACGCGCCCGGTCAAGGAGCTTCGAGGGTTTGCGAAGGTCCGGATCGAGCCGGGCGAAGAGGCGGTTGTTTCGTTCGACCTCGGAATCGAGGAGCTCGGGTACTACGGTCCAGACGACGCCTGGACGGTCGAGCCGGGCACCTTCACGGTGTGGATCGGCCCAAACTCGGAAGACGGACTTTCGGGGACGTTGGAGTGGGTCTGAGAAATCGGGGCTGGAGCGGCGGTGGCTGACGCCCTCGTCGCCGGCGTTCTGACGTTCCTCGCCTTCTTTGCGGGGGCGATCAGCGGTTTCGGGGCCGGGTTGCTCGCCGTTCCCGTTTTCGTCTGGTACCTGGCCAGCTTGCCGACGGCCGTCGTCGTGATGAACGCGCTCGGCCTCGTGCAGTCGGGTTTGATCTTGGCGGGCAACCGCCGGCACGTGGTGTGGGGCGAGTTCCGGCGCATGGCCGGTTGGGCGGGAGCGGGGCTGCCCTTCGGGATCCTCGGAGCCCGGTACCTGCCGGAGCGCGAGCTCCTGATCGCGCTGGGCGCGATGGTGACTCTGTCCGCGCTCGCCCAGCTCTTCAAGCGTCCGCTGCGCGTCCCGCCCAAGCTGGTCGAACCGGGGTTGAACGCCCTCCTGTTTTCGGGCGGGGTGATCCACGGGGCGTTCGGGACGGGCGGAGCGACGGTGGCCATCTACACCGCGATTCGGGTGGCGGCCAAAGACTCGTTCCGATCGACGTTCAGCGCCTTCTGGGTGTTCATGAACGTCGCCATGCTGACCGCGATGGGCGTTCAAGGTTTTGTCGACGAGCGGGCCCTCGTCCACATCGCCATCGGATTGCCGATCATCTTCGTGGCCAACCAGCTCGGGGAGATCGCTCAGAGGCGGGTGAACCAGGAGCGGTTCACGAAATGGGTCGCCCTTCTGCTGCTGATCGCCGGGATTTCGACCCTGGCGCGATACCTTTGACCGTGCGACGAAAGGGCGGCCCGCCGTCGACGGCGGGCCGCCCGGGGGATGGACTTCGGAACTCAGGCGATCTGAGCCCAGACGTCCTTCAGCGAGGCGGCCGACTTGTTCAGGAGCTCCCGCTCGAGGTCGGTGACCTTCGGTTCGACGATGTCGAGGGCTCCCCGGCGGCCGACCCGGGTGGGGAGCGAGAGGCAGACGTCGGAGATGCCGAGGGCGCCGTGCTGCTGGACGCTGACCGGCAACAGGGCGCCGCGGTCGAGGGCGATGGCGTGCACCACTTCGGCGATCGACACGCCGACCGCTCGGCCGGCGCCGCCCTTCAGGCGGATGACTTCGGCGCCCGACTTCTTGGTCTGCTCGAAGATCTCGTTCGACTTGGCCTCGCTGAATCCGGGGAGGCTCGCGATGGCGATCCCGTTGATCGTGGCGCTCGACCAGATCGGAACCATCGAATCTCCGTGCTCGCCGAGAATGAGGGCGTGGACATCGCGGGCCCCGACGTGGAAGCTGTCGGCCAGAAGGGAACGGAAGCGGCAGGTGTCGAGAACGGTGCCGAGACCGAGAACCTGTCTTTCGGGCAGGATGCCGCTCGCGACCGTCAGCTGGGTGAGGATATCGACCGGGTTCGAGACCACGAGGAAGGTGGCGCCCTCGGCCAGCTCGACTCCCTTGACGTTCTCGAGGATGCCCTTGTACAGCTCGACGTTTCGGTTGATGAGCTGGAGTCGGGTTTCGTCCGGCTTGCGGCGCAGGCCGGCCGTCACGATGACGCAGTCGCTGCCGGCGACGGCGTCGTAGTCGCCCGACCGGATCGTCTGGCTGGACGTCAGGGCCGATCCGTGGCGAAGGTCGAGGGCCTCGCCGGCGGCCATGTCCTGGTTCATGTCGACCAGAACGATTTCGCGGACGATGCCGCCCATCTGCAAACAAAAAGCCGCGTCGGAACCAACGCGACCGCCTCCTCCGATGATGCTGACCTTCATGGTGTGTGGAAACCTCGTTTGGACCGGAGTCCGGCCAGATTATGGCACCTGGCGTCCGTTCGGCCCGGGTTCGACGGGGCCCGGACTCGAGTCGGAGTCAGGGGCTCGCCTTCGGCACGGCCGGATCGACGCCCTCCAAAACGGCGACAGCCAGCCGGCGTCGCAATCGGTTATGATCAAGCCATGATCGGCGCCGTTCTCGCCGCGGTGTTGGCGACCAGTTCGGTCCAGATGAGCGAAAGCAAGCTGGGCGTGCACCTTCTGGGCGCCGGCTACACCGAAGGCATCCGCCAGATCCTCGCCTCGGGTCCGCGGGTGATCAAGATTCTCGGTCTGGAACACGGTTTCGACCCGAACATGCTTCGGGCGATGGCCGAGTACAAGCGGATGTTTCCCGACGGCATCGTGGTCGCCCGAGTCTGGACGCCGCGCACGTGGGGCCTGAACGTCATTCCCGAGCAGGCGGCGCGCGAATTCTACGCCCAAGTCCTCGAGGGGCCGCTGAACAAGCTCGCGCCCGAGGAGAGGGCGATGATCGACTACGTCGAGGGGCCGAACGAATACGACTCGACGCCCGCCTTCGAGAGCGTCGAGGCGGCCCGCTGGTTCAACCGGTTCTGGATCAAGCTGGCGGGGATCTTGGCGCGCGACGGGTGGCGGTCCAACATCGGCAGCATCGCGGTTGGGAACCCGGGCGGCAGCCCGGAAGAGATGGAGGCGATCTGGCGCGAGTTTCTGCCCGCCATGGAGGCCGCCCATCGGCTCGGGGGGACCTGGGGCTACCACAGCTACACGATCCACTACTCGACCGACATGGAGAAGGAGCAGTGGTATGCGTTTCGGTACCGCAAGCTCAGGGAGATCGCGGTTCGACTCAAGCCGCACCTGGCCGACATGCCCTTGATTCTCACCGAGGGGGGCGTGGACTACGCGGGCAACAAGGACACCGACGGGTGGCTGGCCCGCGGGACGGCCCAGCAGTTCCAGGACTGGCTGAAGTGGTTCGAGACGGAGCTTCAGAAGGACGACTACGTTTTGGGCGTCACCCTCTTCCAGATCGGCGATCCGCAGAACTGGCCGTCGTTCGAGCTCGAAACCCTCGCTCCGTGGCTGGCCGACCATCTTCGTCGGATGCGCGGATCGTAGACTGGGAAGAAGGGGCGGGGGACGCCTCCCGACGTCCCCCGCCGCCGCGTTTCCGGGCGGGCCCTAGTCGGCTGGAGCGATCACGACGCAGCGGTTCGGCTCTTCGCCTTCGCTGTAGGTGGTGACGCCTTCCATCTCCGAAAGAGCCTTGTGGATGATCCGCCTCTCGAACGCAGGAAGAGCGTCGAGGACGGCTTCCTGCCCGCGGGCGCGAACTTCCGAAGCGATCCTCTCGGCGAGGTTCTTGAGACTGGCTTCCCGGCGCTGACGGTAGTTGCCGCCGTCGAGCGTGACGCGGACGCCGTTCTTGAAGCGCTGGGTCACCATGATGTTGGTGAGGTACTGGAGCGCGTTCAGGACTTCGCCGTGCTTCCCGATGAGGTGGCCGACGTCCTTACCGTCCAGCTCGATGTTGGCGTACCGGCCGTTGACTCCGACGACGCGAACCGAGAGGTCCATCCCGGTCTTCGCGAGAAGCTCTCGCAGGGCGAGGGCGATCTGTTCGGCGTCGTCGAGGGTCGCTTCGACCTCGGCGACCCTTTCGCCCTCGTCGTCGCCGCCGGTTTCCGTCGCCGTCGCCACGATGGGCGTCTCTTCCGTCTTCGCCTTGCGGGCACGGGGCTTCTTGGCGGGAGCTTCGGGCTCGGCCGCCGGTTCGGCAACGGTCTCCAGTTCAGACTCGGAGGCTTTGGGTTCCTTGGCCGCCCGTCCTTTCTTCGGAGCTTCGGGTTTGGACGACGCGATCTCGGCGCGAACGGTTACCGAATTGCCGCCGAAGAGACCTTTCTTCTGTTGAAGGACGGTCACCGTCAGCTGATCCGGCGAGACGCCGAGCTTTTCTGCAGCTTCTTTCGTCGCCGCCTCAACACTGTTGGCCGTGAGTTCGATCACCTGCATAAACCTTTGTAGTTGCACTTTACCGGGTTTGTCTCCGAAGCGGAGACTCGGCCCGAGCGATCGCCCCGACTACTTTCGCTTTTTGGGCTTGTGGCGAACGGGCGCACCGGTCTTCGGAACGCCGTTCGAGAGGCTCGGATCGACGGGATACAGTCCGCCGGCGGGGGCGTTGACCTTCACGAGCGGGGGCAGCGGCATCCGGTAGGCCCGAAGCATCTGAAGCGTGGCGAACACGTTGGTGAAGACCCAGTACAGCACGAACGCGGAAGGCAGCGGATAGAAGAACATCATCACCGAGAAGATCGCGGCGATCGCTACTCCCATGATCCGCTGTTGGCGGGCGTTGGTCGGGTCGCTGACTGGGGTCAACAGGGTGGTGACGATCATCGAGATCGCGTAGACGACGATCAGGATGTAGTCCATCTGCCCCAGGTTGGGCGCGATCCACCCGCGCGTCGCCGCGCTGAGGTCCGGGTTGATCCAGAGGAACGTGCCCTTCTGGAACTCGAACCGGTAGTGGACCATGCACTGATAGATGAGCAGGAAGTACGGGACCTGGATGAACATGGGCCAGCAGCCGGCCAGAGGGTTGAAGCCGTACTCCTTGTACAGGGCCATCGAGGCTTGCTGGTAGCCCTGCATGTCCTTGATCTGCCCCGTCTTCTTGTCTTTGAACTTCTCCTGAAGCTCCTTCACCAGGGGTTGGAGCCGGGCCATCTGGCGGCCCCACATATACTGCTTCTGGGCGAGAGGCCAGACCATGCCGCGGACGATTCCCGCCAGGAGAAACGCGGCGAACGCGTAGCTGAACCCCGGGATTCGACCCGTGAGTGCGACCAGCGAGTCGATGATCCGATAGCCCGGGATGAACCCCAAGATCAGATCGCTCTTCGACCGACGGTTCAACTCGGCGACCACCCGATCGTACAGCTCTTGGCCGGTTCCGCGGAACGCATGCCGGCCCCCGGATGCCGGCAGCTCGTAGATCGTTTCCGTCCAGTCCTTGGAGCCGGCAAACTGCTTGCTGGGTCCCTGGAGCGTCAGGTAGGCCTGATTGAGGCGCCCGAAATCTCCCCGGTTGAGACCGGCCTTGAACTGGGTGTGGGCGGCGAGCAGAACGCCCTCGATTCGGAGCCGGTCGGCGTTTTCGGGCTTCTCGACGCTGGCGCGGATCAGGGCGTCGACCTTGGACTGGTAGAAGGGCAGGAACGCCGCCGCCGTCTGATCCATCACGAACTCGTTGATGAGCCGAAACTGGGCCAGGCTGTCCTGAACGCTGAGCGACCCGACCTTCTGTTTGAGCTGGACTTGGCGCCCGCTCCTCGTCCACTCGTCCAGGATGACGCCGGTCGGCACACCGCGGGTGGCCGCCTCGTTTCGGAGGGTGTCGACTTCGGCGGCGAGAGCCTGCTTGAAGTCCTCGGGGGACCGGTTGTCGGTCCGGTTGCCCGGCATGATGAACAGGGTCAGACCCAGATAGATCACGGCTGCCAGGAGCAGCGTGTTCATCAGGTTGGAGCGTCGCGGTGCGGGAGTACTCATCGAGAGGTGGGTGCGGGAAGCGGGTGTGAACGGCGCGGAGCCCAGGGACAACCCCGGTCCAGGCCTTAGGGTACCGGATCGTGCCCCCCGGGGTGGAACGGATGGCACCTCGCTATGCGCTTAAGGCCCATCCAACTCCCCTTCAACAGTCCGTACCGCTCGATGGCTTCGAGGGTGTATTGGGAGCACGAAGGGGTATAGCGGCAGGTCGGCGGCATCCACCGCGTCGTCCTCTGGTAGACGCGGATCAGAAACACGCCCAGAGCCCGGCCGGCCGGCCGGCGCGGCTTTCGCGGACGGTCAGCCAAGAGGAGGTCCCTCCCCGGAACGCGGGCCGGGGTCGGGCTCGGGCCAGCGCGCGTTGGCCTTGGCGAGAGTTGAAGCCAAATCGTCGACCAACGCGGTGAATGCGGCCGTCGACGCCGACTCGTGGGCCGAAACCACGTAGTCAAGGTCCGGCCGCAACATCGACCACGAGAGGCGCGCCGCTTCGCGGAGGCGCCGCCGCAGCCGGTTTCTCCGCGCGTGGCAGCCGACCTTGCGGGAAACAGCAAACCCCAGCGTCGGAAAGCCGCCGCCGGGGGTCGGGAGTCCGATCACCCGAACCCATGTGCCGGACGCGCGCCGACCTTCGGTGTAGATGCGGTCGAAGCGTACCGGCGAGGGTCCCGGTCTAGTGGGTGAGGCGAGCGCGCCCACGGAGTCGTCGTCGGCGAATCACGTTCCGACCGTCGGTCGATCGCATGCGGACGCGGAAGCCGTGGGTCTTCTTCTTGTGGCGGTTGTTCGGTTGGTAGGTGCGCTTCATGGCGGGCTCCCGTAAGAGGGTCGGCGCGAGAGTATACCCAAGGCTATCGTCGCCCCCGTCCGGACCCACCGCGCCCTCTGCGCCCCGCCCGTTTCGGGCGGCTCGCGGTGCGCCGCCCCTTTCCCGCGCTCCGGCCGCGCTCGCTCCCGGCCGCGGCGGGGGCGTCGGAGCCGGCCGAAGGCGCGGCAACCGGGCGCGCGCCGGCATCCGTCGGCGTCCGGTCCGCTCGCTCGGCACCGTAACGCCAGAACACGGGGGGGTCGAACCGCGCGTCTGCGGGCACCGGGTCGTTTGGACGCGGTTCCCAACGGCTTCGGTCGAGACGGTCGGGTCGGATGGCGAAGCGGCTGCCGGCCGGGGCTTCGCCGGACTCGGAGTCGGACTGAAACCCGACCGGCTCCGAGTCGGTCTCGGACGGACCGACGATCGGTTCGGAATCTTCGGGGAGCCTCAGCAACGCGCTGAACGCGCCCGCGCCGAGTCCCGATTGGGGGAAGAGGCGGTAGCAGGGGAATTCGGCGTACGGGCTCTGGAAGGCGGCCAAGGCGGGGGTGGCCACACACTCGAGGTTCGGGTACTGGCGCAACAGCCACTCGACGACGCCTTCGTTCTCCTTCTTCGAAAACGTGCACGTCATGTACAGAAGGAATCCTCCGGGGCGCAGGCAGCGGGCGCTGTGCCCGACGATGCGCCGCTGGCGGCCGACGTTCATGTCGATCATCGCGGGCTGGAAGCACCCCGGCGCCTCTTCGCCCTTGGCCAACAGGGATTGCCCGGAGCAGGGAGCGTCGACCATCACGAGGTCGAACGCGGCCGGACACCGGCGAGACCATACCGAGGGGTCGGCCGAGCCCACGGCGGAGCCGGCGATCCGGCACCTCTCGAAGTTCGCGATGAGGGTCCCGGTCCGCTTCCGGATCGTCTCGTTGGCGAGCAGGGCGACGTTTCCGTCGTCGTCCGGCGAGCGGGAGAGGTCGCTCCGTTGGGAAAGGAGGGCCCGCCAAGCGAAAACCGACTTGCCGCCCGGGGCGGCGCAGACGTCGAGGATGCGGTCGGGGAGTCGCGGCAGGTGGACCAGCGGGGTGGCGGCAAAGACGGACGACAGGTCGAGAACGTAATAGGCTCCCTTTTCGTGAAGGGGGTGGCGCCCGGGGCGAAAGTCGTCGGCCAACCGCACGACGAATTCGGGTTGCCAGTCCAGAGCCGGTCGACGCGGAAACGCGCCGATTTCGGGTCGGGAATCGAGAACCACGATCGCCTGTTCGCGGGTCACGCCTTCGGTCAGCGCGCGGCAGAAGGCCCGTCTCTCCGATTCGTCCGGAAAAAGAGTGGCGGCGTACCGATCGAGGCGTGGGGAGACCCGCGGGCGCATGGCTTCGGGGTCATTCTAGCCGAGCCCCGCCGTCGGTCCGTGCGCCGCGGAAACGAATGCGGAGCGGCGTCCGTACTTGCTAGAGTATGCGTATGGGTCCGCTCGCCGTAGCCGCCGTCGCCGCCGGTGCCGCCGCACTTGCCGCTCTGTCTGCCTCGGGTCCGGGTGCGGCGGGTTCCTCGGTCGCCGCGTCCGCGGCCCCGTCCGATTCGGGCTTGGGCGCGCCGGCCAACGTGCGCACGCTCGTGCTCGGCGGCGGCTGCTTCTGGTGCCTCGAACCGCTGTTCGAGATGGTCAAGGGGGTCACCGCGGTCGAGGTGGGCTACGCGGGCGGCGACTCGCCCAACGTCACGTACCAGCAGGTCCTGACCGGTTTGACGGGTCACGCCGAGGTGGTCAAGGTCACGTTCGACCCGGACAAAGTTTCGGCGGAGGACATCCTGACCATCTTCTTCACCATGCACGACCCGACCACGAAGAACCGGCAGGGCGACGACGTCGGTCCCCAGTATCGTTCCGTGATCTTTTACGCCAACGAGGACGAGCGGGCGCTGGGAGAGCGCGTGATCCGAGCGATCGACGAGGCCAAGATCTGGCCGCGCCCCGTCGTGACGACGCTGGAGCCGCTCCGCAACTACACGCGGGCGGAGGAGTACCATCAGGACTACTTCCGGAGGTTCGAGTCGGCGAGCCTGATGGAGCGCAGCCGGATGAACGCCGGATACTGTCAGGTGGTGATCGCGCCGAAGGTCGTCAAGTTTCGGGAGAAATTCCGGCACCTGCTCCGCTCGGAGTAGGCGGTCTAGACGGGCGGCTGACCGGATCGGGCGATGGCGGCGATCCCGTCCCCTTCGACGCGGTAGGTGGTCCAGTCCGACAGGGGGCGCGCGCCCAGGCTCTCGTAGAACCGGATGGAGGGTTCGTTCCAGTCCAAGACCGCCCACTCCATCCGACCGCACTGCTTTTCGACCGCGATGTCGGCCAGACGGGCGAGCAGCCTCTTTCCGTAGCCGCGACCGCGACGGTTCGGTTCGACGTAGATGTCCTCGACGTACAGGCCGCGCCGGCAGAGGAAGGTCGAAAAGTTGAAGAAGTAGATCGCATAACCGACCGGGACGTCGTCTTCGAAGGCCAGCAGAGCGTAAGCGGTCCGGTCTTCGGCAAAGAGGGAGTCGTGCAGCTGCTTCGCCGTCCCCACGAACTGATCGCTCAGTCGCTCGTATTCGGCGAGGTCGCCGATCAGGGCCATGAGGGTGTCGACGTCGGCCGGCCGGGCTTCGCGGATCTCGAACACGGGCATGCCGACAACCTTACCAGCCCCGGCTCCTTCGGCCGTTCGGGGAAGGCGCACGGCCGTCGGTCCCGCGTTCCGGCAAGACGTTGTCGACCGTCTTTCGACCGTTGTTCCCGTCCGGTCGCGGGCGGTGTTGGGGGGTGCGGGATCGACTCGGTCCACGTTGGGTCCGGGCTGATCGCCGGATCCGGGTTCGACCACGGGTTCGGCGGTCTGAAACGATCTGGCGACCAAGGGGCTGGAAAGGCTCGGTTCGTTCCGGTTGGGCCTCCCGTCCCCAGGTCGGTTCGGGAACGTTCTTCCCGTCTTCTGGCCGAACGAGAAGAACCGACGGCTCGGGGGCAGAACCCGGTGGCGGCGTCGGCCCGCCGGCCCCGGTCGAGGCGCGCCAAAGGAGTGCGAGGAGGGTCGAAGCTTCGACCGGACGCCCGAACGGGTATCTTGCCAACACGGTCACGCCCTCCCCGGAACGCGAAATGATCCTCGTCATCGACAATTACGACAGCTTCACGTACAACCTGGTGCAGTACCTCGGCCAGTGCGGGACGCGGGTGGAAGTCCGTCGAAACGACGAGATCGCGGCGTCGGAGATCGAGGCGATGCACCCGGACGGCATCCTGCTGTCGCCGGGGCCGTGCACGCCGAAGGAATCGGGGGTCTGCCTCGACGTTCTGAGACTCGCGCTCGCGGGAGAGTCCGGATTCCAGGTTCCGATCTTTGGGGTTTGCCTCGGACACCAGGCGATGGGGCACGCGGCCGGGGGCACGGTCGCCCAGGCCCGAACGATCATGCACGGCAAGTCGTCGAGGATCCGTCACGACGGAAAGGGACTGTTCGCCGGGATGCCGAACCCTTTCCGGGGCATCCGCTACCACTCTCTGGTCGTGACGCGGGACACGGTTCCGGCCGGTTTCGTGGTGACGGCGACGTCCGAGGACGACGGCGAGGTGATGGGGATGCGGCACGAGTCGCTCCCGATCGAGGGCGTCCAGTTCCACCCCGAGTCGGTGATGACGGAAGAGGGCATCCGCATCGTTGCAAACTTCGTCGAGCGGGTCCGGCAGTTTCAGACCGCCTGATCGAACGCCGCCCAGCCGGAGAACGAGGCCTCCAGCACCTCGATCGTGTGGAGGACGCGCACGCCGCCCGGGTGTTCGCGCGAGGCTTGCGCGATCCAGGCGTGGCACCCCGGGTTCCCGGTGGCGACGATGGTGCTCTCGGTGTGCTCGACGTTCCGCCACTTGCGTTCGAGGAGCTCGCGGGCCATCTTGGGTTGCAGAATGTTGTAGATTCCCGCGCTTCCGCAACACATGTCCGACTCCGGCAGCTCGACGAAATCGACTTTTGGGATGGACTTGAGAAGGCGGCGCGGCTCGGTCCGGATCTGCTGTCCGTGGGCGAGGTGGCACGCGTCGTGGTAGGTCAACCGAGCTTGGAAACCGGGCGACTCGGCCAGCTGTCCTTCGAGCCCCTCACGCAGGAGGAACTGGGAGATGTCGATTCCTCGGCCTTCGAAGACCTCCTGTTCCCGGATGTGGCTTCCGCACCCGGCCGAATTGACGACGATCGGCAGGTCGCCCGGCAGTTGGGCCGCCAGCTTTCGGCTCATGGCAAAGCCTTCTTCGAGATATCCGTTGTGGGCGTGCAGGGCGCCGCAACACCCCTGTTCGGCCTCGCGGACCGCGAACCCGACGCGCCTCAACAGGCGCCT